>QEVJ01000213.1 GCA_003576845.1 Planctomycetota bacterium
ACTGAAAACAATCACCAACGCCATCCGCGAATACCTAACCACCGGCAAACTCCCCGGCTTGCCGCCGTGAGTGCTTCAGACGGCTAAACTGTTACCGTTATTCGATCTCAGTGGAACCGCGTTTAGCGCCGGCGTCGCCAACCATCTTTCGTGCCGGTGCAACCTCGCTGCGGAAAGTACCGATCGCGATTCCGTAGTGGTGAAGCAAACACTCCTTATCGCACGATCTCCCGACCGTGCCATCCGCCCGACCGTGAGGTCTCCAATCCTCGCCGCCGACCTCACCGCCAACCGCCCCGCCCCAAAAAAACGCGAGAAGTGTTGAATAATTCCCTCGTCCGGGGAGTCCCGCCACGATTTTCTCGGTTCGTCGACACAAAAACCCTTGCCATTTCCCTCCAGGATTATCAACGCGCGCCAGGGGGACCCCACGGAAAGTATTGAAAAACTCCCGCCGCCGTCCCGCGCAAAACGCAAAGCAAAAAACCGCGCCGAGCTCCCAATTGTAGCGCCCAATCGCAGCGCCCGACACCATCGCCGCAAACCCATCCGCCGCACCGCAACCCGCGCACAAACGCACCGCCGAACCTACCAAATTCCCGCCCAAAAGTCTACGAAGAATTTTACACCTAGGCGAACTTTCTTGGCGAATGCGATCCGCGTTCGTAAGCGAGTATCCAGCAGGCCGGAGCCAGGAGAAAGGAGACAGGAGTTGCGATCAGCGAGCCGAAGCCCAACTTCTACAAGGCGAAGCCTTCTCCTGCCCCCGAATCCCGAATCCCGAATCCCGAATCCTGAATCCCTTCCCCGCCTACTCCGGCCGACGCGCCTCGCTCTCCAGCAGCCGCTGAAAATACTCCTCGATCGCCGCCCGATACTTCGGCACTCCGCGGGTTTGGGCCGATTGCAGCACGCGCTCGCGGACGTGCTGCGGCAGCCGGCCCCAAAACTCTTCCGCCGCCGTGCGCCGCGGCGCCGCGGCTTCGGGCGTTTCGACTTTGACTTCGCCGTGCCGCTCGACGCTCTCGACCGCGTTGGGATTCGCCGCCCTACCGTCCGTGCCCGTCGCATTCCCCGGCGACGCCGCGGGATCGCCGCTGCCCGAATCGCTCGGCTCGGACGCTTGCGCAGCCGCGCTTGCGGCCGCCGCGGCGATGAGCGCGTCGAGATGCGCAAGCGCCTCCCGCTGCCGCCGCTGCGTCGCGCTGCCCGCGTCGCCCGCGGTAAGCAGCGTTTGCGCCGATTGCATCGTGGCGGCGATCGTCTCCCACGAACCGGCCTGCGCCGCCGCCGAAGCGCCCGGCTCGGGCGCACGAATCGCCCGCGCCGGCTCGGCCGGCCCAATCGCCCCGTCCTCGCCCGCAGCGATCCGCGGAATCATCCCTCCGCCGACAAACACCGCGGCGACAGCGGCCACAATCCAACGATAAGCATGATTTCTCGCGTTCATGGCGTATGGCTCCAGCCGAATTGTACTCTCGTCACAACCACCCGGCCCGCTAGTTCACGGCCCAATCGGCGACGGCGCGTCGTCGCTCGGAATCGTTGGTCGCTGCTGGTCGTCGCTGGGCGCATCGCTCGCCGCCGGGTTGTTCACGTCCACGAACAGCTTGCGGAACAACTCCGCAAGCCGCTGCTGCTCGGCCGCGAGCGCCGCAAGTTGCCGCCGCGCCTCCTCGGTCGGCGCGGCGTTTCCCGCAAGGGCATGAAACGCCGCCGTCCGGTCGTTGAGCGCCGCCTGCATCGCCCGCACGAGCCGCAATTCCTCGACGACGTGAACGGCCCCCGGTGGCGGCACCGCAGGTTCCGCATCGGGATCGTGCGGCGGCGGCGGCGGAGCATCGGGCGGCGCCTCCACCGGCGCAGTCGCCGCCACAAGTTGCCGCAGCCGGCCGATCGCCAGCCGTTGCAGGTCCGCCGCCCGCCCAAGCGTCCGCGCCGCGCCGAGCAATCCGGCGGCCTCGCGCATTTCGTCCGCCGCGGTTCGCAGCGCAACGCCAAACGCCTCGACCTTCGCCGTCGCGGCAAGCGCGCCCGTTTCGACGGCCAGCGCCTCTTGCCGCTCGATCGCGTCCGCCGTGGCGTTCTTCCAAGCGTCGGCCGTCGCCGATGTCGCGAACTGCTCGAACCCCTTCGATTCCGCGAGCAGCATCTCCTGGCGTCGCAAGATGCCGGCCGCCGCCTCCGCAATCGTCGCCAGATGCTCGCGAATCCGCTGCGATTCCAAACGCCGCGCCGCCGCCGCAAGCAAATTCGCCGCCGCCGCCAGGTCCGCTTCGATCGCCTTCGTCGTCGCAGGCACACCGGCAGCACGCTCGACGACCGCCGCCGCAATGCCATCGAGCGCCGCCGCAGAACGGGCAATCCGCTCGCCCGCTTGCAGAGCATCGAGCCGCACGGTCTCGCGCGCCAGTCGCGCAAGATCACGAGAAAGCGCCTTGGCCACCGGATCGAGCCGCGCGGCAGCCGCCGCCCGTTGCGCTCGCTCGTCGATGCCGGCCGCCTCGCGAACGCCCGGCGCGACAAGCCCGAACTCGCGGCGAAGTTCTTCGAGCCGCTTCGACGCGGCGGCCAAACGTTCGGCCAGCCGCTCGGGATCCGTCTCCGGCCGATTGTCGAGCAGCGCCAGCAGTTCGCCGAGCAATCGGACCGCCGTCGTCTGCGTTTCGGCCGCTTGGCCCAGCCGGTTCGCCGCGATCTGGTCGGCCGCGGTCGAAAGTTGTCCGGCGATCGGATTCGTGGCCAGGAAATCGAGCGCGTCGGTCAGAATGCCCGCGGCGTGTGGATCGTCGGTCGATACGCTCGCCAGCAATTTGTCCATCCGCGACTGGATCCGATCGAGCCGGCGGCGCAGGTCCCGTTGCGACTCGACGAGCTGGACCAACTCCGCCCGCGTATCGGCCGGAAGGTCGTCGATTCGCACGCCGAGCGTCGTCCGCGCCAGTTCGATCGAACGGCTCAACAAGCCCTGCTCGATCCGGCGAATCTCGGCCGCCTCGCGCGAAACGCGGCGAACGTTGTCCCAATGGGCCAGCGCCTCGTGCAACGCCGCAAGCGTGTCCACAATCCGGTCGTGACGCGCAATCGCGCCCGCCAGCGCCGCAGCGAGCGACGCCGCCGAAGGTCGCGACGCCCGCAGCGCCGTCCACACGTCCGCAAACGCCCGATCGAACGGACCGAACTCCTCGCGCTCCAGCCGGCGGATTTCCGACCGAATCTGCTCGACGCGGCGATTGCTGTCGGGCAAAGCGACGCCGTTCGCATCGAGATCGGCCAAGAGCGCCTCGCACAGCGGCGCGACGCCCGTCGCCGGCTCGACGAGAATCCGCACGACTTGGCGATGCTCCGTTTCCACGGCCCGCAGCGCATCGGCGTCGGCGTCCGAAAGCGTCCCGCTTTGCTGAACTTTCACGCGCAGCGCCGCCAACGAACGCTGCGATTGCCGCGCCAGCTCGATCGCCCGCAGAAGCTGCTCCGCAATGTGAGCCTGCTGATCGATCGCGCGATCGAGAAATTCCTGCGGCGAAACCACGAGTATCCGCTGCGTCGGGCTGCGCGTTTCCCTCCCGCCGCGATCGACCGCGACCGCTTCGTACTCGATCGTATCGCCGGCCTGCGGCGCCAGCGACGCGAGACGCCACTCCGCGTTTACCGGACCTATGCGATGATCCCGCGGCCAGCGTGCGAGCGGATGTTCGCCGTCGCGCGGCTCGGCGGCGGGCTTCGTCGCCCTAAAGGTCTCGAACGCCTGCTCCGCGCGGTCCGCGTTCGCTTCGCCCTCCGCCACAACCGGTGATGCCCCACGCACCAGTCGCCGCACGAGCGAAACGCGCGATAGCGCCAGATCGTCGCTCGCCGCCACGCGCAGCCGAATCCGGGCCTGTGGCGTCGCATACACGACCGCCGGCGGCGACTCGATCGCCACCACGGGCGGCAAGTCCACGATCGGTTGAAGCTCCCACCGCTCGTCCGACGACCGCGAGCGCGTGCCGTCGCGGGCGACCAGCTCGAACTGGTACGAACGCGAGTCGTCGACCGTCCACCCGCCTACCCCGTCCGCCGCCAGCGACACACGCCTTCCCGACGAATCGATTGCCAGCGGAATCCGCACGCCCGATTCGAGCACGACCGCGGCGCTCGCAAGCGGACGATTGGCCTCTGCATCGATGCCGACGCGCGAACCGACGAGCGCCCGAATCGCCCGCGGCGACGCCATCGGCGGCCAAGCGGTATACTCCGGCGCGTGCACCACGATCTGACACGTCGCCAGCCGCGGCGATTCGACGACTTCGAGCTTTCGCCACGGCATCGCCGTGTCGTCGCCGCCCGTCGCGCGATACCAGAAACTCGTTCGCACGTTCTCCCGCCGGGCGATCATCGCGTCCCCCACGCGCTGCATCGCGACCCGCGCCTCGGCCGCATCGAGACTCGGCGGCTCGCTCGCGCCCGCGTCCGCTGCGTCCGCCGCGTCTGCATATTCCATCCACACCTCGTCCGGCAAATTGCCGTCCCGCTCGACAACGCGAATCTCGAACGCATCGCCCTGAGCCAGACGGTCGACCGCCGGATCGAACGCCAGTCGATGCCGCGGCGGCCACGGCACGTCGCTCGTCGGATTGACGAACCGCGCAAGCGCCAGCCGCGCATTCTCCGGCGACCCCGCAAACAGCGCCGCCCCTGCCGACAATACCGCGAGCGCCGTAGCAACCGCGCGTAGCGTCGGCCGATAGTCCAGCACAGTGTCCAGCCGCGCGTCCGACATCGCCAAACTCGCCTCCGCAACGACCGCTTCGCGCAGCCGCCGCGAACCGGACGTCGCGGCCGCATCGCCCCTGAACGAACCCGGCGTACCGCTCACCGCGGCCAGCTCGGCAAACTCGAGCGCGCTGGCTGCCCGGTGCGCAAGCGCCGGAACGCGCGCATCGACAACCCGCGCCACGTCGACGGGAGACAACCGCCAGGCCAAGAGCGGAACGAGATGCTCGAACGCCGCCCAAACCGCGACGCCTGCCACCGCAACCAGCCCAAGCGCCCGGATGCCCTGCTCCTGGTAGCGAAAAACGTAGTCCGAAACCATCCACGCAATCGCCCCCGCCGACGCCATCGCAACGAATCGGCTCGCTCCCTGCACAAAGCCCAAGCAGCGAGCGCGACGGCGAATCGCGGCGATTTCGGTCCGGAGCGGGTGCATGGTCGGGGGTCGGGATTCAGGATTTAGGATTCGGCAGCGGCAGCAGGACGAAACACCGCTCACCATTCACAATTCACAATTCACAATTCACCATTTACCACCCACCGTTATTCTCCATTATTCTACCGCGGCGCTCGCTGGCACTTTGGACAAAAAAACGTCGCCCGCTGCGCTTGAACGATCCGCCGAATCCGCGCCGTCCGGCACGCGGGGCACGGCTCGTTCTCGCGGTCGTATACCCGGTGGCAATTCTGATAACCGCCGGCCTGATTGAGCGCGTTGCGATACGTGCCGTCCGAAAGCGTCGAGCCTTCGTGGGCGATCGCCTCGCGGAGAACTTCACCCAAGGCCGCGTGCAGCCGAGACCATTGTCCCGCGCGAAGCCGGTCGCACGGCCGCGCCGGATGGATCGCCGCCCGATGCAGCATTTCGCTGGCGTAAAGGTTCCCCACCCCGGCAAGCGCACGTTGGTCGAGCAACGCCACCTTGATCGGACGCCGCGACTGGCAGAGATGCGCCCGCAGCTCGTCGAGCGTGATCGAAAGCGCGTCGGGACCGAGCCGGGGCGGACCGAACGCGGCCGCTTGCTCGGTCGCGGAAAGCAACCGAACGTTGCCCAGCCCGCGGCGGTCCCAAAACCAAAGTTCGCGCGGCGTTTCTCCGCCTCCTGCGTCCGGCTCCAGCCCGATGCGAATCCGCAGATACGTCGCGTCCGGAGGGTCCGCAATCAGCACCAGCCCCGTCATCCGCGGCTCGAACACGATCGCGTCGTCCGTGTCGAGCACGACGAGCACCCGCTTGCCCGCCCGCCGCACGTCGACGATCCTCCGCCCCACCGCGCGCCGCCGAAACACGTCGATCCGCGGCGCCACCTCGATCGGCTTCCGCGGACAAGCCACGCGCGCGACATCCGCGACCGTCAAGCCCACGATCGGCAAAATCCCGCGACGCATCGTCTCAACTTCAGGAAGCTCGGGCACGGCAGCAGGCAGGGGTCGAGGAGAGGAGAATTGCGAGTGGTAATTGGTGAATTGTGAATGGTGAATGTAGTCGCGCGAATCGCGCCGAACTCGTTTACAATTCACAATTCACCATTTTCCATTCACAATTCGCATTCGTCCACGCCGCACGCCATCCAACCTCTAACCTCTAACCTCCACCCTCATGCCTCACCCCGGCGATCCAATACGGGCGGTCCTGTTCGACGCCGTCGGAACGTTGATTCGCCCGGAGCCGAAAGTGGCGGAAGCGTACCTGTCCGCCGCGCGGCGATTCGGGGCCGATCGCGGACTCTCGACGTCGCAAGTCGAACATCGCTTCCACGCCGCGTTCGCAAGGCAAGAGGCGATCGATCGAGACTCAAATTGGGTCACCGACGAAGCCCGCGAACGCCGCCGCTGGCAAGATATCGTGGCCGAGGTCTTCGCCGACCCGCCGCACGGGCCGCAGTTGTTCGACGCGCTGTGGGACCATTTCGCCCACGCGGAAAACTGGGCGTTGATCGACGCCGCTCGCGAGAAACTCGCCGCGGCACGCAACGCAGGACTCATCGTCGGCGTCGCGTCGAACTTCGATGCCCGGCTAAGGCGGATTCTCGCCGACTTGCCGGATTTAAACCCAAACGCCCGCGAAAACGCCTTTTTCTCGTCCGAAATCGGTTGGCGCAAACCGAGCCCCAACTTCTTTCGGGCAATCGAAGCCACGCTCCACCTCAGCGCTGCCGAACTCCTGCTCGTCGGCGACGACGAAGCAAACGACCACCAGGCCGCCCGCACTGCAGGCTGGGCCGCCGAACGCGTCGAATCCGCTTGAACCTTCGCCGCGCATGCGTGTCTTTCCAATAGGCACCGGATTTGCGTAATCCGCGCCCTGCACGTCGGATGCGGCCGCAAATCGGGCCGTTCGATAATCCTGTCGTTTGCCGGACCGCGCGGATCGCGACCAGTCTGGTCGAGCCGAAACCAGGCATCCCGATGGACATGCTGTCGCGGCGCGGCATACGGCGACAGACAACAGATGCGCAACGAGGAGTCACCCGCGTATGGCAACCATGACCGAACCGTCGACAACTCTCTTTCACGCTCCACGATTGGAACGCTTGCGCGCCCGCCGAGTTTCCGCCCACGCTCAATGCCAGACCGCTCTCGCCCGCCGCAATGGCCTCGACAACGTTTCCTGCCACAGCGTCGACGGCAAGGTCGTAATCTCGGGCAAGGTCCGCAGCTTCTACCTCAAGCAGCTCGCTCAAGAAATCCTCCGCAAAATCGACGGCATCGGGGCGATCGAGAACCGCCTGGAAGTGACGTAGCGTCGCCGCGGGAATTCACACGACCCGCCCTACAACGTCACCCGACACCTTCGTCATTTCGCCGGGGAAGCGGCCGGCGTCGTTCCCGCCGGCGGACCGTGCGGCGTTCCCCGCGGCGCGAACACGAGCACGATCACCGCCCCGACGATCACGATGATGAGACCCGCATAAAACAGCGGACTGATCTGTGCGTACAGGTCCTGGCTCACGATCTCGACAAACGAGTTGATGACCGGAGCGCAGCCGAACACGAGCGGCATGACATAGATCGGTTTGCCGCCGAAGTTGAAGGCCATGATGACGCCCAGCGCGCCGAACGCTCCGGCCGCGCCCCCCGCCAGACTCCACAACACGCCCTTCGTGTTGAACGCTTGATCGGGTTCGAGCGCCCCGAGCAGCGCCATCGGAACGAGCACGCCGATAATGAAGTACGCGAGTCCGACGCAAATCAGCGGCCGCAAACGGCTGCCGAGCATCGCCACCTGGCCCTTGTGCAACACCGGGCCATACGCGCCCCAGCAAATCGCCGTCATCGCGATGAACAGCGGCACGAGCGCGTAGTCGCGCGGGGCCATTTTGCTCGATTTGTATTTCTTATACGCCTCGTAAGCCGCGGGAAATTTCTCTTCGAGCTCGCTTTCGTTCGCCGCGGCAAACGATTTGGGCTCGGTCTTGTCCTTTTCCTTGACTTCCATCTCGACCGTAATCGAACCGTCGTCGGCCTCCTGCGTGGTACGCGCGCCAGCATGCTGATCGGCGCGA
>QEVJ01000214.1 GCA_003576845.1 Planctomycetota bacterium
GGCGGTGCCTTTCTGATAGGTTGTGTGACAACACCATCATGAGGCTTTCGACGTGAAGCGCCTATTTTTTGGTTGTGGCCGATTAGGCCACGCTGTGTTAAGAAACTAACCCGCTTTGATTCGCGACCGAGGTTGATATGCCGGACGAGAATACGCGCAGGGAGTATCGGCGATGAACGGCACGTTGCTGCGGAAGGCGTTTTACGAGGCGCGGTGGCTGTTGCTCGGTTCCGTGCTCTTGGTGTTTGCGTTCGAGTGGCTGTACGTGTGGCTCGTGTCGCAGATTCCGATGCGGCAATTTGCGACGATCGTCGGCGCGCTGCCCAAGCCGATCGTCGCACTCTCGCCGATTCCCGTCGCCCAGTGGCTGACGATCGAAGGCCGGATCGCCATGAGCTACAACGAGCCGATCATCCTGCTCGTGCTGGCGGCGTGGAGCATCGGGCGGGGGTCAGACGCGGTGAGCGGCGAGCTTTCGCGGGGGACGATGGAAATGCTGCTCGCCCAACCCGTTTCGCGGCGGGCGGTGCTGTCGGCGAACGCGGTCGTGACGGTCCTCGGCTGCGCGGCGATCGCGTTTGGGTCGTGGGCCGGGTTGGCGATCGGCATGGAACTCGTGACGCTCGACACCAAGGCGACGGCCAAGGTGTTTCTGCCGGCCGCCGCGAACACGATGGCGTTCGGGTTTTTCCTGGCCGGCGCGACGACGGCGCTCTCGGCGGCGGATCGCTATCGCTGGCGGACGATTGGGATCGTTTGTGCCGCGTTCCTGGTGCAGAAGATCGTTGAGATCGTCAGCCTGATGGTCGAGCGGTTTGCCTGGCTCAAGCCGTACACGGTGTTCTCGCTATTCAAGGCGCCGATGTTCGTCACCGACGCGGAGGCGATGCGAAATCTGTTCTGGCAATACAACGGGACGCTGCTCGGGCTGGGGCTGGCGGGATATGTGGCGGCAGCGATGATCTTCTCGCGGCGTGACTTGCCCGCGCCGCTGTAGAAACGCCAGTCGGCGGTCGCGGAAGGCGATTTCGCGTAACTCGGCGCGCGGGTTGGGGTTAGAATAGCGCGAAATCGCACGCCTTGGTGTGCGGTCGGTTGACAAAGTCGCGATTGAGTGCCGTTTCTCGTCTCGATTTCCTTGCGGAGCGTGGTCATGCGGTGTGCCGAGAATCGAAAGCGATGGTTGGCGATGGCGGTTGTCGGAGTCTGTCTCGCGGCGGGGAACGCCCGGTCGCAAGATGTCCTGGCGAACTGGCCGCAATGGCGCGGACCGCTAGCGACGGGCGAAGCGCCGAAGGCCGATCCGCCGGTGCAATGGAGCGAGACGAAGAACGTCAAATGGAAGGTGAAATTGCCCGGGCACGGTTCCTCGACGCCCGTGATTTGGGAAAGCCTGGTGCTCATTCACGCGGCGATTCCGGTGGAACCGCCGGCCGAGAAGCGGGACGAGCCAAACGGAGAGGCCAAAGATGCCGCCGCCGAGAAGCCCGCGGCCGTGCCGATTCGCGTTGCGCAACAGACGCAAGCACCGCAGCAACCGCCGCGCGAGGAGGGGCCGCGGCGCGACGACCAACCACGACGAGAGGACCGTCCGCGCCCCGGCGGTCCGGGGTTCGGCCCCCCGGGTGGACGCGGTCCCGGCGGTCGTGGCGGGTTCGGATCGGTCCGCCCAACCAAGGTGCACCAGTTCGAGGTGATCGCGCTCGACCGGGCGACCGGTAAGGAACTCTGGCGCACGAAAGTCAAGGAAGAGTTGCCGCACGAAGGCCATCATGGCGACCACGGCTTTTCGTCGCACTCGCCCGTGACCGACGGCCGGCACATCGTCACATGCTTTGGTTCCCGCGGACTGCATTGCCTCGACATGCAGGGAAATCTCCTATGGTCCAAGGACTTGGGCCGGATGAAGACGCGGGCCGGCTTCGGCGAAGGCAGCTCGCCCGCGCTCCACGGCAACACGATCGTCGTGATGTGGGACCACGAAGGCGACGACTTCATCGCCGCGTTCGATAAACTCACCGGCGAAGAATTGTGGCGGCAGGAGCGCGACGAACCGACGACCTGGTCGACGCCGCTCGTCGTCGAGCACGAAGGAACGGCCCAGGTCGTCACGTCCGCAACGAACCGCATCCGCAGCTACGATCTCAAAACGGGCGACTTGATTTGGGAATGTGCCGGCCTGACGAGCAACGCCATCCCCAGTCCGGTTCATGCCAACGGGATCGTCTACGCGACGACCGGGTATCGCGGCAGCGCGCTGTTGGCCATCAAACTCGGCGCGACCGGCGATCTGACCGACACCGACGCGATTCTGTGGAAGCACAACCGCAGCACGCCGTACGTGCCGTCGCCGCTCTTGTACGGCAATCGGCTGTACTTCTTCAAGAGCAACGACGCCACGATTTCGTGCTTCGACGTGACGACGGGCAAGGCGCTCGTCGACCAGGAGCGGCTCTCGGGCCTTCGCGGAGCATACGCGTCGCCGCTGGGGGCGGCGGGGCGCGTGTATCTCGTCGGCCGCAACGGCACGGCGATGGTCATCGAGAACGCCGACAAACTCGAAACGCTCGCCACCAACGTTCTCGAAGAACCGATCGACGCCTCGCCCGCCGCCGTCGGCAAGGAACTGTTTTTAAGGGGACGGGAGTCGTTGTACTGTATCGCGGAGTAGGCCATCCAAACCGCAAAGGCGCAAAGACGCGAAGGATTCGTGATAGTGCTGGGATTCGGGGCAGATAATGTGCCCTTGTTTCGGAGGTATCCTCAGTGGATGCGCGGCGAATCAACGACATTTCGCGGGAGATCGTCGGGGCGGCGATCGAAGTACATCGCGGTCTTGGGCCGGGCCTCTTGGAGTCCGCCTATGAACAGTGCCTTTGCCACGGACTGTCAATTCGTTCGATTTCCTTTCGGCGGCAAGTCGAATTGCCCGTGATCTATAAAGGCGTAAAGCTAGAGTGCGGATATCGCGCCGATCTGATCGTCGACGAATGCGTCATTGTGGAAGTCAAGGCTGTTGAGAAGCTGTTACCGATTCACGATGCTCAATTGATGACTTACCTGAAGCTTCTCGAGTTCAAGCTGGGCCTGCTAATCAACTTCCATGTGCCCCTGGTCAAAGACGGCATCAAAAGAATCGTGCGCGGATTAGAGGACGGGTGACTGTCTTATGCGGTAGTTCATAATGTCTTCTTCTTTGCTTCTTTGCGCCTTTGCGGTGGCAGGGAGCGACTAAAACGTCGATCGACCAACGAACTGGGTGAATTATGAATCAGCGTCTGCATTTGGCTTCTCGGCGTGACATGTTGCGGGGTATGGCTTTGGGCGCGGCGTTCTTTGCCGTGCCGGGGGCGTTCGCCGAGGAATTGACCCGCACGCCGGCACAAACCGAGGGACCGTTCTATCCCGACAAACTCCCGCTCGATACCGATAACGACCTCCTCGTCATCAACGACGGCATCACGCCGGCCGTGGGCGACATTACGCATCTGTCGGGCAAGATTCTCGACGCCAAAGGCAACCCGATCCGCAACGCCGTCGTCGAAATCTGGCAGGTCGACCACAACGGCGCGTACCTGCACAGCGGCACGAGCAACGCCGACAAGCAGGACAAGAACTTCCAGGGTTTCGGCCGCTTCCTCACCGGGTCGACGGGCGAGTATTACTTCCGCACGATCAAGCCCGTGCCCTATCCCGGCCGCACCCCGCACATTCACTTCGCCGTGAAGATGAAGGGCCGCGACAAGTTCACCACGCAGTGCTACGTCAAAGCCGAGAAGGAGCGCAACGAGCGCGACTTCATCTGGCGAAGCGTCCGCGACGAGAAACAGCGCGACAACATCACGGTCGACTTCGCGCCCATCAAAGACTCGAAAATCGGCGAACTGGCGGCGAAGTTCGATATCGTCCTCGGGTTCACGCCGGAAGCATGACGGGGCGGCAGAGGTCGCTCCGGTAAGGCTTCCCGGTGCGCTTACTCCTCCAGCGCGAACACCGAGTTGTGAATCACCCGCTCGTGCTCGCTGCCGTCCGCGCCCTTGATTCGGCACAGGATCTCCATCCCCCAGGCCGGTTTGAGTTCGCTCACCCGCAGCCGCACGGTCTTGCCGTCCGCAAGCAACTCCGCCACGTCGACCGCCAGCGGTTTCTCGTCGTAGTGCTGCGAGCCGTAGTTCGCCGTCCGCTTGAGCGACCACGTCTTGATTGCATACCGCCCCGCGTCCGCCGCGGCTTTCGCATCGAGCGCGTCGGTCAGCGCAATTTCGATCACCCCGCGCCGCGCTCGCAGTCCGATCGGCAAGTACATCGGCTTGCCGGTGTAGCGAATCCGATACAGCCCGCCCGGTTGCGTCGCGCTTCCCGCCCAGGCAAACATCCCACAGGCGTAAAGCTGCCGATCGACCGGATGGAACCGCCCGCGCATCACGCCGGTCAGAAGCGGTCCGATCGGCAGCGCGCACATCCCGCCCTGCTTCTCGCCGGCCACTTCCTCGAACGGCACGACGTACACCTTGCCGTAGCCATACGACAGATTGAGGAGCGAGCCGGCGAGCGGTCCCCAAGTATCTTTCGGCGTCCACAGCAACTCGGCCGGCGAACGGTCGAAGCTGTTCGTGATCCAGCACACCGGCTGCCGCATCGACGCGTCCGACGAGTCCTTAACGTCGTGGTAGCCGAACAGGTTTCCGTAAAACCCGCCCGGCTTCACCCAATTGATCCTGTTCTTCGGGATCCAATGGCCTTCCTGATCGGTCACGACGAACGAGCCATCGCCGTTGAGACACACGCCGTTCGCCGCCCGAAACCCATTGGCGACGATCTCCGTCCGCGATCCGTCCGCGGTCACCTTCAGCAGCGTCCCATGATGCGGCACGATCGCCGGCAGCGCATGCCGCGCCGATTTTGCGTAGTAAAAATTGCCCGCCTCGTCGACCTGCAATCCCATCGCGAACTCGTGAAAGTGCTCGGTCACCTGGTGGTCGTTGTTGAAGCACTCGAAGCAGTCGATCTCCCCGTCGCCGTTCTTGTCGTGCAGCACGACGAGCTGATCGCGGCACGTCACGTACACCTTACCGCGATAGACTTTGATTCCCAGCGGCTGAAACAATCCGCTCGCAATCCGCTGCCACGTCAGCGTCCGATCGACTCCGCCGCTTGCCGCGCGCTGCACGCCGCCATTCGCCGGCTTCGACAACCCGCTCACCAGCCACACGTCTCCGTCCCAAGCGCACACGACGGCCTTGTCCGCGTCGTCCAAGAAGTCGATGCCGGTAAGCCGCGTCTGCGCGAGCCACGGATTCACGTCCGGATGCGTCAGCACATCGACCGCGAACGGCCCCGCGTCGTCGTCCAGCACCGCTTGCGTCGTAAGCTTCTGCGGCCAGCGCGCCGGACCGCCGGATAGCAAGCTCGCCAGGTCGGGCGTCCTCTGTGCGTCCGTCAGCTTCTCCCGCCATGCACCGAGCGCCGCCCCGTTCTCGCCCCGCGTCGTCCACAGCACGAACCGTAGCGGCTCTTTCCCCGCAGGAATCTTGAGGCAAATCCGATCGCCCACCAACTTCCACGCGCTGCCCGAAATCGGCGCCGTCGCGCCGACAAGCAGCGATGCGTCGCCGCCGTCGCTTTGCGAAACCCGTATTCCGCCGTGAGCCTCGTCGATCCGCCGCGAGCCGCCCAGCGTTGCGATCGCCAGCGTCATCGCTCTTTCGCGCGGGCCGATGTTCATCGTTCGCGTGAAGATCGCTTCGTTTTTCTCGCCGATCCAAACGCCCGGCATCTCGCGCACGTCCGTTCCACCGATCGCATATTCGACCACCGCCCGATCGCCGTGGTAATTCAAGCCCTTGTACTGCGCCCAAGCTCGCGGCAATGGGCCATATTTCCGCCCGTCGCGTCCCACGACCCGCTCGTCGTCCGCGAACGAACCCGTCTCCGGATTCGCCCAACCCGGCCCCGTCGGATTCGCAAAATGCACGTCACCGACGACCCGCGGATGAATCTGATGCCGCCCGTTGAAGTGAATCCCGTTCCAGTCGATGAAACCGGTCCCGGTCCACGCCGCGGCCACGCGCATCGTGTCGTGGTCGAACACCATCCACGCCCGCCCGCGCGAAACGCCGCCCGGCCCGGCATCGAGCCGCACCGCGATTCCCTTGTAGGCAAAATTCCGCCCGTCGCCGCCGATCTCATACGTGTTCGCAAGCACCGGCCCATAATCCATCGTCGCCCACGGCTCGATCTTCTTGGGCGCCGGCCCGCGCGTATTCCCCTTTGGCAATGCAACCAAGTACTTCTCGTCGACCTCGACGTATTGCGACGGATTGTGTTCTTTCAAATACGCCGTGCGAATGTAATGAATCGCGTCGTATTTCTGCTGCGGAACCATCCACGTTTGCGGCGGCATCATTCCGAACCCGCGCGTCAGCGTCTGATACATCGCGTAGGGATCGCTCCCCGCTTTGAACTTCCCCTCCGCAAACCGCAACGAAGTCGGCAGCGACCCCGCCTGCTCCCGCGTGCCGTGACAGTTGATGCACAACCGCTCGTAAATCTCGCGGCCCCGCTCGAACGCGGCCCGATCGAGCGACCGCAACATCCCCGCATGATCGACCCGCGCCTCGTACTCCGGCACTCGCAGCGCCAACAGCGACGCCGGCGGCGCAAGCGCCTTCGCCCGCGCCGCGCCCCCGTCGCGAATCTCGATCAGATACCGCACCAGGTCCAAAAACTGCTGCCGGCTCGTCAGTTGGTTCGCCAATCCCACGGGCATCGGCGATACGTCGCTCGCCGCCTGCTCTTCGATCGCGTCGAGCGGAATCTCGACCCGTGCCCCGTCCCGCTCCAAGTCGCGCAGCACCAGCGCCTTCGCCGACTTCTCCGCAACGATTCCCGTTACCGCGCGGCCGTCGTTCGTCCGCACCTTCACGGCCCGATACTCGTCGCGAATCGTCTTCGACGGCGCGAGAATCGACTCCACGAGCAGCTCGTCCGTCCGCCGCGCGTCCTGTTCCGCAAGATTCGGCCCCAACCCGTTCGCCGCGCCGCCGTTTTCCGTTCCCACCGCATGGCACTTGGCACACAGCGTCTGCGCTTGATGAAACGCCACCGCCCCGCGCCCGGCATCGCCCGACTCCCGCGCCGCCCGCGCAAGTGCCGCTGCGTCCTCCTCGTTGAGCTGCGCTTCGAGCATTCCCGCCTGTCCATGCGCCGCGGCGCCCAGCGCCGCCACGACGAGAAAAGCCGCCACAATGTAGCCGCCACTCGGAAAGTGACGGAGCGTCGTGATCCAACCCACCACAAAAACTCCTCAAAACCGAGCCTGCACATTACAAAGCATCCCAAGCGCCGCCGCCCCAACTGCCCAATCTGCGAAAATCTGCGCCATCTGCGGATGATTCGTTGGTGGCGACGCGCAGTTGTCTCTACAATAACCAACCTCCCAACCCAACTCACCCCCTGCCCGCGATTCTTCGGAGCCTTCTACGTGAAGCCTACACACCATCGGACCTCCGCCTGGGCCGCATTCGCCGTTCTCTCCCTCGCCTCGCTCGTATCTTTGCGGGCTCTCGTCGTCCGCGCGTCGAACGACCAGCGCCGGCAAGAAACTCCCCAGCCCAACGTCGACGACGTCGTCGCCCAACTCCGCTTTTACGCCGATCGCCTCGACGATTCGCTCGCCAAAGCCGACGCCTACGACGAAAGCAAGCAAACCCGCGTCGAAAAAGACGCCGCCACCGTCGCCGCCCTCGCCGCTCTCTTAAGCCGCCACACCGCCGACCACGCCGCCAAGCCGCACGCGACCGCCATGCAACGAATCGCCGCCGACATCCTCGCCAACCATAGCGATCACGCCAAAGCCGCCGCCGCGAACGCCCAACTCAAACGCTTACTCGGCGACGCGAAACCAACCGAAACACAGTCCGCCGAAGCTCCCTCCGCAAACGCCGAGCGCTCCGCCGCCGATACGCTAACCGCCGACACGACGCCCATGCTCATGAAGCAAATTCGCTTCGTCGATAACCGCCTCAAGCGCGCTGCCCGCGACCGGGCCGCCTCTGCCAAACTTCGCAGCGAAGTCGCCGGTCACTCCGCCACGCTCGCCGCCCTTGCCGAACCGACCGCCGCCAATGCACGGCACTACGGCAAAACCCCCGAGCAACAACAGCGTTGGCGCGACCATTGCCGCGACATGGCTACGGCCGCTGCCAACCTCAACCTCGCCGCCCACGAC
>QEVJ01000215.1 GCA_003576845.1 Planctomycetota bacterium
GCTTGGCTCGCGCGATAACCGATATGACAGACTGCCCGATGCCATGCCGGCCCATGAAAACGCAACGCGCCGTCGGCTTCGTCGGTAAAGCCATGCAATCCGGCCGCTTCGCGTTGCTCGGCAGTCGACTTGAACCATGCGAGCGATTCGACCGCGTGAGCGAACTCGTGTAGCACAAGCCCGGTCACGCGCTCATCGGTCAATCGAATGCTGCGCTCCGTCATTCGGTCCAGGAACACGATCGTCGCGAAGTTGTAGCCATGCCACTTGCCCTGCGCGTGCAGGAATAGCTTTAGGTCGTCGTCAAGGTTCTCGCGCGTGTAGGCGTCACAGTTTTCGATTCCGCGGAACGACTCAGGAACCTCATCGCTTGCCAGCACGTAGGGCGCGAACGGCGGGACTTCGTTCACCCCGACCATTTGCACCCAACGCGCTGCGCGATTCAGGGATTCGTGATTGCTGGCGTAGGTAATCACGCGACGTACCGCTCCGCTTCCGCTTGGGCTTGTTCGGCATCCAGCCCGGCGAGTTGCGATTCGATGTCCGCAAGCTCGGCCGTAAGCGTTTGCATCTTCGCTTCGTAATGCGCCACCATTTCCACGTGCTTGGCGTGGTCGCTCGTGCCGCTCAGTCCGCGCGATTCGAGCCGGACGACAATCTGTTGCTCAGAGAACAGCGCGTCGGCCGTTGTCGGCGGACTGCCGCCGGAACGTCGCGTCTTCTCGCGAAGGGCATCGCGTTTCTTCAAGAGCGGCTTGCGAAGCTCTTGAAGCTCGGCGATCCGTGCGGCGATGCTTGCGGGTGCCGTCGATTCGAGAATGCGCTTCGCCCACGATTCGAGCGCGTTGGCGTTGCCGGCGGCTTCGCTTGCCCGTTCGGCCGCGCGTTTGATTTCCGGTCCGATGCGCTCCAGGTACGCCGTGCGTTCCGCGGCAAGCCGCTGGGCCGTTGCCGTGTGCTCGCGTTCCTCTGCCCGCATCGAATCGACTTCCGCCAGCTTCGCGACGGCTTCGCGGCGTTGCTGCAATCGTTCGACGGCGAGTTGCAATTCGCTCGGCTCTTTGCCGCACGCTTCGAGCATCGCGTCGACCTCGTGTTCGTCGACGGTTTCGCCATCCGCGAGTGCGGCGACAACGCTATCGAAAGTCTGCTTCGCGTGTTGCTCGCGCTCCTTGCGGCGCCCGACCAACTTCTGAATCAATTCACTGACGGCCATAGGAAAGTCTCTCCGGTTTCAATTGTCCGGTTTTCGTTTGTAAGAACCGCCCGCGACGCAAAACCGGAAGGAAAATCGTCGCGAGCGGACGCGGCGCGAGGGCCGCGATTTACGGTTTGGGTTTCCATAGCGGCTGGTCCGCGAGCCAGGCATTCACGGCGTCGCCGTCGCATACCGCTTCGTCGCCGACTCGGATCGCCACGAGTCCGCCGTCTTTGATCGACTTGGACACGTCGGCAGTGTTGACCCCGAGCGCGAATGCGATGTCGCCAATGCTGTAGAAGCGACCGCCGAAGAACGTCACTCCGAACGTCAACGAGCGGTCGCCGGTTTGCGTGTTGGGATCGTTTGCCATTACGGTTGATTCGGTTTGGGGTTCGTCGGAATGGACTAGAACAGCGTCGTCGCCACGGCCGGACGGGCGAGCCATTCGGCCAGCGTCAGCCGGGCGACGGGCGTTTCGACTTCGCCGCCCACGACGGGCGACGCGCCGCCAAGTGCGGCGAGCGGCAATTCGACTTCGACGGTCACGGCCGCGTTGGGCCGCTCCGTGCGGCGTTGCCGAGCAAGGCGAATCGCGGCGCGACGGCGGGCATGGGTTTGGTAGCGGGGGTGCATGGGGATTTCCTTTCGGGGGTTAGTAGCCGAACACTTTTCGGCGTAGGTCAAGGTCTTCAGTCTCGGGTGGTTGCCAGGTATGGAACCATGTTGGGTCACTCGCCTTGTCGTGTTTTGGTTGCTTCCACCCGGCCTTGACCGTCGGCACGGGCCGGGCGTCGAACAGCGTCCGTTGGACGATCCGCCCATTTCGCTTGCCCGATACCCGGACAGCTTTCTTTGCCCGGACGGGTCCGGCAGATACCCGGACACCGGACAGCCCCTTATAGGGATGCTGTCCGTCCGGGTATCCGCGTACCCGGACAGTCGATTTGTCCGGGTATTTTGTCCGGGTGTCCGATAATACTTGTGGGGTATCCATTAAAAGCCCAATTCGTCGTTGAACTCGTCTGGGTTTTGGCTCGCCACGGGGGTGGATTCGGCAGACTCGTAAGCGCCGTCAACGGCCGCCAACTTCGCCTCGACTTCAAGCTCGCGATTCGTCAGGCGGTAGCCGGGGAACTTGCCCTTGCTTTTCTTCAACTCGCAGACCTCAACGTGTCCGGCGTCCAGCAACTGGGTCAGCGCCAACGTGAGGCGATCCGTATTGAGTTGCGCCATCGCTTTTAGGTCCGTCTTCGTGCAACCGTCTGGCTGCTTGGCGAGTGCCTTACGGACCGCGGCCCGGGCGTCGGCCTCTTTGTTCTCTTTGGCTTCCGCCTTGGACTTCTCTTCGCAGCGCTTCGCGGTCTCGCGGGCGTCGTTCACGGTGCGAATGGTCGGCTCCCAAAACCGCGGCGTATGGCGACTGTAGACGCCTTCGTTAACGTCCAGGCCCCACAACGACGAATGGCCGACGCTGCCGCCGAACGTCAGCCACAGGCGATGCTCGCCGGTCCCCGGGTTGTACGGCGTGCGACGGCTGACGAGCGCCCATTGGCGCGTCCACTCCTGAAATCCTGCCCACGAGATGTCTTCCAACTCGACCGGCTGAAATGGATTGACGACATTTTTCTTCGTGTGGTGCGCCAGAATCAATGTCGCTCCGGCCTCTTCGCACGCGGCCGTCACGCCGGAGAGTAGAGCGCCCTGCGCGAACAAGTTTCCCGGCTCGTCCGACGGAAGCGCCAAGTAGGCCGGATCGACAATCACGACTTCTATCGAGTGTCGTTTGAGCAACACCCGCAGCGCGTCGATATGCTCGGCGTCGCCGAATCTCGGCAAGCGAACGGACCAGTAAAGATTGCCCAGTTCGGCCATCGTGTAGCCGTGCGACTTGACGACGCGGCGACAGGTTTCGCGGATCGTGCCCGCGCCCGACTCGCCGCTGAAAATCAGCACGCGCCGCGCGCCGTTGACGACGAACTTCCGCAGGAACAAGTCGCCGAGCGCCAGCGCGACGGCCATCGCGATCAAGATGCTCGTCTTCAAGCTCTTTTTAGCGCCGGCCAGAATCATCGGTTGCCGAGCAACCAGCACGTCCTCAATGTAGAATTCAACGTCGTAGTCGCCGGCGTCCAATTCGGCCGTCGTCATAATGCCGAAATCCAACTCGCCCGGCCGCGTCGCAAAAGCGTCGATGCGATTGCGGGCGAATTCCAGCAGCTTGCCGGCGGGCGTGCCGTTGAGCGCCTGACGCGCAACTTCGATGCCGTAGCGATGCAGCCGCCGCTTGTCGGACGAATCGCGGACGGATTCCGCGTAGTGCCGAGCCGACGCGGAGTGCGGTACGTCCGCGGCCAATCTCGCCAGGTCGCCGAGCATTACTTGATCGTCCGCTTCGCCCAGCTTGCCGGTCGCTTTGAGTTGCGATTGGATCGTCGTAACGTCGATTTGCTTGCCCGACTCCCGCACGGCCTTCATCGCGCGGAATATGATCTGGTGTTTTTCGTCCGCGAAGTCGAACTCGCCCACGACGGCCGACACGTCATCGAATGCCGCATCGTCAATCAGGGCGCTACCCAACGCGCACGACTCGGCGAGAATGTCCACTGGTGGCGACGCGCCGACGATATCGGCATGTGCGTCAGGCCGAGTCGGCTCGCCATCGTCGCCGTAGGGAGTCCACCGCGCATCCTCTTGGGTAGTCGGGAGTCGGCCCATTACTTGGCCCTCCCGTCGATCATGGCGAGCAAGTCCGCGGCCTCGACAAGTTCCACGTCGAGGGGTAGCCCGTCCGACGTGAGACCTTGCGAGAGAAAGTAGGCTTCGCGCTCACTGCGGCTCATGCCGTCGAGGATGCCCCAGGCGATTTCCTCTTGCTGGTCAAACCAATCGTGGTCGAACATCATGCCACCGCCTTTCTTGCGTGAAGCATGGCGCGCTGGCGAGCGAATTTCCAAGCATCGCTTGGGTCGAATCGGCGATAGTACGCCGGCAGCCGCAGATAGAGCGCGATCGCCGCGAATTGCTCGCGGAGCGTTCCCGATTGGCCGGGGCTTGGACGTGGCGGACGATGTTTGATATGATTCATGGTGTTCCTCGATTTCGCCGCGGGGTCGATTTTCCGTCCGCCCCGCGGCTTTCTTATTCATTTCCCTGCCAAGTATCGCAACAGCGTTTCGCGCCGATACAGCGCCCTCTTGCCGCACTTCTTTGCCTCGATTCCGCCCGACAGCCGCAAGTCGCGCAACACGTGCTTCGGCACGCCAATCAGGCGGGCCGCTTCACTTTCTTCGAACGCGAGCCGGTCGTCCGGCACGCCGCCAATCTTGCTCACGACCTCTTCGACAACGAGGGCCACGAGCGGGCGAAGGTCGGATTCGGAGAATTCGAGTTTCATCGCGACGCGACCTCCGCTTGCGGGGCAACGCCGGCTTTTCGCGATTCAACCCACGCCGTCAAGTCGCGCTCGTCAAAGCGAACGTCGTCGCCCGGCAGCATGA
The DNA here is from genome assembly GCA_003576845.1 of Planctomycetota bacterium. Taxonomy (GTDB): domain Bacteria; phylum Planctomycetota; class Planctomycetia; order Pirellulales; family PLA5; genus PLA5. The sequence continues at coordinate 4,699 of QEVJ01000215.1, forward strand.
CATGCGGGATTTGGCCACGTCGAATGAGTCGCCCCAATCGCTGCGGCGACATTCGCAAGGCTTCAGCCGCTTCGCGGAGAGTGATAAGTGTCGTGCTCATATCCGCACTTTAGAGGCGGATACGTCGCCGGAAATCTGCGCGGCGGATAACGCGCACTTAAATCCAACTCATTCACTTAATTAGAACTCGCGCGGCGGGCCTCTTGTATCATGGCCTTCGTTCTCTCGCGTTCAACCGCCGTGACGCGAACGCGATTCAAGTCGTCGGGGTGAATTTTATAGCGTCTTTGGGTTATTTTCTCGACGCGAATGTCGCCGCCGTTGTCGGTACGCTCGCGCAACTTTGGGAGCGAAATCCCCAGTAATCTTGCGAGTTCGCTTGGCGTAACCTCCGGCCATGCGCTTGGTGTTTCGTCGAGTGGCGGCAACTTCAATTCGTCAATTGAAGCGACCTCTTTACGAACGAGGTTTACCAGCACCGAGGCGTCGCTAATGGCGAGGGCAAGAACCATGCTCGCGGCATTGAACCAATCTGCGGCCACGGCGTCCGTGTCCAATTCCGTTGAACCATCTCGCCTTGCGTAGCAAACCGCGAGAGCATCAAGCGTCGACCGAACAATGCCTATCGTCAGTTCGGTCCAACTCAGCGCATGGTGTCTGTCCAAAGAACAAATCTCGGGATGTACGGCTTGGAGCGGTGCAAGGTCAACCGATCGCTTCGCATCCAAACAGGCATCCAAGAGACTATTGACCTTGGAAGCTGTTTGGCCGACTAGTTCGGACGGGACGCCGGGTTTCTCGCGATTCTTTCCTCTTTGCCCACCTTTCACGCCGCGATCTCGCGCAACTTGGGCGAGTGTCGCCAGCAAAGAATAAGCTTCGGCCAACTCAACGACCCTCGCCGTGAGATGCGGCAGTCCCGTCGCCATCTTGATTCCCCTTGCAAGTTTGCGACCGCCCGGGCAGCCGGTGCAAGGGGATGCCCGGCTCCCAGGCGAGTCGCGGACCGCGGTAATTAGTCGCGGACCGTGTCCTAACAGATTGCGGCCGCCGCAGCAGAGGACGGCCACGCAATCATTAAACCGGATCGGGCGGGAATTGCAAGCTGGTTGCAGGTACGACGGGTTCAGAAATTGCCGCGGCCGATCATTGCGGCGACAATACCGCCGATGAACCCCACGATGATGCCGAGTAATGCGACGGCAAGGAAGGCGATTTGCCATCGGTGCGCACGGGTCGATTCAGCCGTCCGCCAAGCGCGGTCCGCCTCTTCGCGTTCGCGCTGCCAATCGAGCATGATTTGTTGATTGACCATCTCTTGATGTTCCTTGGGACTAAAGCCTTGCTGCCACGGTGTGAAGTTCCGGCACAACCGCGTCGCGTCAATCGTCGCCTTGATTCTATCGTCTGTCGGCGGTTGGCCTATTGTCGCGGGCAGGTCGATGGCTCGCGCGAAACACAGTGGCGGAATCCCCTTCGCATAGACCAGTTGCCCGCTCGGCGTCGTTGGTCGGTTGCCGGTCGTGCGGAAATGTTCCGTTGCTTCGACCAGCGCCAGCGAATGGTGATCCCGCAGCGCCAGAAACCCACACTCGGCGCACTTCACTTTCGGCGGATCGGCGGGTTTCTCGGCGACTTCGTTCATGCCGAGATTCTACATTCCGCCGCGCCAACCTTCCAAAAACCTTCCAAGCCCGGTCTATTCAGCGCCCCTTCGGTCTCTCCCGCTCATGCGAAAACGCCGAGAAAACAAGGGTTTCCGTAGACCGGGCATTCGCAGCGTAGACCCTTGGCTAGACTCTTAATCAGAGGGTTGAAGGTTCGAGTCCTTCGGGGGGCATTTGTAAGCCGTGAATCCATAAGGGTTTACGGCTTTTCTCATGCGCGGCGAGAAACGGCAAGATCGTCGGCGCTACGCCGGCGCTACGGGGACGACAATTCTTGCCGACGTGGCCGGAATTCTCGTTGCGGCGGTGCCGATTACCTAGTAAGGTACGAAGTCCGCGTATACTAGATTGGTCGGCCTCACGGACGGGCATGGATGTCTTGAGGCGAAAGGGATGGAACATTGGACCGGACCCGCCCGCTCCCCAGCGAATGGCGGGTTTAGTTTTGCGCCAGCGTGAGAACGTGAAACCGATACTCCAAGCCTTGCTTGTTGCAGACCACGTTTATCGCGACGCGACGACCGGTAAGTACGTCGTCGCTGGAGTTTTTCACAGCATTCGACTCACTAACCAGCCAACGCGCACGATTGATGCAAGCCCTGGCGCGGCACCGATGACTTTAATTCCGGTCCCGCTCGGTGGGCATCGCGCAGGTTCGCCGTTTTGCTACCTGAGTCTCACAGAGGTGCGCGGCGAACAGCATTTCGTATTGCGGTACGTCGATCTAAGCAGCGACAAACCTCTGTTTCAAACTTCATTCGGCATTAAATGTGACGATCCAGTTGCAACCTGCGAGATGGCTTTCCCGTTACCATCGCTACCGGCAGAGAGGGCGGGTACATTCGCGCTTGAAATGCTTTGGAACGACGAGCCGCTAGGCTTGCACAGAATCACAGTCGAGCATTCCGAGAACAAGGGTCAAGAAAATGGCAACTAGCCTTTTTGAAGAACGTCTTGGTAGTCCAGTGGAACCCATCAATCAGGAATGGGTGAGCTTGTCGGACCGAGCGTATGAATGCCGCGTGTTGCTTGTCCCTGAATCGGAGGGCGGTTATTCGGCGCACGCAACACGCCTTCCTGGCGTCGTGAGCGAAGGCGAAACGATCGAGGAAGCGCTTGCAAATGTCGGAGAAGCGTTTGCGGGTGCCGTTCGGGCATACCTCGACAGCGGGCGAGATATCCCTTGGGGCAATGCCGAAGTCGAAAAAACGCCCGGCGCTGAGGAACGATGGATCGTCGTGAATGTCTAGCCTCCCTTCCGTTTCAGGCATGGATGCCATTCGGGCATTCGCTGCGCACGGCTTTGAACTTGACCGTGTAACGGGCAGTCATCATATCTTGAAAAAAGATGGTCACGCCTACTTGCTCTCTGTTCCTGTTCACGGCAACCAGTCGTTGAAAAGTGGAACGCTTCGGGGACTGATTCGCGCTTCAGGTCTGACGGTCGATCAATTTCGCGAAGCACTCGGTTAGGGCGGGCGGCGCTGCGGTGCATGTAGGCTGCGCCGTCGATTCGCCATCGAACGCATGAAGGAAGGCGGCAAGGCTGGCGGAAAAGAAGCCGGACGCAATCGGCCAAAAAAGGATAGGGCAGTATTGCCCGAACCTATCGAACACCGCGCCCGCGACGATGCCGCCCGCGCCGTCCGACCGCCTTTGCGTGCAACACGGGCGATTCTGTGCCCGACTTATTCACCCTTTTGCGGCGGTGAGTTGAAAAACATCGCGTGAGTCTCGTGGTTTCATGGGTTGTTGAACCACTTCCATGAACCGACGGGAG
>QEVJ01000216.1 GCA_003576845.1 Planctomycetota bacterium
TCGCATCGAACGGCCCGCTGAAATCGCTCGTCGCGCTGCGATACGAGCGGGCGAAGATCCGCGTGTTCTCGTCGATCGTAATCGGCCCCGTATACAAAAGCGCCCCCGTAGCAACCCCCGGCGGCACGATCGTATCCGGCGAACCGTTGATCTGAATCTCCGGCCGAATCAGCAAGTCGCTGCTGCCGGTTCCGCTGTTGATACCATGAATCGCCAGCACGTTGTCGCCAGCGACCAGCAGGTTCTTGAAGGCGGTGATATTGAACGTTTGCGGTGTGATCGCCGACGCGTCGGGATTGTCCGTCGCCACCGCGTTATAGCCCGGAGTGCCGGCCGGCGCTGTTGTGCTGCGGGCGACTTCCGTGCCGTTGAGATACGCGACGAACCCGTCGTCGTACTGCATGAACAAGTTGAGAAGGTTGACGGACGCGGGATTCGCCACGTTGAAATGGAACCGGCTGTAGAATGTCGTCGACGTCGTCATCGCCGTGTCGATGTTCGTGCCGATGACGCCCTCGTAGCCGGCGCCGCGCTCGTATCCGATACCTCCCGTGCCGCTACCCCAGGCCATATCGTTGAACGTCCGCGAAGTCCACGTTCCCGCCAGCGTGTTGTCCGTCGGCACGAGCCACTTCAGCGGCGCGTTCGGGGCCAAGATCGTCGTGCCCGGCGTGCCGGGAATCACGGCCCCACCCGTCCGCGGGTCGCTGCCGTCCGTCGTGTAATAGACCTGTGCCCCCGCCGGACCCGAGAGGCTGACTTGGAATCCCTCTGGCACCAGACCGCCGTTCTGATTGGCGAGCGGCTTCGCCAGGAACTGGCTATCGATCCACGCCAAACGCGGCATCAAGAACGTGTCGCGCATCCAGTTCACGTCCTGCATGTACGACTGCCCTACGAAGCCGTTCGGCCACAGGTAGGTGCCGATCACGCGCCACCGGCTGTAGTTCCGCGTGATCGCGTCGGTCCACAGCGCCGGGTTATCCGTCGCCACCGGGTTCGGATTGCCGTTGGTGAGCAGCGCAATCGTGTCGTTGACGTCCTTGAGGATGTTCGCGTTCGAGAAGACGCCCTGCCGCAATTCCTGCCAGCGGTCGACGACCTTCTGCTTGAAGTTCGGGTCCTGGAACAGGCGGCGGAAGTAAATGTACTCCCCTTCGCCCAATCCCGTGCCCGCGTTGAGCGTCGTGCTTTGCGAGTGATACCAGCCGGTTGCCTGATTGCCCAACAGATAGTCGGCGTTTCCCAAGGACAGGTTGTAGTCCCACGGCGGACCCATCGTCACCTTGCCGTAGGCCAGCACTTCGCCCGTGTTCGGATCGATCGTGTCCCGCTCCTTAGAGTAGTACGTGCTCAACCGGAACCCGTCGATGTTCTTCGTCATCTCGACGGCGATCCAGTGGTCGATCCACGAGTCGACGTCGATGTACTTGGCATAGCCGTTCACCGGATCGGTGAAGTTCGGTCCATAGATCACCGACTCCATTTCGTTGATCCAGTTGCGGAGCCACGTCTTTTGTGTCGGCGTCACGGCGCTGTCGTCCGGATCGTGCAAGCGGTAGTCGATGCCGCGGGAAGACGTCCACGGCACGTCGCCGTACCCCACCTTATCTCGCTTGTAAATGTACCCGCCCGTGATGTTCGGCGCGGCGTTGTCGCTCGGCTCGAGCTCGTCGATGTCGACGCGGTCGGGGTCGATCTTGATCTTCTCCATGAACAGATAGACGCCCAGATAGTCGTTCTGCGTGACGTTTCCCGCGTTCCCCGCCGTGAGGTTGTAGCGAATCTTGGGGTCGCCGTTGAAGTTGGCGAACACCTCCACGAACCGCGTCCGCGACGCGTATAAACCCATCTCGTTCGACCAGTGGTACGCCAGATAATTCTGCATCAACGGCTTTTCGGAATACGGATTGTTGAGGACCCAATCCGACTCCTCGGGCATTCCCAAGAGCGACACGTTCAAGCCGCAGCCTTTCGCCACGCCGAACCGGCTCGTGCACTGCTCTTCGTTCCACGTTTCGTAAGCGTACGGCGGCTTCGGGAAGCCTTGCGACGTTTGCCCGCGGAGGCGGATGCCGCCGCGGCCCGCGTATTGGGCTGCGTCGGTGATCCGCGCGATGCCGTCCGGGCCGACTTCGATAATCGACGCGCCGACGTAGGTTAGATCCCGGTCGCTCATCGAAACCGCGCCGAACGTATCGAATACCAGAATTGGCAGATTCGACTCGAAGTTGACGGCCGACGTATCGAGAGCGATGTAATTGCGCGTCTGCGGCTTGCTGGCGGCCTTGCCCGGCTCGATCGAAATCGCCCGAATCGACGTCGAGTTCGTGACCGTAATCGGTCCCGTATACAGCGTCGACGACGCCGTCGGCAAGGATTTGTTCGTCGTATACCGAATTTCGGCGCCGGGCGCCGCGGACAGCGTGAGTTGGAACGAACTCGCAAAGGTTCCGCCGGGCCGGGAAAACTCGACCGGCAAGCTCGGCGCGTCCGTGCCGATGCCGTTCGGCGCGCCGGGCGTCGGCGGATCGAAGTACCGTCCTTCCGTCAGGTCGATCGGCGAGACCGTCGTCACGAACAACTGCGGCCGCACCAGGAAATCGCGGTCCGACAGCGAATTTGGGTCGTTGTCGCTCGCCGTGCGATTCATCGCGTGAATCGCCAGCACGTTGGACACCGGGCTGAGCAGATGGGCGTGCTCCGTGATGTCGATCGTCTCCGCGCCCTGGCCCACGTTGCCCGCCCCGCTCGTCAGTTCCCACGACACGACCTCGTGGATATTCAGCGCGCCGCCCGTACCGGCCGTGAAGCCCGCGTACAACTGCGGCAGCCCGCCGAAGACCGCCGCCAGGTCGATTTGCGCGGTGAGGGTCGGCGTGGCCGGCTTCGTCGCGCTCGTCGTGAAGTACACGTTCATCGTGTCCGTGCGGCCGTCATAGTCGATCCACACGTTGCGGATTCCGCCGTCGTTGAACCGCGGCACCGCCGCCCGCGCGACGTTCCCGCCCGCGGCGCTCGAGTCGATGCCGATATGCGACGCCAGCGCCGAGTCCGGGTCGAACGAGCCGGTGTTCCACGTATCGAATTCGATGGCGACGTACTGCGTGAACGCGCCGTCCAGACCGATGCCGCCGCCCGCCAGACCGACGCGGTTCGGACCGTCGGTTTGCAGGACGAACGTCATGCCGTCCGCGCCCGGACCGTCGGGATCGGAACTCCCGCCCGGCGCCGACAACTCGATCGCCATCTTCGTCGAGAAGGAGTAATACGTGGGATCGAACGGAATCGGATTCGCGCGGAACGCAGAGTTCCCGAGCGAACCTACCGCCGGCGTCACCCGCAAACGATTGCTCGTAATCGACGGCAGCGCGCCGGCGTTGTTCGAGTTGAACGCCCAGCCCGCCGTGCTCGTAAACGTGGGGAATTCCACTTGGGCAAGAATCCCGCCGTGTTCTCCCGTCGCGTTGCTATTCCACGTCGCTCCCGCCGGCGCATTGTTGCGGGCGATTTCCGTGCCGTTGAGATACGCGATGTAACCGTCGTCGTAGTTGAGGTCCAAGCTCAAATTGTGCACCGTCGACGCATCGACGCCGCCGAACGGCACCCGCACGTACGCCGACGCGTTGATCCCGTCCATTTGGGTCTTGACGTCCGTGTTGATCAGTCCGTTGAAATCCGTGCCGTCCTGCCAGCCGACGCCGTTCGTCCCGTTCGTCCAACCCGTCGGCGTAAAGCCCGGCTGCGTCCACGTGTTGCCCAGCGCGTCGCTGGACGGAACGAGCGCCTGTACGGGCGCTGTCGGGCCAATCAATTCCGATTCCGAAAACGGCTGGTCGAAACCGTGCGAAACGTTCGTCGTTTGGGCCTCGAAATTCGGATTGAAATCGTGAACGACCCCGATTCCAGTCACCGGATCGTCGTAGACCAGCCCCAAATATTCGCCGCCCGCCGACAAGTTGAAGTTCGTGTGCAGTTCGCCGCCCACGACGGCGCGGTTCTTGCCCGAGGCGAACACGATCAGGTATTCGCCGGACTCGATCGTGGCGGCCGGGAATGCCCATTTGGTGAGCGCCTGATCGTTGTCGGTGAGATACCAATCGTCGAGGTTCACCGCCGTCGAGTCGGCGTTGTAAATCTCAAGCCAGTCGGAAGCCTGACCGTCTTCGTCGCGCAGACCGCCGCTGTTCGACGCCAGAAACTCGCTGATTACCAAGTTCGCCGCGGCAAGCACCATCCGCGGTTCGAGTGCTTCGATGCTCCCAGTTTCCCGTTTCATGCGGCCCGGGCCGCGCTTCGATCGCCCTAAGATGCGGCTCATATACGACGTTCCTTGCGAACGAGCTTTCGGCAAGCGCGTGCCGTTGCGCAGTGAAGGAGCGATACCCACGGAAACCTCCAACGATGCCAGAGAGGTGAACGAACTGATCGAGGCCGACCAGACCTGTCGAACGGAAAAATCGACGCAACGCGCGCGCAGAGCGTGCGGGTTATCGTGAATGTACATGCTAACCGACGCGCACAGCGATTTCAACGAAAATTACCAAAGAAAAAAGCTGCCGGTACGATAAGCTTTTTCCGGACGGCAGGTGCCGATCTTATAGGCCGAATCGACGCCCGCTAAGAAGGGGCAACGAGAACGCGAGCCGCTACGGCGCGTCCGCCCCGAGCGTCGCCGCGCTCGCCTTCTCCGCGTCACGCGGAACCGCGTCCGCCTTTGGCGGCGGCGCCGAAAACTGTCCCGGCCAAGGGAGCGGCGGAAGCTGTTCGAACTGCGCTCCGGCGTCCGCCCCTTTTTCGCCGGACGCCCGCGCCGGGTTCGCGTCCGTATCGACAAGCGCAAAATCGGCCAATTGCTGCTCGTGCGCCGGCCGCGCCAGGGAAATCGGGTTTCGCCAGATCACCGGCCCGAGCGACGGCGCCGACTCCGCCCGACCCCAGTGCGTCGCCCAATCGCGAAAGGTCATATCCTGCGGTTCACTCTCGAATCCGACGCCGTGAATCCGCCACAGCCGCGGCCAGTTGTCGTAAAAATTCCGCTCGCCCTTCCACCGGAACCGATCGCGGAAATCCTCAACGCTGTCGACGCCCTGCGACAGGACCAGCGGTTGATCCCCGCCGACGAAGATCCCGTCGTAGCTCTCCATTTCCACCAGCGGCAAGAACGGCGCGGTTTGCGCGTTTGCGATCGCAACGAGGTTGCTCCGGAGCGCCGCTGTCACGTGGCTCAACATGGCCCGCACGTGCGCCCCCGGCAACTGTTGCCGCGAAGCGTCGACAGCCAGCAGCGGCCCGCCCAACACGGCCAGCCCGTTCGTCCACGAAAGCCGCGCGTTCCGTGCCCCTCCGACGCGCAACAGTCCCGTTTCGCCGCGGACGACGCAGCGATCGAGCCGAATCGTCACCAGTGGCATCGCCCCGTTCATTTCCGGCATGTCCGGGGCCATCGCCATCGCGCCTGCCGGTCGCCCCGGCGCGATCGCGAAGAACGCCCCGCTCGCCCGGCCGTTGCTCGATCCCTTCGCCGCCGAGATCGTTAGCGAACAATCCCGCACCCGGACCAGGTTCGCCTCTTGCACATCGAACAGCACCGGGCCGCTCGTCGCGTCGGAGCCGACCGCCAACTCGATCGCCACGCGGTCGATCGACAACTCACCGTCGGCAACCGAGATCATCCCGCGCCCGTCGCCCGCTGGCTCCGCCGCCGTGGTCCGGAATACCAGCCCCGGCGCAAAGCCCTCGCCAGCGGCGATTTCCACGTTCGCCCCCGCAATCCGCAGCGGCCGCGACGCCATCGGTCCATCGTATCGCAACACGACCCGAATCACCGCGTCGTCGCCGTGCAACGGGTCGCCGGACACCGGGTCGGCATCTTCGAGCCGCTCGAACGCCGCATCGAGCGCCGCTTCGAGCGTCGCAAACGTGCTCCGGCCGTCGGCGGACGCAGCAACCGCCACCGTGATCGCGCCGGCCGCGTCCGCAACCTGACCGTCCGCCGCCAATTCGCCCGCGTCGGCAATCGCCCGCTCGCGCTCCGCGGTGGGCGCGGCCGAAACGGCTATCGACTCGTCGCCCCCGGATTTCGCCCCTTCGCCCACGGGCGCCGTTCGCGTCGAACCGCGCGCCGCGGCACCAAGCTCCGCCCGCAACGGATGCCCCCGATCCGCCACAACCGACGGTTCGGGCGACGCAACGGACGTCTGGTTCGCCCCCGCCGCGCCGTTGACCCGCGGCACATCGGCGGATCGCACGTCTCTCGGCGGCTTCGCATTCCCCGCGCCCGGCGAATCGTTCCGCGAATCGCCCGGCGTGCTTCCCTCGCGACTCGGCGATGCGTCAGCCCCATTCCCGGTTGACTTCGCTGACCCCGCCGTTTCCGGCAGCGGCTCGAATAGCGTCGACCGATCCGTCGTCCGCGATCGGGCGTCGATGAAAATCACCAGGAGCACGAGCGTCACGCCCGCTACGATCCACGGCACGTGCCGCCGCGCGCCGGCATCGCTCCGCCGTCGCGGCGCGCTGGGCACGACCGCGGTCCCCAGCGAACCGATCCCCGCCCGCTCCGCAAAGCTCGCCAGCTCGCTCATCAGCGCTGCCGGCGTCTGAAAACGGTGCTCGGGCTTCTTGGCCAACATCGTCCGCACGATGCCGGCGAGCTCGTCCGGACAATCGGCCCGAAGCTGCCGCACATCCGGGGGCGCGTCGCCTTCGTGTTGCAACAGCTTCTGCAGCACCGTTCCCGACGGAAACGGCGGCTGACCCGCCAGCATGAAATACAGCGTGCAGCCGAGCGAGTAAATGTCGCTCCGCGTGTCCGCCGTCCGCGGATCGCGGGCTTGCTCCGGCGAAATGAAATCGAACGTCCCCAGCGTCACGCCGCTCGCCGTCAGATCGCCGCCCGAATGCTCCACCTGGTGCAGCCGCGCCAGTCCCATGTCGACCAGCTTCGCGATCCCGTCGTCCGTCACCAGGATGTTCGACGGTTTGATGTCCCGATGCACCACGTCCCGCGCGGCCGCGTGGGCGAGCGTGTCGGAAATCTGGTACGTGTACCGCAGTGCCTCGTCGACGGGGAGCGGCCCGCCGGAGACGACGAGATCGCGAATGTTCCGCCCTTCGATGTACTCGTAAACGATGTAGTGCAGTCCGCGCTCTTCGCCGACGTAATAAACTCGCGCGGCATGAACGTGGTCGAGGCGGGCCGCCGACTGCGCCTCATTCTTGAACCGCCGCAACAGGTCCTCGTCGTCGCCGGAACTCGGCAACAGCACCTTCACGGCGACGGTCTTGTTGAGCGCCGTGTCGTGCCCTCGAAACACGGCGCCCATGCCGCCCGTGCCGACGATCTCGATCAGGTCGTAATGCCCGAGCGTCTGCCCGACGAGCGCTTCGGCCCATTCCTGGCCCGTCAGAATAGGCATTGGTCCGGACGAGCCGGTCTTGGGCGAGATTACCGTCGGCTCGTCGTCGCTCGGCCAACCGCCCGGCGGCGTCGGCTCCGGCCCAAACGGATCAAAAACGCCACCCGCCCCCGAACCATGCTGGCCCGAGTTTCGCGAAGACCCAGTGCTGGAACCGCCGGGTGGCATAAATCAGGCGGGTAAGCGACGCCGCGCCGCTACGGATTTGTGATGCGGCACGATCTCCCGACCGTACTGCGCTGTGACATGGTCTCCGGACCGTGCCACGAAACCGCAAGCGGACAGACAACCTCGGGCGAACGCCCAATGAAAACGAAAGGAAAAGACTCGCAGGTCACGCCAAGCGGCAAAGGACCCATCACCGCCAACGAACTCCAACCCGCACTGGCCTGACACAGCCCGGGTCAACGGTCGCGCTGAGCGCAAACCCCAAGGCGCGCCCAACGACCGTCACCCCAAGCCATCGCAATAACGCAGCGCTTTTATTCTACCAACCACCGCGGCGATGCAAAGAATTTCCCCAGCAATCACTTCGATTTTTTTCCCGAACCACCTGCCACCACCCGAAACCCCGTCGGCCGCCCGCGTTTGCATTTCCCCGAAACCCGAAACCCGAAACCCGAAACCCGAATCCTCCCCAGGCCCCAATCCCCAGCCCCCAGCCCCTATCTGACCTCCACCGCCGCCTTCACCGGCTCGACAAACGCCTTGCTCAGC
>QEVJ01000033.1 GCA_003576845.1 Planctomycetota bacterium
GGCCGGTTGGTCGCCTACGTGCGGCGGCCAACCGGCCTTTCTCGTTGTTGCTGCGATTCGGGCCCCGTTTCGTCCGTCCGTCGTCGACAACGAGGACAACGAGCCAGATGGCCGCCGTGGCATTCGCCAGAGAACCCGGCTCGCCGCGGCAGGGAGCGACTACTTCTTCGCCTTCGAGGTCTTGGCCTTCGGCGACTTCTTGGCCGTCGTCTTCTTCTTGGCGGTCGACTTCTTGGGCGAACGAGTCGTCTTGGTGGCCGTCTTCTTGGCGGCCGGCTTCTTGGTTGCCATTTCCGTGGCTCCAGAGGTTTGGGCGCCGGACGAACTGAAATCGACTCGACGCGCGGCGCCCTGGCAAGCCGAGTCGCTTCTGCCTATGTTGGCAAATCGTCGCCGCTTCGCGGTCGATTGCGTCGCTTCGCAGTCGCCCAAAAGCACCGACGCCGCGCATTTAAGCAAGTTTATCCATTTTGGGTCAAGACGAGTTTGCCATCGGCCGGGTTGCCGTCTCTCCCCAGGACATTTGCCGCGCCGAACTTCGCGCCGCTCAACCGACGCTCCAGCACACCGTCGCGCCGATGCGAATCGACCTTCTCATCATCGGCCTGTACCTCGTCGGAATGTTGGCGATCGGCTATCGCGTTTCCGACCAGAGCCGTGACGTCGAAGGATATACCATCGGCAACCGCAACATGTCCGGTTGGCCGCTCGGCCTGTCCGTGCTCGCCACGTTCTTGAGCAGCATCACGTTTCTCGGCCTGCCGGCGAAAACGCTTTCGCAGGGCAACTGGAACGCATTCGTTTTCGGCGCCACGGCCCCGATTGCCGCGCTGGTCGCGGTTCGCTACTTCGTACCGCTCTACCGCAACTCCGCGGGCCTTACGGCGTACGAACTGCTCGAATCCCGCTTCGGCTATTGGGCACGAGCTTATGCAGCGCTGTCGTATGTCACGCTCCAAGTGATCCGGATTGGAAACGTTCTGTTGCTAGTCGCTTTGGCGGTCGAACCGATGCTCCGCTGGGACGAGCCGCCGGCTGCCTGGGCCGATCGCTTCTCGGCCGCCCAATGGGTCGATGTCAAGATCGTCGGTATTCTCGTCCTCGCCGGGCTCGTGGTGATCGTCTACGACGTGCTCGGCGGCATTCGGGCCGTCGTCTGGACCGACGTGGTGCAAGTGTTCGTGCTCACGTTCGGCGCATTGTGGGTGCTTGCCGAATTGACGATCGACCGCGAAGGCGGCATCGCAGGCTTCTTCGGCGACATTCCCGCCGAACGCTTCGATCTCGGCCAGTGGCTCAACTGGACGGACTCCGGCCTGTGGGACTGGGCGATTCCGTCGGTGCTGGTGATCGTGATCTACGGCGTCACGGAGAACATGCGCAACTACGGCGCCGACCAGAACTACGTCCAGCGGATGCTCGCCGCCAAGGATCATCGCGCCGCGGGCCATTCGATCTGGATCGGGGCGCTTGGCTATCAGCCGCTCAACGTTCTCTTTTGCCTGATCGGCACAGCGCTCTGGCTGCACATCGAGGACATCAAACGATCCGGCGTCGCCGCGACGGAATCGGCTCGGGCCGTGTCGAGCGTCGCCGCCGATCAAGTCTTGCCCAACTACATCCGCTATGAACTGCCCGAATTCGTCGCCGGACTCATCATCGCGGCCATTCTCGCGGCGGCCATGAGCACGGTCGACTCGGGCATGAACTCGAGCTCGATGGTCGTTTATTGCGATTTCGTGAAACGGTTGCGAAAAACGGCGCCACGGTGGCCGGAAATCCTCTCGCTGCGGCTGTGGACGATCGCGATCGGCGCGTTCGGCACGGGGATGGCCGTGTTTCTTTATCTCTCGCTCGGCGCCGGCTCGTCGCGGACCATCATGGACGTCTGGTGGCAATATGCCGGCGTGGCGGGCGGAGGAATGTTCGGCCTGTTTCTGCTGGCGTGGTTGCTGCCCGGCGTCCCGGCGCGGTTCGCTCTCGCGGGCGTGCTCGCATCGTTGCCCGTGCTCGCCTGGGGCGTGTTCTGCCGCGGTCTCGCCGCCGACTCGCCCTGGAAGCCCTACGAGTGTCCGTTGCATCCGAATCTCGTCGGCGTGCTGGGTACGCTCACCGTGCTGGCAGTCGCGGGAGTTGGTACGTTCCTCGGCAGCGCTGGCAGATCCGCGGCAGATCGTCGCTCGGCGAATTGAAAGTGCAAGACGCCGTACACGGGCTCGCTGCTGACTCCTCGGCGCCCGCTCAGCCTCCCGCGGCCGCGATTTTTGCTCGAATCGCCGCGATCAGCTCGCGGGGGACGAACCGCGAAAGTTCTTCGTCGCCGGCCAGCGGCGTGATCTGTTTGATGAGCGTGCTCGACACGTGGCTGAACTCTTCGTCGGCCATGAGGAACACCGTTTCGACGCCCGGGTCGAGCTTGCGATTGGCGAGCGTCATCGTGAACTCGGCTTCCATGTCGGTCAGCGTGCGGATGCCGCGGACGATCACCCGCGCGCCGCAGTCGCGAACGAACTTGACGGCCAGGCCCGTGAACGTCTTCACCACGACGTTTCCCAGGCGCGCGGTCACCAGCTCGACGAGGGCGACGCGCTCTTCCGGCGTGAATAGCGACTGCTTTTCAAGATTCACGCCGATGCCGACGATGAGCCGATCGACCAGCCGGCTTGCCCGCTCGATGACGTTCAGATGCCCGAGCGTGATCGGATCGAACGACCCGGTGTAAACGGCGATCCGCGAATCGACGGGCATAGGCGATGCGCTCGTGACAGGTCCGTTGCTCGCGATCCCAATCCCCGAATCCCGAATGCCGAATCCCGGCTACTTCGTTTCTTCAAGCGACACGCGTCCGCCGAGCTTCTTGAGTTCCTCGATTTGTCCCTTGGCCGCGTCGCCGAGCGGGTTGCCGAACAGGTAAATGTTCCAGAACGGCGAAAACCGCTTCTGACCGGCGTTGTCGGCCTTGGCCATTTCGACCAGCACGGCCAGATCGGTCAGCTTATTGCCGTCGAGCATCAGGTACGTCCACTCGGTCAAGTTTTTTAGCGGCGACAAATCGTTAACGCCACAGCCCCGCAGGTCGAGCCGCTGCAACCGCTTGAGTTCCGCCAGCGGCTTGAGGTCGGATACCTGGTTGTTGCGCAGATAAATCGCCACCGCGCCTTTGAGGCCGGCAAGCGGGCCGATATCGGTCACCTTGTTCCGCGACAGTTCGAGATAATAGCACTTCTCCAGCTTCGCCAGGGGCGCGAGGTCGGCGATTTGGTTGTCGGCCAGGTCGAGGTATTGCAGACCGACGAGCCCTTCGAGCGGCTTCACGTCGGAAATCTTGTTCTTGGCCAACGTGAGCGTCTGGAGGTTCTTGAGGTCTTTGATCGGCGAAAGGTCCTCGATTTCGTTTTCCTTCAGATCGAGCGCGGCCAGCGAAACGCACTTTTCCAGCCCGGCGAGACTCTTGATTTGCTTTCCGTTTCCTTTGATGGTCGAAATGTTCTGGACGTCGGCCTCGACGAGTGGCTTGTCGGTGTCCCGCTTCTCGAACACATACTGGCGGACGACGGCTTCGAGGTTCTTGTCGGCAAACAGCCCATCGGCCCGAACCGCCGCCACATTAAACAAGCCGACAAATGCGATGGCGGCGACAATACGGAAAGCGTGAACGGCGGCGGGCGAAAGCGACATGGCGAGGGTCTCAACAGGCGGGAAGGTGCAAGGCAGGAAATTGTATCAAAAGTAGCGGCCGGACGCGGCTCTGGTGCGATTGTACTTTGCCCCATGCCCACCAGCAATTAACGCCGGCACGAAGCGTAACCCCACCCGCGGTATCGCGTTGCATTCCGCCGACCCTCGGCCCCTGACCCCCGCCTCCCGACCGCCTGATTGACCCCGCCCGGTCGCCCCGGTACGATGCTGCGCGTTTGCCCGCAAGGCTCGGCCGGCCCGGTCGAGCCTTTTCTCAGGCCCGACATTGTGATAACTTTCACAAAGTAGCGCCGCGCGGCGAGCGTATTCGCACGCAAAACCCGATTTCGGCTGGGTTTATGGTCGGTCCCATCCTGCCCGTGTTCATCATGGTCGTTGTGGCCGTGGCCCTGTCGGTCGGCATGATCGTGGCCGGCAAGCTGGTGGGGCCACGCCGGACCACCCCGGTCAAGGCCATGCCCTACGAAAGCGGGATGGACCCGATCCACGACACGCGGCGAAGGTTCGACGTCCGGTTTCATATCGTCGCCATCGCGTTTCTGATCTTCGACGTCGAATTGTTGATCCTCTACCCCTGGGCCGTTGCGCGCGTAAACCCTGACGGCATCGAGCGTTCCGTCGCCACTGCCGTCGCTGGGCCAGACGTGCTTTCAGCAGGCGGACGGGCTGCGCTTGCCCCGGATCAGGCCGCCGAATTCTCGTCGCAGATGGGCCTGATATTTGCCGAAATCCTCGTCTTTATCGTCCTCCTGGCCTTGGGTTTCGTTTACGCCTGGCGAAAGGGGGTGTTCCAGTGGCGGTAGAACTCCCTGAAAACGTGGTGGTGAGCAAGCTGGACCAACTCGCGAGCTGGTGCCGCAAGAACAGCCTCTGGCCGATGCCGTTTGCCACGGCCTGCTGCGGAATCGAGCTGATGGCGACCGGGGCCAGTAAGCACGATTTGGCACGCTTCGGAGCGGAAGTCTTCCGGTTCAGCCCGCGGCAGTGCGACCTGATGATCGTGGCCGGCCGCGTCGTGATGAAGATGCTCCCGGTGCTCCAGCGGATCTGGTCGCAGATGCCGGAGCCGAAGTGGTGCATTTCAATGGGCGCCTGCGCCTCGACCGGCGGCGTGTTCGACACGTATAGCGTCGTCCAAGGCATCGACCGCTTCATTCCCGTCGATATGTACGTCCCCGGTTGCCCTCCGCGGCCCGAGCAACTCATTCAGGCGATCATCGACCTGCAAGACAAGATTCAGAACGAGGGCACCATCACGGGCGAAGAGTTCAGTGCGGCATCGCGGCAACAACCGAAACGGGCGCTCATGGAACTGCCCGTGATTCAGTCGGGGCTAGGGACTGGGGGCTGGGGACCGGGGTCGCAGGTCGGGCCGGCACCGGCGATCGGAGGCCCGCGATGAGCGACATCGTCTCCACGCTACAGCAGCGATTCGCCGGTGTAACGTCGAGCGAGTTTCGCGGCCAGACCCGCGTCGTCGTCTCCAAATCCGACGCCTTCGCCGCCCTGCAACTGCTCCGCGCCACGGGCGGCTTCGACTTGCTCGTCGACATTACCTGCGTCGACTATTTGAACTACCGCGACGCTCCCAACCGCTTCGGCCTCGTGTACTTGCTCGCCAACACGGCAACGAACGAGCGGCTGACCCTGCGTGTCTTTCTGGGAGAGGAGGACCTCACGATCCCCTCGGTCGTGTCGATATGGAAGGGCGCGGACTGGCTCGAGCGCGAAGTTTACGACATGTTCGGCGTTGAGCTCACGAACCACGGCGATCTGCGCCGCATCCTGCTCCCGGAAGAGTTCACGGCCCACCCGCTCCGCAAGGACTACCCGATGCAAGGCCGCGGCGAACGGCATAATTTCCCCGTCCTCGCCCGCGACCGAGCATGATCGGTCCTCGCATTTCCCTGACCCCTGCAACCTGACCGCCGACCTCTGCTCCATGCCCCTCGCCCTCGCCGAAACCCGAAACCTCGCCCACGACGAAGCGCAAGACTTCGTCTGGACGCTGAATTTCGGCCCGCAGCATCCGGCCACGCATACGACGCTGCGGATCGTGCTCAAGCTCGACGGCGAGCGGGTGATCGACGCGATGCCCGACATCGGGTATCTCCATTCGGGCTTCGAGAAGATCGGCGAGCATCTCGATTACAACCAGTACGTCACGGTCACCGACCGGATGAACTACATCTCGCCGCTGGCCAACAACATCGCCTGGCACGGGGCGGTCGAAAAGCTGCTCGGCATCGACATCACGCCGCGGTGCAAGTACGCGCGGGTGATTCTCGCCGAGCTCGCCCGAATCAGCGACCACCTGGTCTGCAACGGCGCGATGGGGCTCGACACGGGCGCGTTCACGTTCTTCCTTTACGCCTTCAATCAGCGGGAAGTTCTCTACGACATCTTCGAAACGCTCTGTGGCGCCCGGTTCACGAACAGCTACACGCGCGTCGGCGGCGCGTCGCACGACTTCACGCCGCTGGTGATCGAAAAGATTCGCGCGTTCCTCAAGAACTTTCCCAAAACGCTCGACGACATGGACCGGTTGCTCAAACGCAATCGGATTTTCCACGACCGGACGAAGGGCGTCGGTTTGTTGACGCGCGAAGAAGCGACGAATCGCAGTTGCACGGGTCCCGTCGCTCGGGCGAGCGGCGTAACGCGCGACTTGCGCAAAGACGAGCCGTATCTGGCCTATGCCGATTTCGACTTCCAGGTGCCGTGCATGAAGACCGGCGACTGCTTCGCCCGCTATTGGGTCCGCATGGCCGAGATACGCGAAAGCCTGAAGATCGTCCAGCAGGCGCTCGAAAACCTTCCGGCGGGACCGATCAACGTCGGCATCGACGAGCGAACCACGCTGCCCGACAAGCGGCAAGTCTACCAGACGATCGAGGGCACGATTTCGCACTTCGAGCTGACGATGGCGAACCGCGGGTTCACGGTGCCGGTCGAAGAGAGTTATGCCGCCGTCGAAGCCCCCAACGGGGAACTCGGGTTCTACCTCGTCGGCGACGGCAGCGACCGAGCCTATCGCGCCCGCTGCCGCCCGCCATCGTTCATCCACTTCGCCGTGTTCCCACATTTGATCCGCGGGCACACGCTCAGCGACGTCGTGGCCGTGCTAGGGAGTTTGAATATCATCGCGGCGGAGCTAGACCGGTAAATAAGCCGCAAAGCAATAAAGGCGCAAAGAAATACAACGTCCGATCGCCACTACGATCCCGTTCTCTTCCTTTGCTACCTTGCTCCTTTGCGGTTGAGAACGAATTTCATTTAGCAATGAGTACCGAGCGCATTCTCACCGACGACATGATCGCCGAGATCAAGGCGTTCTTTCCGCGCTATCCGACGCGGCAAGCGGTGACGCTGCCGGCGCTGCACGTGGTCAACGAGCGGCTGCGATACGTCCCGCTGCAAGCCGTCGTGGAAATCGCCGAACTGCTCGACCTCGCTCCGGCTCAGGTCCAAGACACGCTTAGCTTTTACGGCTACTTCAAGCAAGACAAGCCGCACGGCGAAACCCGAGCCTGGGTCTGCCGCTCGATCGCCTGTGCCCTCCGCGGCGGCGAGGAAGTCATGGCCCACATGTGCCAGCGGGCAGGCATTCACGCGGGCGAAACCACTGACAACGGCAAGCTCACGATCGAAACGGCCGAATGCCTCGGCGGTTGCGAATACGCCCCGTGCATGCTCGCGGGCGAAACACTACATAAGGATCTGACGGCGGAAAAGGCCGATGCGTTCTTGAAGGATGTTGGAGTTGGCAGCTAGAAACGCATAACGGAAACTGCGCATACGATGAAGGCTACCTCGACAACACGACGACGATCGCGCGGAGCGGCACAAAGCCGGACGCTGTTCGATCGTATGGCCGCAGACGCCCCGCGCGCCGCTGTCGTCGAGGGCAGCTATAGCCTGTTTCACGCCGACGCATTCGATTGGCTCGCCGCCGCCCCGGTGAATTCGATTGAAGCCGTCGTCACGGATCCGCCTTATGGCCTTATTGAATACACCGAAGAGCAACTCAAGAAGCGAAAAAGCGGCAGCGGAGGCGTCTGGAGAATTCCGCCCTCGTTCGATGGACACAAACGCTCTCCGCTTCCGCGATTCACCGTTCTCAAGGCCGACGATCACCAGCGACTCCGCGACTTTTTCGCCAAGCTTGCTGCGGGACTGATACGGGTCATGGTGCCCGGCGCCCATCTGTTCATCGCGACTAATCCACTCGTGTCCTACCTCGTCTACGAGCCATTGATTCAGGCCGGCTTCGAGAAGCGCGGCGAGATCATCCGGCTCGTGCAAACGCTTCGCGGCGGCGATCGCCCAAAGAACGCCGAAGATGAGTTTCCGATGGTCAGCGTCATGCCCCGCTCCTGTTGGGAACCGTGGGGACTGTTCCGCAAACCGTGCGAAGGCCGCGTCCACGAAAACCTGCGAAGGTGGAAGACCGGTGGACTTCGCCGAATCTCCGAAAAAGAACCATTCCGCGATGTGATCGAGTCGTCCGTAGCCCGTAATGGCGAGCGCAAGATCGCGCCCCACCCATCGCTCAAGCCGCAACATTTTCTTAGGCAACTCTGTCGCGCGGCTTTGCCGCTGGGAGAAGGGACGATTCTCGATCCATTCATGGGTTCCGGCTCGACCGTCGCCGCGGCGGTCGCATGTGGAGCGAAGGCGGTTGGTATTGAAGCGAACGAAGAGTATTTCGTGATGGCGGCAAAGGCCGTCGGTGCATTGGCCACTCACCGAGTTAATGGAGAGGGCTAAATGCCGAGAAAACAGGATTTCGATCCGAGCGTCGCACTGCCTCCGGGGCTCGATGTCGCTCAAATCCGCAAGGCGATTGAATATGTCGAACGAGAAGCATCCGACTTGGTAGAAATCTACTTCGAGCAGGCCAACGTTTTCAGCGCGATCATCGGAATTCTCGGCACGAAGGCAATGGACCAAGTAAGTTGTTATGAAAAACACCGCAACATCGATACGGCGCAGCAGCGGTTTCCTGATCTGAAACGTCGAGGCTCGGGAGCGAATCCAACTCCGAATAACTCATTGGAGAGTAAAGGAAGCAAACGGCCGTGGGCGATCCAGTCACACTACGATCATCCTGGCTGGTACATCGTTTGGAGGTATTTGGTCGACACGACCAAGATGATCCAATCGGACAAGTCAGTGATTATCTGGCGCGTCGACGTTGTGTTTTTGGAGCGAGGCGACTGGAAATACGAGGGAAGTGGCGCTGGCGTACACGGCGGCGGACGCACGCACACCTTTGGAGTTACGAATCCCGCAAAGAAACTCAATGGCAAAGCAGTTTACGCTCGCAAGGACGTCGTGATACGCAACAGCAAGCCCGTTCCAGTTAACGGCGACCACGACGAATGAACTCGAAGAACCAACGACAATAGTACCCGTGCCCCAGTTCGAACCCGTCCTACTCGCGAACATCCACAAACCCGACAGCCATACGCGCAAAGCGTATGAAGCGTCTGGCGGGTACTCCGCGCTCAAGAAGATTCTCAAGGAGAAGACACCGGCGGAAATGATCGACCTGGTGAAGGCCAGCGGCCTGCGCGGTCGCGGCGGGGCGGGCTTTCCTTGCGGGCTCAAGTGGTCGTTCTTGCCGAAGAACCATCCCGGCCCGATTTATATGTGCGTTAATGCCGACGAGAGCGAGCCGGCGACGTTCAATAATCGCATCTTGATGGAACTCGATCCGCACCAGGTGATCGAAGGCACCATCATGGCCTGCTACGCCACGCAAGCCAGCACGGCCTACATCTATCTCCGCATCGAATATCCAACCTGCTACCGCCGCCTCGAAGCCGCCATCGCCGAATGTTACGACGCGGGCTATTTGGGCAAAAACATCTTGGGCAGCGGGTTCTCGCTCGATATCTTCGTCCATCGCGGCGCGGCGGCGTATATCTGCGGCGAAGAGACCGGCCTCATCGAAAGCCTCGAAGGCAAACGCGCCTGGCCCCGCATCAAGCCGCCGTTTCCCGCCGTCGAGGGCGTGTTCCGCAAGCCGACCGTGGTGAACAACGTCGAGACGATGGCCTGCGTCACGCATATTGCGGCCCGCGGGTCGGATTGGTTCAAGTCGATTGGCGTCCCGGCCGATCCGAACAATCCCCGCGACGCCGGCAGCTACGGTCCGAAGCTGTATTGCCTCTCGGGCCACGTCAATAAGCCCGGCTGCTACGAGCAACCGCTCGGCATCACGTGCCGGCAACTGATCGACGAATTCGGCGGCGGCGTCTGGAAGGGCCGCAAGGCGAAGGCCGCGGTCCCCGGCGGGATCAGCATGGGCTTGCTCACGGCCGCGGAACTCGACACGCCGCTCGACTTCAACGCGCTCGGCAAGGTTGGTTGCCTCGGTCTCGGCACGGCCGCGGTGACGGTCATGGACGACACGACGAGCATGATCGACTTCCTGCACAACACCTGCCGGTTCTTCTCGCACGAAAGCTGCGGCCAATGCACGCCCTGCCGCGAAGGAACGCATTGGGCACTGGCGATGATGGAGCGGATCAAGGCGGGCAAGGGCCGGGTCAAGGATTTGGATTTGCTGCTCGAAATCGGCGACACCATCGGCATCATCCCCGGCTCGACGATCTGCGGATTGTCCGACGGCGCGGCTTGGCCGATCAAGAATGCGATTCGGAAGTTCCGGCAGGAGTTCGAAGACTATATCAAGACGACAAACCCGACGGGATACATGGTGACGGAGGCGGTGCCGGCGCTCGTGCCGCTGTCAGTGCATTGATTCAGAGCGACAAGCGAAGCATCGGCGTTTAACCTGATGGCGAGTTGGTTCGTTTTTTTAACGCAGAGGGCGCTGAGGTTTCGCAGAGGGCGCAGAGAAGACCACACGCTCGTTTCGCGTTGCTGCAAAGGCAACGCTAAGAATAAGAAGTTGTGTTGCATGGCGACGGTTTTGGTTGACGGCAAAGAAATCGTGCTTCCCGATGGGCAAAAGCTCAACGGGATTCAAGTCGCGCGCCTCGCGGGAACGGATATTCCGCACTATTGCTGGCATCCCGGTTTGACGGTGGTGGCAAGTTGTCGCATGTGTTTGTGCGAAACGGGCACGCGCGATCCGGCCACCGGCAAAGTCACCATGCTGCCGAAGCTCGTGCCGGCTTGCCAAACGCCCGCGACCGACAACACGGTGTTCGTGACCGATAGCGAGAAGATTCGCAACGCCCGGGCGATGGTGGAAGAGGACTTGCTCATCGACCATCCGATCGACTGCCCGATTTGCGACAAAGCCGGCGAGTGCCTGCTGCAAGACTACCACTTCGAGCACGGCCGCGATCAGCGCCGGGCCGACATTCGCCCGTTCACGAGCCGCCGCCGCGAGATGGGCGACACGGTGACGCTGTTCGTCGACCGCTGCGTGATGTGCACCCGCTGCGTCCGCTTCACGCGCGAAATTTCCGGCGACGCGGAACTCATGGTCATCAATCGCGGCGCGCACGAAGAGATCGACGTCTTCCCCGGCTACCCGCTCGACAACAAGCTCTCCGGCAACGTCGTCGATCTCTGCCCGGTCGGCGCGCTCGGCGACAAAGACTTCCTCTATCAGCAGCGCGTTTGGTTCATGAAGAAGCACGCCGGCGTCTGCGCCGGCTGCTCGACGGGCTGCTCGATCACCATCGAAGAAAACCAAGACCGCGTCTATCGCCTCAAGCCGCGCGAAAATCCTGAAATCAACCAGTGGTGGATGTGCGACGAAGGGCGGTACGGCTATCACCACGTTCACGCCGAAGGCCGCCAGACCGAGCCGCGCCGCATCGTCGCCGGCGAGCGTGTCAACGTCGAATGGTCGGCAATCCCGCGCGAGCTCAACAAGCAACTGCGCGAAGCCGGACGCATCGCGGTCGCAATCTCGCCGCACCTGACGGTCGAGGAAGCGTATTTGCTCGCAGCCTACGCCCGGTCGATCGACGCGGATGCGTTGCTCGCGCTCGGCCCCGTCCCGGTGATCGGTGAAGACGAGAAGTTCAAGAATGGCTTCACGATCCATGCCGAGAAATGCCCAAACCGCCGCGGCGTCGAGGAAGTGCTCAAGCACTTCACCGGCGGCGTGATGTCGTTCGGCGACTTCGCCAACGAAGTTGCAAGCGGCCAGGTCGGTAGCATGTGGCTAAGCGGCGGCAACAAAAAGTCCGACTGGATCGACGCCGCGACAACGGAAAAACTAACCGCCGCAAAGGTAATCGTCGTCCAAGACTTGTTCACGTCACCGGCATGGGAAGCCGCCACCTGGCAACTCCCCGGCGCAGCCTTCGCCGAGCGCGAAGGAAGCTACGTCAACCACGCCAACCACGTCCAATCCTTCACCTGGGCGGTCCGCCCACCAGTCGGCGTCTGGACCGAAGGGCAACTCCTATGGCGCTTGCTCAACCGACCCGGTCTATACAAAGCCCGCCCCGTAATGCAAGAAATCGCCACAACGATCGACTATTTCGCCGCCGCCGCTGAAGAAGTACCGCCGACTGGCGTGAAGCTCATCGCCAAGAAACAAATACCCGCCTCTGTTTGAAATGCCATCGCGGAATTCCATTGAAATGTCACACTGCAAACTCGCACGAATGAAATTCCTAGCTGTACTCGTGACTTTAGTCGCCGGCACAGCGCTGTGCGTTGCCGCGCCCGCCGCGCTTGAGCTACTCGAAGGTCCGCGATATCGCGCCGTCAGCCCCGAGAAAGACAGCGGCCGCGGCCACCTTCAGCCGTGGGCCGAATTGGTCGGCTCACCGGTGAAAGTCGAAGGCATTGTCTGGGGCATGTTCGAAAAGGGCTACGATCCCTACGTGGTAACGGCCAACGGAAAAATCCACTTGCCCAGCGCCCTCGAAGGCAAGGAAGCCTGGAACGGAAAGCTCATTCGAGCAACGGGTATTCTTGCGACAAAAGAAATCCGTGCCGCGGCAAACAAAGGCCTTGTATCACAAGGCCCGGCGAAGAACGGGTTCATCTTCATCCTGAAGGATGCCACCGTCGAGCAAATCGACCAAAGCAATTGGCCCTGGCTCCAAGTAGTCGAAACGAAGAAATAGATACATCTTCTCCCCGACCCCTGCGCCCTGATCCCCGACACCCGCGCCCCTCCCCAATGATCGACCTCCTCGAAGCCATCGCGAAAATCGCCCTGCTCCTCGGCGGCATGATGACCGCCGCGGCGTATTTCGTGCTGCTCGAGCGCTGGATGGCCGCCTGGGTGCAAGATCGCCGCGGCCCAAACCGCGTCGGCGTTCCGCTGACGAACATCAAGCTGTTCGGCCTTGGCCAGCCGCTCGCCGATGGCGCGAAGATGCTGCTCAAGGAAGATTTTACGCCGGCGCACGTCGACAAGCGGCTGTTCGTCGTCGCGCCGATCGTCATCATGACGGCCGCCCTGGCGATCTTCGCCGTCATTCCATTCGGCAGCGTGACGCCGAATGTGCTGCCCGTCGAACCCGGCAGCCAAACGACGCGCCCCATCGAGCTTGTGATCGCGCCCGGCATCGACGTCGGCATGCTCTACGTCTTCGCCCTCTCGAGCATTGCCGTCTACGGCGTGATCCTCGGCGGTTGGTCGAGCAACAACAAATACAGCTTCTTGGGCGGCTTGCGGTCGAGCGCGCAGCTCATCGCCTACGAACTCCCGCTGGGCCTGGGCATCCTCGGCGTGGTGCTTGCCAGTGGCTCGCTCGATCTGGGCGACATCATTACGCACCAGGCATTGACCGGCGTGTGGAACGCGATCGGACAGCCGCTCGGCTTCGTCGTGTTCGTCGTCGCCGCGTTCGCCGAAGCAGCCCGGCTCCCGTTTGACTTGCCCGAGTGCGAACAGGAACTCATCGGCGGGTACCACACCGAATACGGCGGGATGAAGCTCGTGCTGTTTCTCACCGCCGAGTTCATCCACATGATCACGGCTTCGTTTTTGATCGTGATTTTGTTCCTCGGTGGATGGCACTTCTGGGGCATCACGGGTACGGGCGAAGCCGGCGAAGCGATCGGCTGGGGAACCGCCATCTTGCGGGTCGTGGTCCTGATGGTGAAAATCCTGCTCGTCATCTTGTTCTTTATGCTCGTCCGCTGGAGTTGGCCGCGGTTCCGCTTCGATCAGCTCATGGCGTTCGCCTGGAAGGTCATGCTTCCCTTGGGCATGGTCAACCTGCTTGCAATGGCGATTGTCGTCGAAGTCGAGCGGGTGTATGCAAATCAACTCGGCTGGCTGGGGCGGCTGTTGCTCGTCGCGGCATCGTGGTGCGTGCTCGTCGGCGGCTGGGTCGTCGTGGCGCTCGCGCAACCGGTGACGGCGGATAATCGTCCGCGAGAAAGGGTGGGAATTGAATGAAAAAATGCAAAATGAAGAATGCAAAATGCTGAGACATTTCGACTCTTAATGGCCCCATTGTTCATTCTTCATTCTGCCTTTTGCATTTCCCAACATCATGAAACCCGACGATCCGAACATTGCGTGGCTCGAAGCGCCGCGGCTGGGACTGGCCGATCGGATGTATTTGCCGCTGTTCTTCGAGGGCCTGACGACGACGTCGCGGCATCTCATCGGGCCGAAGATGACGGTGAGTTTCCCCGAGGAGCGTCCGGCGGTCGGCAATCCGCTGATTTACCGCGGCGTCCATCGCTTGAACAAGGACGAGCAAGGCCGCGTGAAGTGCGTGGCGTGCTTCCTGTGCGCGACGGCCTGCCCGGCGCATTGTATCGACATCATCGGCACGGAGAGTCCCTGGCCCGATCGCGAGAAGTATCCCGAGAGCTTCGTGATCGACGAGCTGCGGTGCATTTACTGCGGCATGTGCGAGGAAGCGTGCCCGGTGGACGCGATCGAGCTAACGAGCCTGTTGGACCTGACGGGCCGGAGCCGCGAGGAGATGATTTTCGACAAAGAGAAGTTATTGAGTGTGTACGACCAGACGAAAGACGCCGAGCCGATGAAGTCGAAGTCGCTCGGCGGAACCGTTTGACGAGAATGGTGTGTTGGTTTCCTAAACACAGAGAGCACAGAGGAGGAGCACAGAGAGGGATGTCAGTGATGAATGATGATTGATGAGCGAGGAGTGATGAACCGAAAAAGCAGATTTACACGTCGTGGCTCATCGTTCATCAATCACCGCCAGAATTCTCCTCTGTGTTCCTCTGTGCATCCCTCCGTGCCCTCTGTGTTTAAAGAACCAGCGTCGAAATAGGAACGAGTGCGTGTCCGCGAATGAACACTTAGTGTATTCCACGGTCCTCGCCGCTCTCGGCCTCTGGCTGATGTTGCCGCCGAGCGGGCATCGCTTGCGCGCGGTGGGCATGGTCGTGGCTGCTTCCGGCTTCGGCTGGTTGATGGCGCGGATGCCTGGCATGGGCGATTGGGCGAGCGACGCCGCGTTCTGGACGCTCGCCGCCGCGACGATTGCCGCCGCGGTTGCCGCGGTCGTCTCGCACAATCCCGTCTATTGCGCGCTGTGGTTCGCCCTGTCGCTCTTGGGCACGGCGGGCGTGTTCGCCGTGCAAGGGGCCCAGTTTCTCGCCGCGGCGACGATCGTCGTCTATGCCGGGGCGATCGTGGTGACGTTTTTGTTCGTGCTGATGCTCGCGCAACCCGACGGGACGGCATTTTACGACCGCGTCGGCTGGGGCCGCGTTACGTCGCTCTTGGCTTGCGCGTGTCCCGCGGTAATTGTCGGCGTGCTCGCGATGTTGCTCGCGGGAGAATTGCCGGCCCACGAAGCCGCCGCGCCGACTGCCGAGAGTCTCGCGGCCGGCGTGGCACACGGCGAGCACGTCGCGCGGCTCGGCGGCACGCTGTTTACCCAGCACCTTGTGGCCGTCGAACTGGCGGGCACGCTGCTGCTCGTGGCCCTCGTCGGCGCGGTCGCAATTACCGCCCACGAACGGCAACGCGGCAGTCGTTCGGATCGCTCCGGCGCGGCTATGGGAAAAGGAGCGACACGATGAACGAAGCCGCTCTGCTCGACAACTCGCTGATCCTGGGCGCGATCCTGTTCGGCATTGGCATGGTCGGCATGATCGCCCGGCGGAACATGATCGTCATGTTCCTGTGCGCCGAGATGATGCTGCAAGGCGTGTCGGTGAGCCTGGTCGCGTGGGGCCGCTATCACAACGACTTCGGCGGCCAGATGCTGGTGATTTTCATATTGACGGTCGCCGCGTGCGAGGCCGGTCTTGCGCTCGCGCTGTTCGTCGTGCTGTTTCAACGCAGCGGCAGCCTGGACATTACGTATTGGCAAGAATTGCGCGAAGACAACCAGCCGGCGTACGTCGACCGCGATGTGCCGGAAGCGGAAGACGCCGCGAAAGTGACCTGGCCGCACCTCGCGCCGGCGGGCATCGAACCGCCCAAGAACCCCGAGAAAGAACTGCACCGCAGCCGGGTGTGACGTGCGCGTGAGGTCCATCGCTTAACTAGAGGGAAATGCAAAATGAAAAATGAAGAATGAAGAATCGAGAACGATACCCGTCCAGTCGTGGCATCACTCATTTTGCATTCTTCATTTTGCACTTTTCATTCGCCTCGCAAAACGCTTCCATGACCAACACTGACCTAATGACGCTCGCTCCCGGCTTGCCCTTGTTGGCGGCCGTCGTGACGGCGCTCTTCGGACGCAAGCTCGGCAAGCAGGCGCATTGGCCGGCGCTCGTTTGCGTGGGGCTGTCGTTCTTGTGCAGCGTGGGTTTGCTCCGCGACGCCTACACCGCCGCAATTACCGAACATCCGGCCGCAGCCCGCGAGGCGGCAAAAACCGGCGAAATCGCCGGCCTTGGATTCGAGAAAGTCCACACCCTCTACCGCTGGGTCGGCATCGAGAACGCGCTCGGAAGTTCGGACTTCGCCATCGACGTGACGCTCCGCCTCGATCCGCTCACGGCGATCATGCTGTCGATGGTCACGTTCATCTCGACGCTCGTCGTGCTCTACTCGATCGGCTACATGCACGGCGATCCCGGCTACGCCCGGTTCTTCGCAACGGTCTCACTGTTCGTGTTTTCGATGACGATGCTCGTGTCGGTGAGCAACTTCATCTTGCTGTACGTCTTCTGGGAGGCGGTCGGCGCGTGCAGTTACCTGCTCATCGGGTTCTGGTTTCAGAAGCCCGAGGCGGCGGCGGCCGGCAAGAAGGCGTTTCTCGTCAATCGCGTGGGCGACTTCGGGTTTGCCATCGCGCTGTTCTTGATTTGGACGAGTTACGGGACGCTGAACTTTCACGACACGAAGTCAACGGTCGACGCGGCGGCGGCAAGCCGAGACCCGCGGACGATCGTGCACGGGTTCGACCCGCGAACACCGGCCTCCGAGCGCGATTCGGCATCGCAGGAACGCAACCTGCACGCGGTTCACGAAGCGCAGTTCGTCGGGCTGAATTCGGCGGATAGAATCACGCGCGGCGTTCTCGGAACCTCGAGGCTAAGCGAGAATCTGTTTATCGGCGGCGCGGCGGGTACGGCGATTTGTCTGCTGCTCATGCTCGGCGCGTGCGGCAAGAGCGCCCAATTCCCGCTGCACGTTTGGCTACCCGACGCGATGGAAGGCCCCACGCCGGTGAGTGCCTTGATTCACGCCGCGACGATGGTGACGGCCGGCGTGTACATGGTCGCTCGGTGCATGCCGCTGTTCATGGCGTCCGCAGACGCCCGGCTCGTGGTGTCGACGATCGGCGCAGTTACGGCGTTGCTCGCCGGTTTGATCGCACTCACGCAGACCGATCTCAAGCGGGTGCTCGCTTACTCGACGGTGAGCCAGCTCGGCTACATGTTCCTCGCGCTCGGAACCGGCTCGCTCGCGGGCGCGTTTGCCGGGATGTTTCACCTGTTTACGCATGCGTTTTTCAAGGCGTGTTTGTTCCTCGGCGCGGGGAGCGTGATGCACGCCATGGGCGGCGTGATCGACATGCGCCGCTTCGGCGGATTGCGAAAGATCATGCCCGTCACGCACTGGACTTTTCTGGCCGGTTGCCTCGCGCTGGCCGGCTTCCCGTTCCTCTCGGGCTTTTGGAGTAAGGACGCGATTCTTGCTTCGGTCCATGCGGCGGGCGAGCGCGAGCAATGGTTCCACTATCTTTACTACGCGGCGCTCGGCACGGCGTTCCTGACGGCGTTTTACACCTTCCGTGCGTTCTTCATGACGTTCTACGGCGAAGAGCGCGTGCCGGACGAAGCGGGCCACGACGCCCACGAGTCGCCGTCGGCGATGACCGTGCCGCTCGTGATTCTCGGCATACTCGCGCTCGTCGTTGGCGGGATCGCCGAACACCCCTTCCTCGAGTTCCTGCGGCTTACGCCGTCGCTGGCCAATGCGGCGATCGTGCCGGCCGCCGGCGCGGGCGAAATGCACTGGGACATTGCCGCGGTCAGTTCCGTCGTCGCGCTCGCCGGCATCGGCATCGCCGCGTTCATGTACCTGGGCGAACGCAACGAGGCCGACGCACTGGCCAAGGCGACCGGCCGCGTCGGACTGTTT
Source organism: Planctomycetota bacterium (assembly GCA_003576845.1). GTDB lineage: Bacteria > Planctomycetota > Planctomycetia > Pirellulales > PLA5 > PLA5. Next base: position 18,188 of record QEVJ01000033.1, read on the forward strand.
CAGCTTTCGCGCGACAAGTTTTATCTCGACGAGATTTACGCGTTGCTGGTCGTCTGGCCGCTGCGGATCGCGGCCGCGGTCATTTACTGGCTCGATCGGTATCTAGTCGACGGCGTGGTGAACCTCGTCGGCCGCATTCCGCCGGCCGTCGGCGCGCTCGTCCGGCCGCTGCAAAACGGTCTCGTCCAGTTTTATGCTCTGGCCATGCTGCTCGGCGTGTTGACGCTGGTTGGGGTGGCGTATTGGGTGCAATCGTAGGGAATGAAAAATGCAAAATGATAAATGCAGAATGAAAGCTTCGGCGGCACGGACCATCATCGCGGCGTCTTCATTTTTCATTCATCATCTTGACTTTTGTGTTTAACAAAATGTCCACCGAGTCCTTAGTTCTCCTGGCCACGATCTTCCTGCCGCTCATGGGCGTGGGACTGGTGTGGGCCGTTGCGCCGAGCGGGCGGTCGGTCGTGCGCTACGTGGCGCTGGCCGTTTCGCTAGCCACACTTGCAGGCGCGGCTTGGCTTGTGGCCCGCTTTCCCGCCGAAGGGATCGCCGAAGGAACCGAAGCCTTTGCCACCGTGAACGCGCCCTGGCTCGGGACGGCCTCGGGCATCGACATCCGCTTTCACGTCGCGCTCGACGGCTTGAGTCTGTGGCTCTTTGCGCTGTCGGCGCTCTTGACCGCGACGTCGGTGCTCGTGAGTTGGACCGCGATTACCGAGCGCGTCAGCGAGTTCTTCGCCATGCTGCTCTTGCTCGAAACGGGCATGCTCGGCGTGTTCGCGGCGCAGGACATCATCCTGTTCTACGTGTTCTTCGAGTTCACGCTTATACCGCTGTTCTTCTTGATCGGCATTTGGGGCAGCGAGGAGCGGCGGTATGCGGCGATCAAGTTCTTCCTGTTCACGCTCGCCGGCAGCATGTTGACGTTCTTGGGCATTTTGGCGATCGTGCTCAATGCCCGCGGCGTCGGCGGCGAACTGACGTTTTCGATTCCGGAACTGACCGCGCGGCTTGCGGCGAATCCGCTGGGGTTCGATTTGCAACTGCTGATCTTCGTCGCGCTTTTCGCCGGGTTTGCGATCAAGGTGCCGCTGTTTCCGTTTCACACGTGGTTGCCGCTGGCGCACGTGCAGGCGCCGACCGCTGGCAGTGTGATTCTCGCTGGCGTGCTACTCAAGATGGGCACCTACGGCTTTTTGCGGTTCAGCTTGCCGATGCTTCCCGATGCGACGGCGGCGGCGATGCCGTGGATGCTGTGGCTTTCCGTGGCCGGCATCGTCTACGGCGCGCTCGTCGCGCTCGCGCAGGGAGACATGAAGCGGCTCATCGCCTATTCCAGCGTGAGCCACCTGGGCTATTGCATGCTCGGCCTGTTCGCGCTCAACCGGCTCGGCATGCAGGGCGGCGTGCTGCAAACGATCAACCACGGGCTGTCGACCGGTGGGTTGTTCGCGATCGTCGGCATGGTTTACGAACGCTATCACACGCGGCAAATCGGCGAATTCGGCGGCTTGGCGAAGCGCACTCCGCTGCTGGCGACGATGATGGTCTTCTTCACGTTCTCGAGCATCGGCCTGCCGGGTCTCAACGGCTTCGTCGGCGAAACGCTCGTCCTCGTCGGCATGTTCCAGCGCGGTTGGGCCGATGTCGACGCCGCCGGACCGCCGGCCGGTCTTGCCGGGCAATACCAGTGGATCAGCGTGCTCGCCGTGACGGGGGTCGTGCTCGGCGCGTGGTACATGCTCTGGCTCGTGCAGCGCGTGTTCTTCGGCCCGCTCAAGGAGCCGCACGGACACGACGCGCCCGGCGGTCACGGTGACGGGCAAGGCGCAATCCAAGACATGAACCTTCGCGAGATTGCGGCGCTCGCGCCCTTGTGCGCGTTCATCCTGTGGATCGGCATTTACCCGCAGTTCTTCCTCGATCGAATGTCGGACCAGCTCGACACAATCACCGACCGCGGCGCCGCGGCGCTCGAACGCCACGAAGCCCGCGAGGCAATTGAAGTACGAATGGCAAGCGAAAGTAGAAGGTAGGGTGGGTCGAACGAAGTGAGGCCCACCAAGGATAGGCTTGAGACTTGAGGCACGAGGCTTGCGGAAAGGACGATGGGCCTCACTTCGTTCGACCCACCCTTCGCATTCCCCGAATACCGAATCCTGAATCCCGACCCCCGATTCTCCCGTGACACTCGACACCGTACTGCTGCTCTATCCGGAAATCGTCGTGCTGCTGGTCGCGACGTGGACCTACGTCGGCGGCGCGTTCGCGACGCGCGAGTCGGCGCGGTGGAATTGGTTCGCGCTCGGCGGACTGGCTGTGGCGGCGCTGCAACTCTACCGGCAGTTGGAACCGACGGTCTTTACCGACCAGGTTTCGACGTTTGGCCCGATGACCGCCGACGCGCTGATGTACCTCGCCCGATTCGTTGCGCTCGCGGTCGGCGCGGTGTTCGTGCTCGCGACGATGCGTTCGACCCCGCGGGGGCAATCGGGCGAGATCGTCGGCTCGATTTTGATGGTCGTCGCCGGCATGATGCTCGTTGCCGGCGCGACGGAACTCGTCACGCTGTTTTTGGCCCTCGAACTGATCTCGATTCCGACTTACGTGATCTTGTACCTGGGCCGCCGCGGCGCGGGCGGCGACGAGGCGGTCACGAAATACTTCTTCCTGAGCATTCTCTCGTCCGCCGTCATGCTCTACGGGTTCAGCTTTCTCTACGGCCTGTCCGGAGCGGGCGGTCTGGCGGCATCGACGAAACTCGCCGACATTCGGGCGAGCCTCGTCGCCGCAGAGGCCGCGGGCACGCTCTCGCCGCTCGCCAGCGTGGCATTCGTCCTCGTGCTCGCGGGCTTGGCGTTCAAGCTGGCCGCCGTCCCGTTTCACTTCTATGCGCCCGACGTGTATCACGGCACGTCGAGTGTGAACGCGGGCTTGCTCGCCGTCGCGCCGAAGATCGCCGGCTTGATCGCCCTCGTGCGGCTTCTGTTTGCCATGCCGGGCGTGGAATCGCTGGCGCTCGCCGTCATTTCGGCCGTGGCGCTCTTGACGATGACGCTCGGCAACGTGATGGCGCTGTGGCAGGCGAACGTCCGGCGGATGCTGGCCTATTCGTCGATCGCCCACGGTGGGTATCTGCTCATCGGGCTGGTCGTCGCGCTCCATCGTCCGGACGACCCAACGGCACAGAGCGGACTCGCCGCGGCGCTGCTTTACGCGGTCGTGTATTCCGTGGCCTCGGCGGGGGCGTTCGCGGCGCTCGCGTATCTCGCCCGCGGGACGCGCGAGGTCGAAACGCTGGACGATCTGGCGGGCATCGGGCGGTCGCAGCCCGGCGTTGCGGCGCTCTTGGCCGTGTTCATGTTCAGCCTGGCGGGCATTCCGCCGCTCGTCGGTTTTTGGGGCAAGCTGGCGATCTTCACCGGCCCACTCGACGTGTATCTCGCGAGCCTTCCCAGCGACGGTGCGGTCGTGGCCGACTCGGCTCTGGCGCTCGGCCAGTGGTATCTCGCGCTGGCCGTGATCGGCGTGCTAAATGCGGCGGTGGCGGCGGCGTATTACTTGCGGATCGTCGCGGCGATGTACTTCCGCCCGGCGATCGACGACGCCGAACCGCAGGGCGGATTGGGCGCGCTCGCAGCGGCCACGCTGTGCGGACTCGCGGTCGTCGCCGGCGGCATTTTTCCCGGCGTCGGACTGAAGTATGCTCAATCGGCTGGCCGCGCCGCGCTTGCGCCATCGAGCGAGCCGCCGATCGAAGCAACGGCGCACGCGGTCCGCGGCGTTTCCCGACTACCGACCCCCGACCGCTGATCTCGCTCAAAGCACCGGTCCGACGATCCACGGGACGAATTCTTCGTCTCCGATGCCGAGTTGTTCGCTTTTGGTCTTCTTGCCGCTGGCGACGGCGAGGATTTCTTCGAAGATTTCGCGGCCGACGTCGGCGACGCTGCGGCCGATGAGGATTTCGCCCGCGTTCAAGTCCATGTCGTCCCGCATTCGCTCGAACATGGGCGTGTTCGTGGCGAGCTTGATCGACGGCGTCGGCTTGCAGCCGAAGCAGCTTCCGCGGCCAGTGGTGAAGACGACGACGTTGGCCCCGCCCGCGACCATGCCCGTCACGCTCGGCGGGTCGTAGCCGGGCGTGTCCATGAAGACGAAACCTTTGGCGGCAACCGGTTCGGCGTATTCGTACACGGCTTCGAGGGCGAGCGTGCCGCCCTTGGAGATTGCGCCGAGCGACTTTTCGTAAATCGTAGTGAGACCGCCGGCTTTGTTGCCCGTCGAAGGATTGCCGTCGATCTTCGAGCCGAAGACGCTCGTGTACCATTCCCACCAGCGGATGCGCTCTAGCAGCTTTTCGGCGACCGCGGGCGTTCGCGCGCGGGCGACGAGAAGTTGCTCCGCGCCGTAGACTTCCGTCGTTTCGGAGAGAATTGCTGTGCCGCCGGCTGCGACCACCATATCCGCCGCGAAACCGAGTGCCGGGTTGGCCGTGATGCCGCTCGATCCATCCGAACCGCCGCATTCGCAGCCAAGCACGATTTCGCTCGCGGGAATCGGTTCCCGGCGGACGTCGTTCGCCCACGGCAGCAGTTCGGCGAGTCGGCGGCAGCCTTCGGCGACCGTCCGTTCCGTGCCGCCGGTCTCTTGCATGATGAGCACCGGCGGGCCGCTCGATGCGCTTGCAAAGCCGTCGATCTGCACGAGCTTCTGGCTGTCGACGAGGTAGCTCATCGCCCCTTGCTCGCAGCCGAGTCCGACGAGCAGGAACGCGCCGACGTTGGGATGCCGCGCGATTCCGGCGAGCGTGCGGTTGAGCATCTCGTGCCCTAGGCCGCCGAATTGCATCCCGCAGCCGGCCTGGTGCGCGATCGGCATGATGCCGTCGATGTTGGGGTATTGCCGCAGCAGGGATTCGTCGAACCGCCGGGCGATGAGCTTGCACGCCGACGCCGAGCAATTCACGGTCGAGATGACCGCGACGTAATTCCGCGTGCCCGCGCGGCCGCTCGACCGGCGATAGCCTTGAAACGTGCGGCCGACGATCGGCTCGGGATCGGGCGGGATCGCCGAGCACGGCGCATATTGCCGCGTGAACTCGCCGGCGGAGAGATTGTGCGAATGGACCCAATCGCCGGGCGCGATTTCGGCGGTGGCGAAGCCGATGGTCTGGCCGTAGCGGGTGACGCAGTCGCCTTTGGCGATTTTTGCGAGCGCGATCTTGTGGCCCATGTTGACGGCGGTGGTGAGTTCGACCGTGCGGCCGCCCGCAGAGACGCGCACGCCCGCGGGAAGGTTGCGAACGGCGATGCAGACGTTGTCGGCCGGGTGGATCAGGACGACGTCGGCGGCGCGTGCCGAAGACTCAGTGATCGTGGCCATTGGGCACTCCAGGGATGCCGCCGAAGAACAAAAGCGAAGAGGTATTCAGGAGCCAGGAAACAGGAGTCCGAAGTTTGTTGCCCATCCGTTCTCCAGTCTTCTGGCTCCTCCCGTGCCTATTGCGAATTCCTCCGCAGCGAGAGCCAATCCGTATGGAAAAACTCGCCGCGGGGTTTGTCGATGCGCTCGTAAGTGTGCGCGCCGAAGTAGTCGCGCTGGGCCTGGAGCAGGTTCGCCGGCAGGCGGTCGCGGCGATAGCCGTCGTAGTAGGCGAGCGCCGTCGTGAACGCCGGCGTTGGAATGCCGAGCGTGACCGCAGTGCTCACCACGTGCCGCCAGGCGGCTTGCGCCTTGTCGATGGCCTCGCGAAAATACGGCGCTAGCAACAGGTTTTCGAGGTTCTTGTCGGCCGCGAACGCCTCTTTGATGCGGTCCAAGAAGCGGGCGCGGATGATGCACCCGCCGCGCCAGAGCATGGCGATATTGCCGTAATCGAGCGGCCAGTTGTGTTCTTTCGCCGCGGCCTGAAGCTGCACGTAACCCTGGGCGTAGCTGGCAATCTTCGAGGCGTAGAGCGCCTGCCGCACGTGTTCGATGAACGCCTTGCGGTCGCCTTCGTATCTGGCGCTGGGGCCCTTAAGCACCTTGCTAGCACGGACGCGGGCCTCTTTGAGCGCCGAAAGACAGCGGGCATACACCGCTTCGGTCACGAGCGTGCTCGGCACGCCGAGATCGAGGGCAAGCTGGCTCATCCACTTTCCCGTGCCCTTGGCGCCGGCCGTGTCGAGAATCTTATCGACGAGGTGCCCGCCGGTGGCTTCGTCCTTGACGCTGAAGATGTCGCGGGTGATTTCGATGAGGTAGCTATCCAAGTCGCCGCGGTTCCACTCGGCGAAGACGTCGTACAGTTCGTCGTTCGACAGTCCGATCGCTTCACGGAGCACGTAGTACGCTTCGCAGATCAGCTGCATGTCGCCGTATTCGATGCCGTTGTGGACCATCTTGACGTAATGGCCGGCGCCGCGCGGACCGACCCATTCGCAGCACGGGATGTCGCCCTTCGGGCCGACTTTTGCCGCGATGGCTTGAAAGATCGGCTTGACCAGCGGCCAGGCTTTCTCGCTGCCGCCGGGCATCATGCTCGGCCCCTTGAGCGCGCCCTCCTCACCGCCGGAGACGCCCGTGCCGATGTACAAGAGGCCCTTCGACTCGACGTATTTCGTGCGGCGCTCGGTGTTCGTGTAGTGCTCGTTGCCGCCGTCGATGATGACGTCGCCGGGCGAGAGGAGTGGGATCAAGCGCTCGATCTGCTCGTCGACGGCAGGGCCAGCCTTGATCATCATCATGATCTTCCGCGGCGGCTCGACGGCGTTGACCAACTCTTCGAGCGAGTGGCAACCGACGAACCTCTTGCCCTTGGCGCGGCCGGCGAGTAGCTCGTCGACCTTGCTGGTGGTGCGATTGAACACGGCGATGGCAAAGCCGCGGCTTTCGATGTTGAGCGCGAGGTTCTCGCCCATCACGGCGAGACCGATGAGGCCGAAGTCAGCAGTCATGGATTGTGCGTTTGATCGTGATTATTGATTGAAATACGGAGGCACGGAGAGAAGTCTCAAGTCTCAAGGTTCAAATAAGCTTCAAGTTCCAAGCCTTAAACCTCGCAACTTAAGCCTTATTTGAACGTTGAAACTTGAACCTTGATACTTCCTCACGCTATGGAAAACTCTAGGCGGTCGGCCAACTCGGTTTCTCTGGCAGGCGTTTATCGAATTCGGCGAGCAATTCCTTTTGGTATGCCTCGTCGAATTTGCCGTTCAGGAATCGGGCGAGGCCTTCTTCGTGGAGGCGCTTCCAACTTGCTTCTTCCGCGCCGGGGTTGATGGGAAAGAACCAGGCTTTGTTGGCGACGGCGGCCTGATAGTCGCCGGGGGCGTCGCCGATCATCAGGACCGCACCGGCGGCGTATTTTTTGGCGTTGCCGAGGACTTCCTTCTTCGAGCCGATTTCCTGGCCGCAGATGGCGGCGACGTGTTTGTCGATGCCGTGCTCGGCCCATTCGCGGTGGAGGGCTTCGTTGGGCGTGGCGGAGACGACGAGAATGTCTGCCCGTTCGGCGAACGCTTCCAGGCATTCGCGCACGAGCGGAAACGGCGGCACGTGATGCACCATGTCCGACACGCGCACGTTGACTTCCTTCGACCACGCCAGCGCCGTCTTCAAGTCCGCGTCGCCTGTCTTGGCGACTTCGGTTTCGAGTGCCGGGTTGCCGAGTTTCGTTTCGCGCTCGGTCCAGGCGACGACTCCGGGCGGCGGCTTCACATCATACCCGCGAGCCTTCACCTCCGGGCGATGGCCCAGCAATGCAAGCTGCTTGATGAGCGCATGAAAGCGATTGCAGCCGCGGTCCTTCGAGTACAGATTGACGAACTCGGCGCACTCGCGGGCAAATTTGCTGACGCCTTGTAGGCCAAAATGCTTGATGAATGGCGGAATAAAGCACTCCTTGTGCTTTAACTCCATCGTGTCGAACGCGCAACCGTCGGAGTCGATGCCGACGAGGAACTTGTGTTTGGGAATGATCTCGTACATTAGTTTCGTTGAACGTTATCCGCCCAATCAATTTGAGTGTAAATCATAAACGTAAATCCGTTATCCTTTGGTGACCGGTAGGCACCTTTTGCTTGAAGCAAGTTGGCGGCAATCGCCGTCATCGTCCAGCCATCGATTTCGTCCGCCTCCCACTTCGACGTGTGTAGTTGCCAATAACCATTTTCCTCGCCGAACGCCTTTACTTGCCATATCCTCTCACAAAGCCCGGGAAGAACAGATTCGTTCGCCCATGCCCAGAGCCAGGTGTTCGTTACCGTCGAAATCGACCCCACGAATTGAATCTTGGCGACAACCTTTGCGATGCCCTGATCGGAGAACACCAACGATTCTTTTTCTTGATCCCAGTCGTATCGTTCGCACGCACCTAATCGAAACCTAGTCTTCGTTTGTTCTTGCACCAACTTCAAATATGCTTCCGAATCGGCGACGAAAGCTTCGAACTTCTCCCATGCTGACTCGGGTTCATCCACGAACTCGTTCCTCAGGTTTGTAGTCTCGCCGGGTCAATTCGTTCGGGCGACGATTCTCCTCGCATGCCTGGCGCCGATTCGTGCAAGCCAAGTTTGGGCATTAGGGCGTCGAATGAGTAGTCGGTCCGATGCGGCGATTTCGTCGGCGTCGACCTCGTAATCACCGCTGTCAATGTCGATCAGGACGAACTTGCCTTGGTCCGACACGGCGAAAGTTGGCGCCAATTGCTCGTAGAGCGCGTCGCCCCGTCGCGCAAATCCCTCTTTGTCATATCGTCGCATACTCTCACCCAAAGCGCTACTTCCATGATCGCGGGCTATGTGCGGTCCGCTTGCGGAACATATGTCGCGAGCTTTTGGCTCGCGTAAATCGGCTGCAATTTCGCCAGCCGCTGCCGACCGTCGATCATTGGCAACGTCACCATGTCCTCGCCGACCAGCGGCTTGGCGTAACGAATGAACTCATCCGTAACGTCGTAGCCATTTTTCGCAATCCACGCCTTCGGAAACGTCCGCTCGCTGTTGGCGACCGCTTCGAGCGGCGCTTTGTCGTAGCGGACGCTGTAGAACGGCGTGTCGTTGCGGAGGATTGTCGACATGTAGCCGCTTTGGCCCGTTGCCGCGAGGTACGCCGCGTTTTCGCCGATGCGGTAGGCTTCGTCCAAGTCGACCGTCGAGGCGTAGGCCATCGAGTGCCGCTGGTCCGTGCCCGGCACGTTGCCGCGGGCGGCGCCTTTTGCTACAAGGCCAACTTGGTTCAAGTAGTTCACCACAACCTGGGCGACGGTGATTTGGCTGCTGCTAAACATTACGTGCCCGAACGAATCGCGGACTTCGCCGACGCCGCCGACGTCGAAGCCTTCGCTGACGACGACCATGCAGCGGCCGGACTTCTTAAGCTCGTCGTTGACTTGATCGGCGACTTGTTCGAGCGGGACTTTGTTCTCGGCCAGATAGATTTGCAGCGGCATCTCGCGGGCCGGATCGGCCAGCCGCGCCGCCGCAGGAATGTAGCCAATCTTGCGGCCCATCGCCTGCATGACGAGCACCGGATCGGCAGGGCAGCTTCCGCCGTTCTCTTCGTTGGCGTTTTGGACCATGTGCATCCAATACTTCGCGGTCGAGCCGTAGCCCGGCGTGTGGTCGATCAGCTTGAACTCGCTGTCGCCGACGTCGTTGTCGATCGTCTTGGACACGCCGACCGCGACGAGATCGAGTCCGCGCTGATGGGCGAGTTGGGCAATCTTGTTCGCCGTGTCCATCGAGTCGTTGCCGCCGATGTACAGGAAGTAGCCGATGTTGTGGGCCTTGAAGACTTCGATGACGCGGTCGAAGTCCTCGGTTTGAGCCGGCTTGAGCTTGTAGCGGCACGTGCCGATCGACCCGGCGGCGGGCGTGTAACGGAGTAGGGCGATTTCTTCGGCTGGCTGGGCCGAGAGGTCGATTAGCTCCTCTTTTAGCACGCCCTCGATGCCGTGGTGCCCGCCGTAGACCGTGCCAATCGCGTCGAAGCTCCGGGCCGCCTCGACGATACCGCGGAGGCTGCTGTTGATGACCGGGCTGGGGCCGCCGCTTTGGGCGACGATCATATTGCGGGGCGTAGGCATAGCGAGGGGGAAGCTCAGGGGCAACGAGGCGGAATTCAACCGCCGAGACGGGCCGGGGCAACGTGCGCACGAAACCGGCGCGGCCGCGCGGTGCGGTTCAAGAGACCGGATTCTATCCCCGAAAGGGGCCGCTCACAACGGGCGAAGGCCGGCCCGCACCGCCTGCCGGCGCGTTCAGATAACCCAGTCCCGAACGGCCAGGTCGCTCATGCCGACGCCGATCGGTAGCGTGCCGGGAGCGAGCCGCGTGGGGCTGCTCGGCGATGCGCCCAGCAGGTCCGCCACGGTAATCGCGTCGAAAAACTCACGTGCGGACCGCGTCAATTTGAGGAAGGCCATTTCCGACGCTCGTCGTCGCCCGGTCGCTGGCGGCGACCCGCGTGTTGACGCCGAATGGCGACCGGCGGTCTCGTCGACGGCCGCAAGGGTTGCGGTCCCGCCGCCGTGCCCATTGCCGCCGGCAAATCCGTCGGAGAGCGACAACAATCCGTTTCCAAACGACCAGCCGACGTGGCGGATTGCGGTCCGTCGGGTCGCACCATTGTCGCGGCCTTGCGTCTCGGGAAGTGCCCAAACTTCGTTCAGCGGTCCGTCGACCGCCTCGATGAGAGCCAGCAGCGAGATCTCGCCGGGCTTGCGCGCCAATAGGTATCCGCCCTCGGCCCCGCGTCGCGAGCGCAAGATGCCGCGTTTGACGAGCTTACGCAAAATCGCCAGCAGATACCGGCTCGGCATATTCCCGGCGGCGGCAAGCTGGCTACTCGACACGGGAACGTCGCCGGCCGACTGAGCCAACTGCAAGACGGCCTCGATTGCGTAACCTGCTGGCCGAGAGAGCAACATGACGGCGCCCGCCTGGAGAGAATATAGGTAGTGCTGCGCACATCGATTCGACGCCGGCCGTCCGCGATCGGCCTGACAAAACGAGCCAAGCCCCGGACCGCTGCGAACGAGGAACTCCTGTTGCCCGTTTCGTCGCGAAACGTTTTCCCAAAGAGAGTAACGCGCCTGCCTTTCGAAAGTACGCACTTTTTGCGGACCGGAAGTCGGGACGGTTGCTTAGTGGCGGATGGTAGGAAAATGGTTCACTCGTTCGCCAAAAAAAGCGACCTATCGCGAGTTTTTCGATCGAGCTCGCCCCTCGTGTTGAGACGCGGTTTCATGTTCCGAGGATCGCTGCGAGACGCCCGCTGGAACTTTCGTGGAACGAAGGGCGTCCACTTCGCGGCTACATTAGTGATTACGCGTTATCGTTACGTCGATGACTTCGCTTTGGAGCATCCGCCATGAATTTCGCTCGCTCGATCGGAATTTCTTCCCTGATGCTCGGCTGCTTCGCGGCCGCCGCGATCGGTTCCGGCGTGCTGGGCTGGGCGTCGGCCGACGATTCGCCGTCGGTCGAGTCCACCCAACACAATCCCGGCGAACACCAATGGGTCGACGTCGAGTTCAGCCGCAAAGGAGCGTTGCGCGTGCGGCTCATGGAAACGGCCCTCGAACTCGACACGCCGTACGGCGCGCTCAAGATTCCTGCGGACGAGGTGTTGAGCATCGACTTCGCCACGCGGCTCTCCGACGCGGAATCGGCCGCCATCGTCACGGCCATCGCCGGTCTGGCGAGCGGCGAGTTCGCCGTCCGCGAAGCCGCTACCAACCGGCTGTTGGAGCTGGAGCACCGGGCCTATCCCGCCTTGGTCCGTGCCGCCCAGGACGCCGACGCCGAAGTGGCCAAGCGAGCGGCGGCCCTCGTGACGCGGCTGGAAACGACCGTTCCGCCGGAGCGGCTCAAGGTTCGCGACTACGACGTGCTAGAAACGCCGCATTCGCGGATTTCGGGCAAGCTTCGGGCGAGCGGGCTGGCGGTCGAGACGACCGAGTTCGGCCCGCAGCAACTGCGGCTCGCGGACATTCGGAGCCTGCGCTCGGAGCGCGCCGGGCCTGCGCGGCTTGGATACATCAAGCCCGAGGCGGACCCCGGCAGCATGAGCGCGTATCAAAACCAGATCGGCAAGACGTTCGCGTTCACGGTCACGGGCCAAGGCAGCGGCGGCGTTTACGGCACCGATCTGTACACGGCCGACTCGTCGATCGCCATCGCGGCGGTGCATTGTGGCGTGCTCAAGGCCGGCGAAACGGCGGTGATTCACGTGCAGATGGTCCCGCCGCCGACGACGTTCACGGCATCGACGCGGAACGGCATCACGAGCAGCACTTGGAACAGCTACCCGGCGGCGTTTCGGATTCTGGGGAAAGGACCCGCGACGCCGTGAGCGGGCGGGCGTCGGGAGTCAGGATTCGGGATTCGGACAGGTAGGGTGGGCTGTGCCCACCGGAAGCTCCGAGCAAATGCCGCGTCGAGTCGGCAAGCCAGCCGCCGTCTCGTGGCGTTCCATTGGAAAACACACGCCACGTCGCACGACGCGGGACGAAATGGATGAACCGGTGGGCACAGCCCACCCTACGGTTCGTGAACGAGGTCATTTCAACCGTTCGAGCTTCCCTTTCCGGCGGACGATGTTCTTGTAGTCCCATTGAATCTCGCGCGCCTTGGTCAGCCAGCGTTTCAACGCTTTGACGTCGACCTGATCCGCGTCAGTGTATCGCGCCTCGGCTGCCTTGAATGTTCCTTCCGGCTTGAGTTCGTCCTCGTCGAAGGACTGCCCGCTCCAAAACAACAGCCGGACGCAGTTCTTCAGCTTGCTGTAGCCAACGATTGGATTCCCGTCCAGAAACCACACGGGATGGGCGTGCCAGACTTTATTCTCGGCGCCGCAAAGGTGCTTGTCGATCGTTTGAGCGAGAAGATCGGCGATCGCGCGATCGTCCGCGCTCAAGGCAGCGTTGTACGCGAGCGTGTCAGAGTGCATTTGCCGATCCGTGCGTTCAAATTGAAAGCCAAACGGCGAGAGTCAGAAAACGCGTCGAGTCTGACGAAAGTTGGAATCAAAATGGACGAGTTGGAATCAAAAGGGACGGGAGTCTTTGCTTACTCAACCTGCGCATGGTACTTCGCAGCCTTGGACATTGCCCTCCGGTGCAGCGCCGACGGCTCGGTTATTTGCTTCACTTCGTTTGTTTTCAAGGAAGTAGAACAGTTGATGAACAACAAGTATCGCTAGCATCGCCGATTTTTTGTTGAACTCGGACGCAGACGCGACACCGTGTGCGACGCTATGGCGAGATACGTTAATGTCGTGCGCTACTGGATTGAAATCCGCAAAGTAGACATTGCTCAGGTATGTCGCAAATCGATGCGGCAATAGCAAGCACTTTTCATTTTCGAGTTTAGAAGCGACGGCCGTTTTCGTAAGGTTCGCGGGCGACGGTCGTGTTGTCGTGCCGAGGCTTGTGTGGTGAGTGCGAAGGATTCCCTCGATACGTGGAAAAAGCAATCCCGTGCAGCTCACGAAGTCGTCGTTTTGGAATCGATCCGCAGCGCGAGCCAGAATGTCAAAATGCGGTGCAAATGACGAGTGGTTGCGCCAACTATCCAGCATTAGCGGAAGTCGCTCCTTGATCCTGGCAACGACGTCGTCGAGCATTTGATCCGGGTCCCAGCCAGAACGAACATGGCCGATCAAGGCATCAATTGATTCGTGATGCAGTCCCGCAAACGGGAACCATTTCGCCGCGAACAGTGCATCCCATTCACGATCCGAAATTGTAAATCGTTCTTGGAATAGAACATAGCAGTACGCTTGCCCAAGGACTGCGGCAATGTCGTACTGCCGACGTAGTGGGTTCGGTTTGACGAGCGGGCCGAAATCGTAGAAGAGGCCTTTACGCCACCCTACGGAAAACAGAAACACAACGCCAGCATCGTCAGGAAGTTCTACGCCGAGTTCGAGTCGGTCCACCTCGACGATGTCGTTCTTGGTGACGGGTTGACCGGCATGCACCGGACCTGATGCGCGCATGCGTGCCCGCAGCGTGATTTCATTTAGGTAGACGGTTGCCTTCCCGCTACCGTCACAAATCGCGAGCAGGTTGTCGACTTGTGACGGGAAAACCTTCGGTGATAGCCGCCTTAGGATTTCATCGGGAATTCCCTCGAGTCGCTGAATGAAGTGCTGCCCGTCTTCGGTTGAGGTAAACTCCTGAAACTGAAATGCGACATCTTCCTCAGGACGAGCGGCCGTCAGACTGTACCCGGCGGGCGGCATTCCAAGGTCGATCTCAACTGGCATGGTAGAAAGCCGCTAAAGAACTGAGTAGGATTCAGATAGAAATCCGACACATCCCGCACGTTTTGGTTCACAATTACGTAGGTGGGCTGCGCCGACCGGAACCTCCGAGCAAATGCCGCCTCGAATCGTCAAGCTAACCGCCCCACGCCTCAAGTTGGAACCCCCAAGCCTCAGGTCTCAAGCCTCACCCCTTCTTCTTCTCCGCCACGGCCGCCTGCGCAGCCGCTAACCGCGCGATCGGCACGCGATACGGCGAGCAGCTCACATAGTTCAGCCCGATCCGGTGACAGAACATCACGCTGGCGGGGTCGCCGCCGTGTTCGCCGCAGATGCCGAGCTTGATGTCGGGGCGGGTTTTGCGGCCGCCTTCGACGCCGAGCTTCATCAGCGCGCCGACGCCCGACTGGTCGATCGTTTGGAACGGATCGTTGGGAACGATGTCGTTCTCGCGATAGTGGTTGATGAACGGACCGTAGTCGTCGCGGCTCATGCCAAGCGTCGTCTGCGTCAGGTCGTTGGTGCCGAACGAGAAGAACTCGGCCCGCTTGGCGATTTCGTCGGCCGTGATCGCGGCCCGCGGCAATTCGATCATCGTGCCGACCAGGTAATCGACCTTCGCGCCCTTTTCGGCGAACACTTTCTCGGCCGTTTCGCGGACGACTTTTTCCTGATGGTTGTATTCGGTCGAAAAACCGGCGAGCGGAATCATGATCTCGGGATGCACGTCGATCCCTTCCTTCTTGACGTTGCAGGCCGCCTCGATGATGGCGCGGGCTTGCATCCGCGTGATTTCGGGATACACGATGCCCAAGCGGCAGCCGCGATGGCCGAGCATCGGGTTGAACTCGTGCAGGCCCTCGACGCGCTCGGCGATTTTCGCGGCGGAAATGCCGATCTTCTTCGCCAGTTCCTCCTGCTCCGGACCGTGGTGCGGCAGGAACTCGTGCAGCGGCGGGTCCAAAAGGCGAATCGTCACCGGCCGCGAACCCATCGCGCGGAACAGACCTTCGAAGTCGGCCCGTTGGAAGGGCAGCAACTTGGCCAGGGCTTTTTCGCGCCCTTCGAGCGTGTCGGCCAGGATCATTTCGCGGAATTCGTCGATGTGGTCGAAGAACATGTGCTCGGTGCGGCACAGACCGATGCCTTCCGCACCGAACGCGATCGCCTCGGCGGCTTGCTTGGGCACGTCGGCGTTCGTCCGCACCTTGAGCGTGCGATACTCGTCGACCCACTGCATCAACTGAGCGTAACGGTGATATGTTTCCGATTGCTCGGGCTTGAGCGACTTTTCGATGAGCACTTGCAACACTTCGCTCGCCCGGGTGTCGACGCGGCCGGCGAAGACTTCGCCGGTGAAGCCGTCCATCGAGATGTAGTCGCCTTCCTTGAGGACCTTGTCGCCGACGGTGACGGTGCCCTTGGCGTAGTCGATGTTCAGGGCATGGCAGCCGACGACGCAGGGCTTACCCATCTGGCGGGAAACGAGGGCCGCGTGCGAACTCGCGCCGCCGAAGGCCGTCAAAATGCCCTTGGCCACCTTCATGCCGCGAAGGTCTTCGGGGCTAGTTTCGCGGCGAACGAGGATTAGCTCGACTTTGTTGTCGGCGAGCCACGCAGCTTCGGCGTCCGAGGCGTGAAACACGATCTTGCCGATCGCCGCGCCGGGACCGGCGTCGATGCCCTTGGCGAGAAATTTCTTCTCGTGGACCGCCGCTTCTTTCGCCTTGGGATCGAAGATCGGCTGCAAAAGCTGGTTCAGGTCGTCGGCCGGGATGCGGCGGGCTTGGAGGGCTTCTTCCTTCGTAATCAAGCCCTCATTCACCAGGTCGACGGCGATGCGGACCGCCGCGAAACCGGTCCGCTTGGCGTTGCGCGTTTGCAGCATCCAGACATGGCCGCGCTGGACGGTGAACTCGATGTCTTGCACGTCCTTGTAGTGCCTTTCGAGCTTCTCGCAGATGGCCGTCAATTCTTTGAATGCGGCGGGAATCTGCTTCTCCATCGTTGCTTCGATCCGCTCCGGCGTGCGAATGCCGGCCACGACGTCTTCGCCTTGGGCATTGATGAGATAGTCGCCGCACATGCCGGGCGTGCCGAGCGCGCCGTTGCGGGTGAGGGCGACGCCGGTCGAGCAATCGTCGCCCAGGTTGCCGAACACCATCGCCTGCACGTTGGCGGCGGTGCCCCATTCGTGCGGAATGCCGTGGTCGCGGCGGTAGACCATCGCCCGGTCGTTCATCCAACTTCCGAACACCGCGCCGATCGCGCCCCAGAGCTGCTCCATGGGGTCGCTGGGAAAATCCTTGCCGGTCCGCTTCTTGATCGCGGCCTTGAACTCGGCGACGAGTTCCTTGAGGTGTTCGGTCTTCAGTTCCGTGTCGAGCTTGAAGCCGAGCTTGTGTTTCTTCTCGTCGAGCAGGTCTTCGAACGGATCGGGGTCTTCCTTCTTCTGCGGCTTCATGCCGAGCACGACGTCGCCGTACATCTGCACCAGCCGGCGGTAGCTGTCCCAGGCGAACCGCTCGTTGCCGGACTGCTTGGCCAGGGCGACGACCGTCGTGTCGTTGAGGCCGATGTTGAGAATCGTATCCATCATGCCGGGCATCGACTCGCGAGCGCCACTGCGGCAGGAGAGCAGCAGCGTGTTGTCGGTCGAGCCGAATTTCCCGCCAACTTCTTCCTCGACCTTCTTGAGGGCCGCGGCAACCTGATCGCGGAGTTCCGGCGGATACTGGCGGCCGTGGTCGTAGTAGTAGGTGCAGACTTCGGTCGAGAGGGTAAAGCCGGGTGGGACGGGAAGGCCCAGGTTCGCCATTTCGGCGAGGTTCGCCCCCTTGCCGCCGAGGAGGTCGCGGAGCTTGGCGCTGCCATCGGTGCCCTTGGCGCCGAACGAATAGACGTACTTCGACATGGTGTGTTCCAGTTCCTACGGGAATCGAAATGACGTGCGAAACGCCCGTTTCTCGCGCCGCAAGCGGCCGGATTGGCGAGACGGCTCGGCCGCGCGGCATCCGCCACGCCGCGCAGGCCCGGCCAAGGCATTCCGAACAAAGTCCGGACAACCGCTCCCCAAGCGCGCAATACCGCCGCAGCCCGTGGAGCGAACGAAAATCACAGTGCAAAAGAACCGGCCAGTTTAGGGCTGGCACGGCGGAGTCGTCAAGGACTCACTCGAAAGCATGCATGCCCCCCCGGAACGATGTAACTCTTCCCGTCGGCTTGACTTGAGGTCTGTGAATGCGTCCCGGCGCGTGACCCAATCTGGCATCGCACGTCGCATTGCCGCTGCTTTGCGGCCAATGCCCTCCGCGGTCCAAGCCATTCGTCGGCGCGGCCGACGCCGACGGCCAAGTCGGCATCGCGGTGCGCTGTCTCCTTGGGGCGACGCCGTTGACCGCCCCCCAGGCGCGCGGCTATTTTGATGAGGTGTCGCCGGGTGCGTTCGCGTGCCGGCCTTGTTGTTGCTACTCTGACCTTGGTGCCTTGCAGCCTTTTTTGGGGAGTATCCTCGCGTGGCGAATGAACGTGTTACGGAAATCCGGCGTCGTCGGTCGCGGCGCAAGAAAATCGACAAGCTCAAGAAGAAGCTCGAAAAGGCGACGGTCTCCGAGCGGAAGGAGATCGCGACGAAGCTCCGCTCGTTGACGCCCGGCGCAAGTGTCATCATCGCGAATTGGGGCCTGGACGAGCGCAAGGTCTGAGCGGCCGGACCGAGCCAAATCTGCCGGCCGATTGATTTTCGCGTCGGCGTCTCGGCAGCTTCATGCACTTCGCCAACTTCCGCGTACGAGCGGCCGTGGGGCAGCGTCTCGCGTTTGAGGGACTCGTCGCGTGCTCCGGGATTGGTTCGATCGCTGTCGCGTATGGCTCGGACTCGAATCGGCGGGTCCTCTGCGTGGCCAAGATCGGCTCGGCGTCCGCGGCGAAAAGGCGGCCGCCCGGTTTCTCAAGCGCAAGGGCTATACGATTGTTGCCCGCGGGGTCCGATCGCGGCTTGGTGAGCTCGATCTGGTCGCCGTCGATGGCCGAACGGTCGTCTTCGTCGAAGTCAAAACGCGCACGGACACCGACGCGGGTCAGCCGCTCGACGCCGTCACGCCCGAAAAGCAGCGGCGACTCACCCAGGCAGCGCTCGCGTTCCTGAAGTACCGCGGGCTGCTCGACGAGCGCTCGCGGTTCGACGTCGTGAGCGTCGTCTGGCCGGCCGATTCGCGCGACCCGCGGATCGAGCACATCGAAAATGCGTTCGAGGCCGTCGGTCGGGGGCAGATGTATCGGTGAGGCGTGGGGATCGAGGGTTGAGGATTGAGGATCGAGGATCGAGGATCGAGGATCGAGGATCGAGGATCGAGGATCGAGGGTCGAGCAAATCCCAGTGATGATCGATGATTGCTGAGCGATGAACGATGAACGACGCGGACCGAAGCGCGATGTTGACCGATTATGACGCTCTGACGCGCGGCGTTGGCTTTGCGCTGCTCGACGGTCGCACGCAGATCGAAGTCCGCGGCGCGGATCGGGCTTCGTTCTTGCACGGGATGTGTACCAACGACGTCAAGAATCTCACCCCTGGCCGCGGGCGCGAGGCGTTCTTCACGAACGTGCAAGGCAAGACGATCGGCCATGCTTACTTGTTCGCCGCCGCCGATGCAATCTGCATCGACACGACGCCGGGCCAAGCAGCTGCGCTCGTTCCCGCGCTCGACCGCTATATCATTCGCGAGAAAATCGAATTGTACGATCGCACGACGGAGCGAGGCGAATTGCTCATCGCCGGACCGAGCGCGGCCGCGTTGCTCGAACAGGTTTCGGGACAGAAGCCGCCCAGCGAGCGTCTCGACCACACGGCGATCGCGCTTGGCGGCAAGTCGGCTTCGTTGCGGCGAGTCGATTTCGTTGCCGGCGGCTGTTTCTTCGTCGCGTGTGCCGCGGCCGACCTCGATGCCGTTGTTGAATTGCTCGAATCGGCCGGCGCGAAGCGGATCGCCGACGCGACGCTGGACGCCGCCCGCATCGAGCAGGGCACGCCGCTGTTCGGCCGCGACATTTCGCCCGACAACCTGCCGCAGGAGCTTGCCCGCGACGCGCTGGCGATTAGCTTCACAAAAGGCTGCTACCTCGGCCAGGAAACGGTCGCCCGCATCGACGCCCTGGGCCACGTGAACCGCTATCTCGCTGGCGTGCGGTTCGAAGGCGATCGCGTCCCGCCCCCCGGCACGCCGCTCTTCGCCGCGGATAAGCAAGTGGGCGAGATCACCTCCGCCGCATTCTCGCCACGGCTCAAGGCGCCGCTCGCCCTCGCGTTCGTGCGCCGCGGACACCACCAGCAGGGCACGCGGCTCCAATCCACCATTGCTGTCGCCGAAACCGTCGCGCTGCCTTTGACGACGGCTTGACGCGTTCGTCGCCGTGTTATTCATATCCCAACGCCCGAACGAACGGTTCGAGCTTCTCCAGCACCGGCGCAAGTTGCCGCTCGTAGTTTCGCCAACGCCCGATCGCCGACGTGTAGAGCGGCTTCGTCACGGCTTCGTATGTCGGCGAGAGCACCTGCTTCTTCGCGGCGCGTTGTTGATATGCCAGCACCGCGTCGTCCCACGGCAAGCCGAGCAGACCGAGCGCCCGCCGAGCCGTCCCAGACAAATCGGCAACCGTGTCTTCGTAGCGAATCTCCGCCCACGGCGTGCGCAACATGTCGCGGAACTTGAGCCACGCCCGCATGTCGAGGGCATACCGCTCCGCGATGCGCTCGATCGTCAAGAAGCAGACGCTCACCGGGTTGAGCGGCAAGTAACGAAAGAAGCAGCTCACGAGCACATCGCGCGGATCGCGAAGCGCGACGAGAACGCGAAGCTCCGGCAGCACGCGGAGCATCGCCGGAATGAGCAAGTTCATCGCCGGGTTCTTGTCGAGATGCACGCGCTCGCCGATCGGCTCGCGGAGCATCCCTTCCATGTAGCGAACGTACTTCTCGCGTTCGGCGTGCACGCGCTCCGGAGACGCCGCATCGAGCATCTCTTGCACGGGCGTATCGAGCGGCATGCCACGGCCGAGCGCCGGAAACACCTCGCGCGAGAACACGTCCCGCTCCTCGCTGCTGACTAGATCGCCATGCCCGTCGACCACTTGTTCGAGCAGCGTCGTGCCGGAGCGGGGAAAACCGGTCAGTAGCGCCAATCGCTGCGGCGAACCCATCGGCGGCGCGGCACGCCAGCGCTCGAAATAGTCCGAGGTAATCGTGTCGACCATCCGCCGAAACCGCCCGAGCACGAAGTCGGACGCCTCGCGCTCCGCCTTGTCGCGAACGAGCATGATCTGCTTGCTTTCGATCATCGCCGACCACGCCGCGCCATAGTCGCCGCGTCCGTCGAGAAGGCCGGCAAAGTCCGCCCACGCTTCCGCTTTCACGTCCTGATGGACCGCCTTGAGATCCGTCACGCGCCGTAACGTGTTCTCGGCGATGCCCTCATCGCCGCGGCGGCGGGCGACCCGCGCCGACAGCAAATGGATCGCCGCGTTGTCGGGTTGCAAATCCGACGCCCGCTCGGCAAGTTCAGCCGCTTCTTCGAGCCGATGCTGCCGCTCGTACAGCGTCGCCAGTTCGACGAGTGCTTGCGGCGTGGCGGCCAGTTCGCACGACCGCTCGAAACACGCGGTCGCTTCGGCGGCGAGCGCGATCATGCGATAGGTTTCGCCGGCCCAGAGATGCGCTTCCGCCCGCCGCGGCGCGAGGCGCAGCAGACGCTCGGTGAGATCGACTGCCTTTGCGTAGTCGTAGCGGAACCCGTGCGCCCGCGCGGCATCGACGAGCGCCCGCACGTTCGCCGGTTGCAGTCGGATCGCTTCATCGAACAGCGCAAGCGCCTCGTCGTAACGCTGTGCCGCCCACGCCCGCCGCGCCGCTTGCAGCGTCGGCGTGTCGTCGAAGTCCAAGGCGGGAAGGTATGGACGGGACTTCTTCATACGCGAGGGACGTAGGAGGACGTGAATCGAGCGGCGTCCGACTTCATTATGCTCGAATGCTGCGCAGACGGCATGGGCACAGTTTACGTTTGCGGACGAACGCGAATTCCGCAATATTATGCCCGGCGACGCGGGTCTGGTTCGCGTCGAATTCTCCCCCGAGGCCGATCCATGACTTCCGCCGCCCCCGTTGCCGATCCGACCGTCGTCCTCGACCTGCTCGAAGCCTTTCGCCGCTCGAAGACGATGTTCGCCGCCGTGTCGCTCGGCGTGTTCGACGCGCTCGATGCCGGCCCGCGGACGCTGCACGAGCTTTCCCGCGAGTTGCAGGCCGGCACCGACGGTCTGCAACGGCTCGTCGATGCCTGCGTGGGCCTGCACCTGCTCGAACGGCGCGACGGCCGCTATGCCAACACGCCCGCGGCGACGACCTATTTGACCAAGAACAGCCCGCGGCGGCTCACCGGCTACATCGGCTACTCGAACGACGTGATGTGGAAGCTCTGGGCGAACCTCGAAGACGCAGTCCGCGAAGGCACGCACCGCTGGCAACAAACCTACGGCTGGGACGGCCCGATCTTTTCGCACTTCTTTCGCACCGAAGAGGCCAAACGCGAATTCTTGATGGGCATGCACGGCTTCGGCGTCATCAGCTCGCCGCACGTCGTCGCCGCGTTCGACTTGAGCCGGTTCTCGCGACTCGCCGACCTCGGCGCCGCGACAGGGCATCTCGTCGTCGCCGCCTGCGAACGCTACGCGCAACTGCGCGGCGTCGTGTTCGATCTGCCGGATGCGTTGCCGCTCGCCCGCGAGATCGTGGCAGCCTCGCCGGTCGCGGATCGGATCGAGTTCGTCGGCGGCGATTTCTTCGTCGATCCGCTGCCGCCGGCCGACCTGTATGCTCTTGGACGCATCCTCCACGACTGGACGCAAGAGAAATGCCTCGCCTTGCTGCGCCGCATTCACGACCAGCTTCCGCCGGGCGGCGCCGTGCTGATCGCCGAAAAAATCCTCCACGACGACGCCACCGGCCCGCGCTGGGCGCAAATGCAAAACCTCAACATGCTCACCTGCACCGAGGGCAAGGAACGAACCGTCGCGGAGTATGTCGAGTTGTTGCGCCGGGCCGGATTTACCGATGTGCAATCGCGGATGACCGATTCGCCCCTCGATGCCGTGCTGGCAATGAAGTGAGCCAGGCATCTTTGGTCGGCGGACAGGGATCAGGCCATGAATGGTCGCGCGGTCACCGCTATTCCTCCTGACCCCTTCCTCCCGTCTCCTCTCTTCCAAATTCTCGGGAATAATCCCGCCCCCCGGCCGCGAAACCACTATCAACACGGCTCGGTTTCGCATATCGCGGTTGCCGGGCGTGTCGGCGGTTCGCCGCGGCG
Source organism: Planctomycetota bacterium (assembly GCA_003576845.1). Classification (GTDB taxonomy): domain Bacteria; phylum Planctomycetota; class Planctomycetia; order Pirellulales; family PLA5; genus PLA5. The sequence goes on from QEVJ01000033.1 coordinate 40,804, forward strand.
ACGCATCGAGCGCGCCTGCGCCGAAACCGCGTCGATCCCCGATGCCTCGGCGATTCTGGCGAGGCGTGCGCACGTCGAGCGACAATCTGCGCTCGTGCTGCGCGCGTAGCCGGACCGCCTGCAACTCACCGGCGAGGAGTTTCTCATGTCCACGCACCCCAACCGCGCTACCGGTGCGCGCGCGCCCCGCGCCGCCGCCATCCAACAGCCGGCGCCGCTCTCGCAATACCAAGCTGACGACGGCGATACTCCCTATGAAATCTCCGCCGAGTCCACGTGGCGAACATGGCTCGACGACCAGGTAAGCTGGCTCACCAGCAGCGTGTTGCACGCGGTCGGTTTGATGGTGCTCGCGCTGATTCCGTTGGCAGCACATGAACCACATTCGGTCCAGTCTGTCATCGTCGATGTGCCGCCACCCAAGGACACGAAGGATCCGCCGCTCGTGCCCAACGTGCCTGTCATCGTTGACCAACCCAATCTCAAGTCTTTCGACACCATAGAAACCTTGCCGACGCTTGATCCACCACCGGCTTTGACGCCGAACGTCGACAAGCACGAAGGAGAAGTGAGCCAGCAAGGCGTAACGAGCAACGTCTTCGAAGATTGGGCCCGCGAAAGGAACCGCCCCGGCGCGATCGGACCCAATCACAGCAAGGACGTGGCGGAGGGCGGATTCGGCGATCGCGGCAAACCGCGCGGCATCTTCGGCCGTCCCGACGGCTTCGGCAATCGCCGCAGTCACGGTCCGTTCGGTCCTGCCGGCCCAACCGGCGACACCGAAGCCGCCGTCGACGCCGCCCTCGCCTGGCTTGCCGCCCACCAACTTCCCGACGGCAGTTGGAGCTTCGACCACCGCGGCGGCGTGTGCAACGGCCGCTGCAAGAATCACGGTCAGTTCGCCGCCGCCAAGAACGCCGCCACCGGACTCGCATTGCTCACGTTCCTCGGTGCGGGCGAAACGCATCTCGAAGGCCGCTACCAAAAAACCGTCGACGCCGGCCTCCGCTATCTCCTCGCCACGCAAAAACTCGCCGGCGCCGCGGGAAGCTGGCACGAAGCCGTCGGCAACAGCGGCAACTATTCCCACGCCATCGCCACGCTCGCCGTCTGCGAAGCCTACGCGATGGCCCAGCTTCTGCCCGCGCCGAAAAAACCGCCCAAGTCGCCCTCCGAAATGACCGAGGAAGAACGCCGCAAATGGAAGGAAGAACGCGAACGGGCAAAGCAACGCCCGGCACAAGCTATCGACAAGCAACGCCTCGCCGCCGCAGCCCAAGCCGGCGTCAACTACCTCGTCGAAGGCCAACACTCCGCCGGCGGTTGGCGCTACAACAACGGCCAGGCCGGCGATACGTCCGTCGTCGGTTGGGTGCTCATGGCCCTCAAGAGCGGCCACTTGTCGAACGTCAAGGTGCCGGTGGGCACGGTCGTCCGCACGTCGAAGTTCCTCGACTCCGTGCAAGAAGGCGACTACGGCGCGATCTATCACTACATGGCCGACAAGAACCGCCCGACGAACGCCCTCAAAGCCACCACGTCTATCGGCCTGTTGTGCCGCATGTATCTCGGCTGGGATAAAAACCACCCCGGCATCGCCGAAGGCACGGCCCAGCTTGCACGCTGGGAGCCGTCGACCGTCGGCGGCACGAACATGTACTACAACTACTACGCCACGCAAGTCATGCACCACTACGGCGGCGATCCCTGGAAAAAATGGAACCTCGCCATGCGCGAGCACCTCGTCAAAACGCAAGCCAAAGACGGCCACGAACGCGGAAGCTGGCACTTCACCGGCGACCACGGCACAACCGCCGGCGGCCGACTCTACGCCACAACCCTCGCCGCGATGACGCTGGAGGTGTATTACCGCTACCTGCCGATCTATCGCGATCGGAGCGTGGAGGATGATCTACAGAAACCATGATCCTTACCCGACCAAACTAAGAGTCATCGAACACCACACGTCATCCGTCCGTTCGTCGCTCGCCCGCTTCCGCCGCACATTCGCGTCGGCGGCCGATCCGCGCTCCTGCGCCGACGCCGAGCAATGCGCCGAGCCCGAGCGACGGCACGAGGACGAGCTTGGCCGCGTCCTTGGGCCACGGCTGATTGCGTGTGATGCATTGCACGCCGGCCGCAGTCATACCGAAAGCAAACACCGCAACGATTCCGCCGAGCCATTCGCGCCACCGGCCGTTGCGGCCCACCATCCAGGCGCAGATTGCCCCGAGAAGTCCGCCACCGATCGCCACGACCGGCCTCATGCCTTCGTAGATCTTCGTCGTATAGGCCGTCTTGATCTCGACGAGCAAGGGATACACGGTCGAGAACACCAGCCAGGACAGAAACGCCCCCGTCAACGCGGCCAGTAACGTAGCGACTACCCGTGCCATAGCCCGGCCCTCCAAAACCACCATACCCGCCGATTATCGCGGCGGTTTCGCAGCCCGACTTAGCCGGCTTGTTGTGGCACGGTCTGTTGTGGCACGGTCCCCCGACCGTGCCACCGCCCCGACCACAGGTCTCCAATCACCGCCAACAGACTCGCCAGCTCAACCACTCCCGGATAGCCCACGTCCAGCAACGCTATTCGCACATTGGACGCACTCCGGAGTTCTGCCTCTTGGTCGTCGTCCGTCGTCACGTGCCGCAATGCTTCACATCAAAAAAATCGTCGTCCTCCAACTGATCCTGCAGCTCCCAAAGCCTTTCCAACGCGTCCATCGATCGCCGAATCGCATCGCCATCGCTCTTCCGTTTGCCACTCGCGCCCGGGACCGCAGGTTTCGTGCTCGCACGACGTGAACGCTCCAGTGCGTCCACTGCGTTCCTAGTTGCACTCGCTCCCGCGCTCTGGCCCTTCGCCGCAGCGTGCTCGCCCGCGCCCACCCGCGCCGCCGCCGCGCTTTCCGCCGCCGGTTGCTCGTTCGCAACCGCCGAACTCTCAACCCCCGCACTCGCAACGCTCGAACTCGCAACCGCCTGTTTCTTATCCTCGACCGCGCCAACGCCTCCTCCATGCGTTCGCTCTCCACTTCCTCCTCGAGCGTCGACACGTGCCCACCACCGAACCGACCGCCAACAGTCGTCTCGAGCAAATACGCGCCGGCCCGCCACGAGCGCCGCGCGGATGCCCGCACGTACGAAAGCAAAATCACCTCCCGCTGAGCCACCGCCTTCTCGATCTGCGCGGCGAACTCGGGATCGCGCTTCGCACACTTCGAAATCGCCGAAGCCGTGCAGCCCACATACTTCGCCGCCGTCCGATAAGAACACCCCGAAGCGAGCAAGGCACAAATCTCCGCCCGCTTCACCTCATCCAACTCCTCCGGCCGCCCCACCCCATTGCCTTCGAAACCCAAACTCATCGCATCGCTCCTTACCAAAGTTCTCCAGCCTCCCGCCACGAATCTCCCAAACGCATCACCCGCCGCCCCCACGCCGCAAAAAACGCGAGAAGCGTTGAATAATTCCCTCTCCAGAGTTATTCGCCAGGGCCCCATCCTCGCAGATCCCCTCCAGTCCCCAGCCCCCAGTCCCCAGTCCCCGTTCCCCGACCCCCGCGCGCACCCCGACCACCACCGCTCTCCCTCAAATCGCAAAGGGATCTCGGAACCCCAAAGACGGCTCGCTCAACTACCGGCCCCAACCGGCGCTTCGCGATACCGAAAGAAACCGCTCCCAGCGGCCAAACCGAATCGGCGCATCCCACCGCACCCCAACCAACCTACCAAATCCGCCCCCAAAAATCAACGAAGAATTTGACACCCCAAAAAAATTCGCCGCCATTCAGAACCGGCCGAAGACGAAACTCCTCGAACGTCATTTCCTGCGGATTCCCCTTCGTGCTTTCGTGCTTTCGCGATTTCGTGATCCTACTTGCAGTTCAACCGCGGGTCTCAGGGTTGGCGGTCCTTCGACGGCGGCCTGGCACTGCCTCGGCCAGCGCTGCCCGCAAAACCCGCTTGTCATCATGCCGCGCGATCGATGCGCCACGACCCCATGCAGACGAAGTCCTCCGCCAAGGCGATTCCTCACCACAGCACTGACCGCGCCGGTGCCACCACAAGAAAATGAACGCGGCAGCATTCGGTTGGTTAACGTCCGCTCGACAGTGCCCCCGCCGTTTTCCGGATTTCGCTGAGTACGGAGCCATCCGACCGCACCTATAACGGTGGCGAATCGCCGCCCGTCGGAAAAATCTAAGGAGCACTCGTCATGGCCCATGGGCGCCTCGCATTACGGTTCGAAATCCGGTCGCTCGCCGCTACGGCGATCGTGTTGCTCGCCTGCTGCGGCTCACCGGCCGCCACGAAAATGTACTGGGGCGATTCGTTCACCAATAGCATTTACCGCGCGAATCTCGACGGCTCCGGATTGGAAACCGTAATCTCCCTTCCGCTCGCCGCCGATCCGCTGCGTTCCGGTATCGCACGGCTCGCGATCGATTCGCGGGCTGGACTCCTTTACTGGACCGACACCAACACGAGGCTCGTTCAACGAGCAAATGTCGACGGGTCCAACATTACGACGCTCGTCGATCTCAATGCGATCCAAAACATCTATCCCGGCGACATCGAGTTGGACCTCGTCCACGGAAAGATGTACTTCACTGCCAACGGGCTATACCGAGCCAATCTCGACGGCACGCAGGTCGAGCCTCTGATTACCGACTCTCGAATCGCGGGTATCGACGTCGACCACGTCAATCGGCGACTCTATATGACGTCGTTCGTATGCCTGGGCGAATCCCAAGGCGATTGCGTCCACCGCTCCGATCTCGACGGCTCGAACTTCGAAACGCTGATCACCGGCGTTGGCGGTGCTGGGTTCGATATCGACGCGATCGAGGTCGACCCAACGAGCGGCAAGATGTACTACGCGGACGAAGACAACGGCCGCATTTACGAGGCCAACCTCGACGGCTCGAACAACGTCCTGTTTTACGAGGCGACCTTGAACACCGTGGGCCACGGGCTGGCGATCGATCAAACGAATCGGCGCCTTTATTGGGCGAATGCCAGTTGGCAAGTTCCCGATCCCAACGGCGACATCGAGCTTCGTGGTTCCATTGGATATTCCGACCTAGGCGTCCCCGATCCAAACGACGAGTTCGCACAGACAGTCATCGCGAGCGGCCTTCCGCGAGGAATCGTGCTCGACGACCCACTGCCAGTGCCCGAGCCCCATACGTCGTCGCTGGCCTTCGCTGCGGCTTTCGTCATCTTCTGCGCTCGCCGACGCCGCGCGCGAAATAAAGGGGACGGGAATCTTTTTCGACAACGGATCGCCTACCGTTTCCCCGCCGCCCCAAGCGCCACATCCCGCCACACCAAATCATCCACCCACGCACTAATCAGCGCCGCCTGATTCGCATTCCGGTCGACGTGCCCCAGCGCTTCCAGGCACCGGTCGAGCCGATCCGCCGCGAGTTCCGCGTCGCCCGGAAAGTGCCGCAGCGCTTGCTCGACGGCTTGCTGCGTTTCCGCGTCCCCTTGCGCCGGAGCGCCGCTGAGCGTGCGGGCAAGCTGGCGATAGAACTCCGCTGCGAAGCCGATGACTTGCCGCAACCGATTCCGCCGCCGGAACGCGTCCGTGCCCGCTTCGTCGACGAACTTGCCGATCGCCTCCGCGAACCGCACGCTATCGAGATCGGCCTCGGCCAGCCGATTGAGCAGCACCTGCCGAAACTTCCACAACTCCGGGTCGGCCAAATCGCGGGCTTTGGCCAGGCTCCCGTCGCTCCACGCCGCAAGCCGCGCCGCCATCGCCCGATCGGTGGTCGTGCCCTCGGCAATGAGCAAGTCGGCGATCGTCTCGGCCGCCAGCGGCGCGAAGCGGACGATCTGACACCGCGAGCGGATCGTCGGCAGTTGCCGCTCGATGCTCGTGCCGACCAAAATTAGCAGCGACTTGGGCGGCGGCTCTTCGAGCGTCTTCAAAAGCGCGTTCGCGCCCTCCTCGTTGAGAAAATCCGCGTCGTCGATCACTGCCACGCGGCGGCGGCCGAAGAACGGCTTGAGCGCCAGATCGTGGCACAAGCCCTCTTGCATCCGCTTCTCTTGCGAACCGATGAACAGCGCGACGGGAAGCTCCGATTTCTCCTTCGGCTTTTCGACGCGGAGAATGTCCGGATGCGTGCCGGCCAGCGCCTGCACGCACGATTCGCACCGGCCGCAAGGATCGAGCAGCTTTTCGTCGCGCTCCGTGCACAAGAGCGACTGGGCGAGCCTCAGCGCGAACGTCCGCTTGCCGATCCCGTCGGGCCCAACGAACAAAAACGTGCTGGCCAGCCGCCCGCGCGCGAGAATGCGGCGGAAACGGTCGACGACGTCGTCGTGATCGCGGAGGCCTTGCCACATTTCAGGGGTCGGGGATCAGGATTCGGGATTCGGGGATTGGGGAAGACCGGCCTTACGCTAGATGGCGGGCTGTCGTGTGTTCGCGGAGCTCGGCGATCATTTCTCGGGTCGCCGCTTCGACGGCGCGTTGCCACTCGCTCGCGGCGAAGCGGCCGGCGTAGTCTTTACGGGCGTGCGCGAAAATGATCGCCCGCGAACTGTTGATGACGGCCCCGAGACCACGCTGGTCGAACGCCGCCGCGACATCCGCCCCCGCTCCGCCTTGCGAACCGTAGCCGGGAACTAAGAACCACGTGTGCGGCATCGCGGCCCGGAGTTCGGCGAGCTGCGCGGGATACGTCGCGCCGACAACCGCGCCGACCGCGCCGTAACCGCACTCGCCCACGGAACCCGCGGCGAGCGATTCGACCAGCCCGGCCACGTGGCGATAAATCGGCTGCCCGCCCGACACAAGGTCCTGAAATGTGCGGCCGCCCGGATTCGACGTCTTGACCAGCACGAACGCGCCGCCGCCGTGTTGCTTCGCCGCCGCCACGAATGGGTCGAGACTGTCGTCGCCCAGATACGGATTCACGGTCAGCGCGTCGCCACCCCACGGGCTATTCGGTCCGATCATGCCGGCCGCGTATGCCTCGGCGGTCGAGCCGATGTCGCCCCGCTTGGCGTCGAGAATCACGAGCAAGCCGCGCTCGCGGGCGTAGCGAATCACCTCGACGAGCACCGCCACGCCCGGCGGCCCGAGTTCCTCGAAAAACGCCGACTGCGGCTTAACGACCGCGACCAGCGGCGCGACCACGTCGATCACACCGCGGCAGAACTCGCGATACGCCGCGGCCACGGCAACCAGATCGTTCGCATCCCGCGGACGCAACGGCTCCGGCAACTGCCCGACGCGCGGATCGAGACCCACGAGCACCGGGTTGCCCCTGGCACGAACGGCATCAGCGAGTCGGTCGGCAAAATTGGTCGGCATGGCGATGAGTTGGAATCGCGATTCACGGCGCCTTCATCGTCGCCAGCGGCCCGATGGCGACCGTCGTCGTCTGCGACAGGGGCCACCGCCGAAGGACCCCGGCAATCTGCTCGACCGTCACGCCGTCGATCGCGTCGAGGTCGTCCTTCACCGAACGGTATTCGCGGCGGTTGAGCCAGTTGAGGCCGACGTTGAACAACCGCCCGCGCGGCCGTTCGCCGGACAGAACCACGCGGGAAGACGTCTTGCTCTTGGCGGTCGCAAGCTCGGCCGGCGTGACCCCTTCCCGCTCGACCCGGCAAAAAATCTCCTCGACGCGGCGGAGGTTGTCCTCGGCGTTTTCGGGATCGCAACTCAGGTACGACATGAACAGGCCCGCGCCTTGATAGCCGTGATGCGCGAGGCTCGCCGACTCGGCCAGGCCCGAATCGACCAACTCCCAGAACATCCGGCTGCCCGAGTCGTCGCCGACGATCACCGCCAGCAACTTCGCCGCGAACCGCTCGGGATCGGTCGCCGACGGGCCGTTCGCAAGCTGCATGATGTACTCTTGCGCCGACGAGTCCTTGACCAGCGCCTCGAAACCGGCGTGACTCGCATGGGCGGGAACGGCACGATCGGTCGCAACCGTTTCCCAGCCGCCGCAAATCCTCTCAGCCAAACCGACCAGCCGATCGAAATCCACGCGCCCGGCGGCGACCAGCGTCATGTTGCCGGGACTGTATCGGCGGCGGAAGTAATCGCGCATCTGATCGACCGCCAAACCGCCAACGGAATCGACCGTGCCCAATACGCTGCGCCCCAGCGGATGCCCGGCGAAGTGCCGCGCGCGAATCTTGTCGTCCGCGCCGAACGGCGGCTGATCCGCGTACATCCGAATCTCTTCGATAATCACCTGCTTCTCGGTGTTGAAGTCGTCCTCGCGAAGCGACGGGCGGACGATATCGGCGAGCAAGCCGACCGCGCGGTCCTGGTTCTCGGGCAGCACGGTCGCGTAATAGACGGTGTTCTCCTCGCTCGTAAACGCGTTGTAGTCCGCCCCCATCTCGTCGAACTCGCGGTTCACGTCGTCCGCCGAGCGCGTGGGCGTCCCCTTGAACATCATGTGTTCGAGAAAGTGGCTCACCCCGGCGACTTCGTCCGTCTCGTCGCGCGCGCCCGTGTTGACGAAAAAGCCCGTCGCCGTCGTGTGGGCGTCCGGATTGCATTCGGCGACGATCGACAGGCCATTGGCCAATTCGTGCTTACGAAACTCCATCGGGCAACTCCAGCGGGGCTCCGCCAAGCGTCGCCACGACGAAATCGCGCGGCGGATTGGCGGCCAGGTATTCGTTGATGCTCGCACACGTCACGGCGTCGACGAGTTGGCTCAATTCGTCCAGCGTCCGCACGCGGCCGAGCAAATAATGTTCGCGGGCGATCGAACCGCTCCGCGCGGAACTCGACTCCTGCTGCATGATGAGCCCGCTCTTGACGCGGGCCTTGAGCCGGTCCAACTCCGCCGGTTCGATGCCGGCAGAAAGACGCTTGAGCTCCGCAACCAGCACATCGAGCGTCTCCTGAGCGCGTTCGGCGCTCGTGCCGGCGTAGCACAGCACGCTCCCGCGATCGAGCAGCGTGTGGTGTGAAGCGTAGACGCTATAGCAAAGGCCGCGGCGCTCGCGGATTTCCGTGAACAGACGGCAACTCATGCCGCCCGAAAGCGCGCCGACCGCGCCCCACGCCTGAAAATACTGCGGATGGTTGTACGGCACGCTGCGATAGGCGACGCCGATCTGCGTCTGGTTCGATTCGTGATGCTCGTGATGGCTCGCCCGCTTGTGAACCACGTCCGCCGGCGGCGGCACGTCGGTCGGCTTCCAGTCGCCGAACAGCTTGCCGACTTCGCGGACGGTCGCGTCCCAATCGACGCGGCCCGCGACCGCGAGAATCGCGCCGTTGGGCCGGCTGTGCTGGGCAAAGTACGCCTTGAGCTCGTCGATGTCGGCCGATTCGAGCGTCGCCTCTTCGCCCGCGCTCGGCCGGCCCCACGGATCGCCGTAATGCCGGCGGCGAAGGTCCACCATCACCTTGTGCGCCGGGTCGTCTTCGATCGCTTGCAACTCTTGCAGCACCACCGCCCGGCCCGCTTCGAGTTGGTCGCCAGGCAAATGCGGGCGGCGGACCAGATCGGCGTAAATCGACAATGTCGGCATCAAGTTCGCCGCGCGGGTCGCGCCCGAAAAGCTCATGTGCGACGCCGCGCACGACTCGCCCCGCTCGACGCCCAGATTGTCGAGGTCGTTCACGAACGCCCGGCTGTCCCGCGACCCGCAGCCGCGAAGCATCATCTCACAGGTGAAATTGGCGACGCCGACGCGGTCCGGCCGGTCGTAAACGAAACCCGCCGGCAACAGCAGCGTGAACGCCGCCGATTCGAGCGACGCGATCGGCTCGGCCAAAAGCGTGAGACCGTTGTCGAATACGTGCGTGTAGATTTGCTGGGACAAACGACTCTCCCTCGAAAGGGGAAGGATCCTGCGGCGATTCCCGCCGCTGCCGAACCAGCGAGCACCGGTTGGTCCGCTACTATGACGGGAGCCGCGGCATTCGGCAACCGGCCGCAAACGATGCCGCCGCGGCAACCCCAAGCGTCGCCCAAGGCCCGTCGCTGCCCACCGGTCAATTGTTGCACGTTGTCCGCGTCCGGCACGGGCGGAATAATGCGAATAGCCCGTCACGACGACACGCCAAAAGCGGATCAACGTAATGAGCGAACCGCGATTTCGGCCGGGTCGTGGTCTGCACCCGTGCCCCTCGCTTCGCAGTGCGACGAGCGGAAGTCCGCCTAACGCGAGCACTACGACCCAGGGTCCGGGCGCGTGCAAGCATTTGGCGCGGTATATTTCGGCAATCGGCGCGACGCCGCACCCCTTGAAATCTGCTTGACCCCCGTTCGGGCCGGGCGGTATAAGCAAGGCAGAAGGTGTCGACGGAGCGCGCGGCGGGGCAACTCCGCGCGTCCGGAGAACTGGCGGTCTCGTGCCAGAATCAGCGGTAATCGTGCTAGTTGCCTTGTCAAATCTTGATATTAGGGTGGGTGCCACTGCTGGCTTGTCCAGCAGTGGGAAACGGCGTTTGACAGTTGCCGCGCGAATCGCACAGCACTAGGGACGGGCCGCCGGCAATCGCGGTTTTTTCGGTCGAAGCGTATATGGCGGACATCACTCTACGCGTTATCGACGGCGCCGACCGCGGCCGGGTGTTTGCCGACCTGCCCACGCCCGTCACCATCGGCCGCGAGGAAGGCAACACGATCCAGCTCAACGACGAGCGGATCAGCCGCTACCACGTCAAAATCCAGGAAGATCAGGCCAAGCTGATCCTCACCGACCTCGACAGCACGAACGGCACCAAGGTCAACGGCGAAGACGTGCAGCTTCGTATCCTCCGCTTCGGCGACGTGATCTCCGTCGGCCGCAGCACGCTCCTCGTCGGCTCGCGCGAGCAGATCGCCCAGCGGCTTCGCGAGCTGCGCGGCGGGCCGCCCGTTTCGCTCGACGTGACGAGGCGCCCCCACGACGAGAACGGAGATGGCAGCGGAAACGGCAGCGGCGACATCGGCGGCGCACACGGCGACGCCTCCGACGACAGCGCCGCCGATCTCGACCTGGAAATGGACTGGGGCGCCGACCAGGACGCCCAAAAGACGCTGCACGCGATCTTACCACCCGAGTTGCCGGAGGACCTCAGCCCCGGCCAGGCGGCTCAACTTTGCGAGTTGCTCGACTTTATCCACGTCACGATGCGCTCGCTGATCCGCAGCATCGGCGTCACGCCCAACGAGCAGCGCGTCACGCTCAGCGCCCGCGAATGGCAGCGGCTGCTCGATCTGCACGGCCGGCTGGCCATGTACATCCGCCAGATCGGCGATCCGCCCGTCGCGGACGAGTAAACGTCGCTCTACGGCTTTCGTCCACGGCCGGGCCTCGGTTTTCATGCCGAAAACGCTTGACGCCGTCCGGCAGCCGAAGGCAGAATGGGTCCGACATCGCCGCCGGACGCCCGTCAAAATGCAACCGCGCGTCGCGGTGCGGGACAGTCGAGGCGCGGAACTTACGCAATCGAGGCCGCGTTGAGAACCGCTCGTCCGCACGAGCGGAGTACCCTCGCGTTCGCAATCTGGACGGCCGCTTTACCCTCGAAGGACCCGATCATGTCGCAACTCAATCGTTTCGGCGCGTTTCTGCTCTTGGCACTTTCGGTAGCGATCATCGCGCCGCAGGCCCGCTCGGCGCCGCCCAAGGAAGACAAAGCCGCGTATGCCGTCGTTCAAGTCGACGAGGAATACACGGTCATCCGCAAAGCTGATCTGAAGGATTTTCAGAAAGGCATCAACGAGAAGTACGCCGCCGACGTGAAGAAGCATGCCCAGGCCCGCAAGGACGCGGTGAAAGCCAAGGAAAAGTTCACGACGCCGGCCCCGAAGCGCCCGAAGGTCCGCACGCTTCCCAAGGCGTTCGCCACGGAAGAAGAGGCGAACACTTACGCCGCAGAGCTCAAGGAAGCGGACGAGAAGGCGAAAGCCACCGCGGCGGCGAAATCGTGAAACTCGCGCCGCGGACACAGTTTCTGCGGCACGAGCCAACACGCTTCATTTCTCTCATTCAAGCCGACGCGAAGTGGTGGAACATCACCAGTTCCTCCACGGTCGTTTCGAGCGCCATCCCTTCGGTCGGCTTGAGCAAGTACGCCGTGGCCCCCGCTTGCCGCGCGCGGGCCATGTATTCCGCGTTGTCGGCGGCCGCCACCATCACGATCGGCACGTCCGCGCTCACGGCCCGGATCCGCTCGGCCATTTCGATGCCGTCGCCTTCCGGCATCATGATGTCCGTTATCACGATGTCGAAATCGCCGAGTTGAAACGCAGCCAGACCATCCTCGCCGTTGCGCACCGAGGCCACCTCGAGGCCGCCCTGGCAAAGAATGTTAGAGACCAGTTCCACGAACGCCGCGGAATCGTCCACCACGAGGGCACGCATGATTGGACTGCCTGTCTCGAGTGTTGATGGGAACGAAATCGAGTCGGGGACAATCTTCTCTAGCTAGCCGCATCTGTGAGCGCGCCGGACGAGACGTCGGCGAAGTCCAGGCAAGCAATGCCAGCCAACAGCCTGTTGAAAAAGGGGACTGACCCTCTCAGGCACGTCGCAACCTGCGGCTAAAAACGCACTTTCCAAAGGGTCTGTCCCCTGGTATGTCCCCAGAATGCTTTAAATCTATGAAAGGGATCAGGCCAGCGCTTCTATTGGAAGGATTTGCGAAA
>QEVJ01000034.1 GCA_003576845.1 Planctomycetota bacterium
AGTTCACGTTCGACGACACGGGCGAAGGCTGGCATCCCACGACCGACGGCGACGGCTATTCGCTCGTGATCCTCGACGCCCGCGGTCCGCTCGATTCGTGGAATGACGGCGCGTCCTGGCGGCCGAGCCACGCTTGGGGCGGCTCCCCGGGCAAACCCGACCGGTTGCCCGGCGACGTCGACGGCAACGATCGGGTCAACCTCGCCGACCTTGCGATCGTCCAGGCCCATTTCGGCACGTCCGCCGGCGCTGCCCGCGCTCAAGGCGACCTCGACGGCGACGGCGACGTCGATCGCGCCGATGCGGCCGTGCTCGCCCGCAACTTCGGCCGCGCGTATCCGCCGAATTCCGCCTCGCCGGCGGCAGCGCCCGCGGCGGTGATCGCGCGAACGGATCGCCGCGGCGGCGACGAGTTGGTCGAGCGCGCCGCCGACGGACGGCTCCTTGCGACCGCAGTCCGCCGCAATGCCGCGGTTCGGGCCGGCACGCTCGTCGCAACGCACGTCGACCGCGCCGTAAGCGACTTCGCCGACGAAACTGCCGCGGTCGATCGAGTCGCGCTGCGTGCGCGGCGCTTAACACGATCGGCCGCCGGCATTCGCTAACGCTCTGCCTACCTTCGCCATTGGGGTGCCACTGCTGGCTCGTCCAGCAGTGCGGAGGTGCGAACGAACTCGACCTCGTATAAGGCATTCGCGTCAACGGCAAATTGACGACTCTCATTCCTGGACAAGCCAGCGGTGACGCCCGCGTCAGAATCACGATTTGGCAATACGTTAGCGTCCTACCATTGCACGCGCATCGTGGCCGCCAAATTGATCCCCGGCGCAGCGTACCGCGTCCGGTCGCGCTGGTTGACCTCGACCCCGCGGACGTTCAGCCACTGGTAGTATTCCTTGTCGAGCAGATTGAAAGCGCCGGCGTTGAACTGCACGTTGTCGGAAACATTCCAATACGCGAGCAGATCGAGAATGCCGTAGCCCGGCGCGATGAACTGGTCGGGGTTCGCGCCGGAGTAGCGGTCTTTGCGATGGACGAGCGTCGAAACGAGCTCGACGCCCCAGCGGTTCTCGAGCGCCCGATACCGCAAACCGGCGATCCCGTAGAGCGGCGGTATCGAGTCCAGCGGCAAGTCCGCTTCCAAGTTGTCGCCGACCGAGTGCGTCAGGTTGCCGAACGCGCTCAAACCGTAGAACTCCTGCGGCGGCGGACTGGAATCGCCGTCGCGCGACGTCGGACCTCCCGCGGCCGCGCTGGGCGCATTGGCCAGGTCGCCGAGCAACCGCAGTTCGCCCGCAAGCTCGACGCCGTAGATTTGCGCGTCGAGGTTCCGCTGCTGGAATTCGAGCAAGCCGGTGCCCGCGTTGAGTCCGAGGTCGACCGTTTCGATAAAGCCGTCGTAATGGTTGTAATATCCGCCGGCGTAGCCCGCGAACCATTCGCCCTTGTAAGTAAACCCAAGGTCCAGCGAGTCGCTCGTTTCCTTGCCCAGATCGGGATTGGGAATGATCACGTACCCGAACAGCGGATTGACGAACCCGACGCCCGCGTCCTCGACCGGCGGCGCGCGATAGCCGCGGGCATACCGCAAAACGCTTTCGAGCTTCTCGGTTAGCGGAATGCCGAACTCGACCAGCGGCTGCACGTTCCACTCGGTGATGTCCTGCGGTGTGCCGCTGGACGAATCGAACAAAGGATCGGGCAAAGCGAAGTCCGACGAGTAGTAGTTCGTCCGCACGCCGGGCGTAATCGCAATCGGAAAGTAGTCGCTTTCGATCCGGTCGCGAAAGAAAAATCCGAGCCGCGTCGTCGACACGTCGGGAAGCACTTTCTCCGGCGTCGGCTCGGAAATCTGATTCGACTTGACCGACGTGCCCGTGGCCTCATTGATGATGACGCCGTCGCGGAGCCGCGCCGTTTCCGTCCGCAGCGCGTCGACGCCGAACACGAGCGCGTGCCGCGCAAAACCGTTGTCGTGCTCGCCGCGAACGATCGCCCGCCCGCCGAAATGATCCTGCGCGAAAAAATTGTTGTTGAGGTCGTCGATGATGTGCCGGTTCGGCACGAACGGCGGCACGACCGCGGGCACAAGGAACCGCTGCAACCGGTTGTCGCCGATCTGCGACTCTTGATAGTAGATTTGCAGCCGCACCGCGCCGAACACGCCGCCGCAAGGGTTCTCGAAGTCGTCCGTCAAGCTGAACCGCGTGCGGCGGTTCTCGTCGTCCGAATCGGCCAAGAATCGCGACGCCGGCAGGGCGCTCGGAAACACTTCCGGCGTCGTCGCGAACGTATTGAACGCTCCGGCGGGGCTCGCCAGTACGCTCCGCAAGTTCGTAAACACCGCCTGGTTCTGCCACTCGAACGAAAAGTCGAGCTCGTTGTCCGGCGACGTGTGATAGACGAGCTTCGCTAGAACGTAGTCGCTTTGCAACTCCTGCGGGTCCGCGCCGAACGCGCCCTCGGTTTCGACCTCGCCCGCGTCGCGACGAGTGTAAGCGAACATCGTTTCAAGGTAGCCCGTGCGAAGCGCGATCACGGGTGTTTCGGCCCAGCCGGAATACGCGGAGTAGTATCCGCCCGTTATGCCGATGTAATTGTCGCGCCCGAACAGGCCGAGAAAGTCGTCGGGATCTTTCGTCTCGAACGCCACGACGCCGCCGATGCCCCCTTCGCCGTAAATCAGCGAGCCGGGACCGCGAACGATATCGACTTGCTTGAGCAGCGACGGCTCGATCGCCGCGCGGCCGAGCTGGATCGGCCCTTGTTGAAACGCATCCGGCGCGCGGACGCCGTCGATGTTCATCAGCACGCGGTTGCCTTCGAGACCGCGGATGTTGATGCTCGTCTCGCCGAACCGGCCGATGCTGCTCTGAACCTGCACGCCCGGCTCGTAGCGGAACACGTCCGCGAGGCTCCGCGTGACGTTCTGCTCGATTCGCTCCGAGGTAATGACGCTTTCGTTGCCGGCCGTGTCGAGCGCTTGTTCGAATGCCCGGCCGCCCGGTGGAGCCGGTTCGGGCGCAGGCGGTTCGTCCGGAGAAGCCGGCGGGGCTTGGTCAACCTCGGCTTCGACCTCGGTCGGCGGCAGCGTCGATTCCGGCATATCGCTCTGCCGGCGCCGCGCCGCTTCGTCGTCGGTGTCTTGAACTTGGACGATGACCGAGGCAGCGCCTCGCAGCGTTTCTTTCTCGCCGGATGCCTGTGCCCACGCCTGTGCCGGGACGAGGCTGCCGGCAACGAGCAACCGCCCGGCCAGCCGAGCGAGCCGGACGAGCGGGACCAGCCCGGTTCGCGGTTCGTGGGTCATGGCGGCGTTCCTTTGCATGGCGCGAAGGCCCTGGTCCACCTTCCCTAGCAAAGTCGCCGCGACAGGCCACCGCATCGGTACCGGCGCGGGCCGATGAAGAGACGTCCCTCGACGCGCCCGCTGTAATCTGCATCGGCGGCGTCGGCTGGCCGGCTTAATCCGATCGCACCGGTCGTAGCAATTGTGACGCCGCTCTCTGGCAAGGGGGGCAGTCTAGAAAGGTTTGAACGATTTTGCCGGCGTGTCTATAGTACGAGGATCGTGTGAACGTGAGGTTCGTGGTTCGAGTTTCGAGGTCGGGTAGGCTGACGAGCGCGGGTGGCACGGGTGGCTTGTCCACCCGTGAGAACCATCACGTGACGTCACATCCAGTCGCACGGGTGGACAAGCTACCCGAGCAACCCGACGCGGTGTCATCGCAAACAGGCAAAGTCCGGCGAAGGAAGTGATTTGATGCGTACTCGGAAACGTTGGTTCGCCCGTGAACGGCTTGCGGCGCGAGGATTTCGGGGCGGACAACGCACACGTACCGCATCGGGCAGGCAACGCCCACGCGAGTTCCGCATCGAGCCCCTCGAAGCCCGGCAACTGCTGGCCGCCAATCCGATCATCACGGAGTTCATGGCCGACAACCAGAGCACGCTCGAAGACAATGCCAGCCCCCGGGCCCATTCCGACTGGATCGAGCTTCAGAACGCCGGCGACACCGCGATCGACCTCGCCGGCTGGCACCTGACCGACGACGCCGATGACCTGGGGAAATGGACGTTTCCGAGCCGCGTCCTGCCGCCCGGTGAGTTCCTGGTCGTATTTGCCTCCGGCAACGACGCGCCGGACGGGGCCGGCAATCTGCATACGAACTTCGCACTGGCTGCCGAAGGAGAGTACCTCGCCCTGGTCCGGCCCGACATGTCGATCGCCAGCGAGTTCGGCCCCGGCGGAACCGATTACCCCGCCCAGTACCCGGACATCTCCTTCGGCATCGGCGTGAGCGAAACCGTGACGCCGCTCGTGGCGAGCAACGCGGCAATCTCGTATTTGACGCCGACGGCGGCGAGCGAGTTGCCCGCGACGTGGAACCAACTCGGCGGGAGCACCACGGGCTTCGTCGCCGGCACGAACGGCGTCGGTTACAACCTCGAAACGCCGCCCCCCTCGACGCCCGGGTTTCTTGCCCGCGTGATCGACGTAACGAGCCAGATCAGCGCGACGACGACGGCCGACCAGGTGCTCGTCAACCCCGCCGCGTTCGGCGTCACGAGCGATGCCTCGGCCATCGTCGCCCAGGTCGACTTCGCCGGCGGCGCGGGCACGTTCGGCGTGAACAACCCGTATCCCAACGGCGTCGCCAACGAGACGATGGAAGATTTCCTCGTCCACGCGCAGGCGAACGTCGTGATTCCCGCCGGCACGTGGCAAATCGCCGTCGGCAGCGACGACGGAGCGCGTCTGACCCTCGACGGCGCGAACTTCTTGAGCCGGTTCGGCGAAAACGGCGTCCAAAACTCGGCCGACGAGATTCGCTACGAAGCCCCGCGCGGACACGGTTGGACCGGCGGCACGTTCACCACGTCCGTACCCCTCGCCACCACGCTCGACGCGATCATGTACGAGCGCGGCGGCGGCGATTCGTTCGAGATCGCCATTCGCAACGCGGCCGGCGGGTCGAGCACGTCCGTAAGCGCGGCCGGCGGTTGGGTCTTGCTCGGCGACACGACGCTCGGCTGGGCCGTGTCGACCGATGCGTCGCTCCCACCCACCACGGTCCTTCAACCGGGCGGCGCAGGCGCGATCGGCACGCAATCGATCGCCGGGAATCTCAATCTCGCCAGCGGCGGCGCGCTCGTCGCCGAAATCAACGGCGACACCAACGCCGCCGACAAGCTCACGGTCTCCGGCACGCTCACGCTCGGCGGTTCGAGCCGCCTTGAGGTCGCCGTCATCGCGGGAACCTTGCAAGCCGGCGACACCTTCGACATCCTCGACGCCGCGGCGACAAGCGGAACGTTCAACCAGATCGCCCTGCCGCTGCCGGCCGTCGGACTCAAGTGGGACACGTCGCTGTTGCACACGACCGGCGTGATCCGCGTCATCGTCGATCCGAATCCCGACGAGGACCCGCTGCCCGGCAATTCGACGCGGCAGCAGATCGAAGATTACACGAACCTGATCGCGACCGACGCCGAGGCAACCATGTTCGGCGGCGCCGCCTCCGCGTTCGTGCGGATTCCGTTCGGCGTGGCCGATCTCGCGAATATCGAGTCGCTTCGGCTGCGCCTGAAGTTCGACGACGGCTTCGTGGCCTATATCAACGGCCAGGAAGTCGCGCGAACCAATGCCCCGCAAACGCTGGCCTTCGATTCGGCGGCGACCGCCGAGCGGACCAAGGCTCAGGCGCTCGCCTTTGCCGAGATTCCGCTCTCGTTCGACGTCGGACTGCTCAACGTCGGCCCGGGTGAGCAGAACGTGCTGGCGATCCACGGCCTGAACCTCGACCCGATCGACAACGACTTCCTGCTCCTCGCCGAACTGACCGGCGTAAAGGTCGAAACGAGCGCCCATCGCTATTTCGATCCGGCCACGCCAGGCAGCGTGAACAACTCGGGCGCCGCGGACGTTATCGTGCCGCTGTCGGTAAGTCACGAGCGCGGCTTCTACGCCGCGCCGTTCAACCTCGTGCTCTCGACCCCGACGCCGGACGTAACGATTCGCTACACGACCAACGGCTCGCCGCCGACCGCAACCACCGGCCAGGTCTATACTTCGCCGCTGCCGATCGCCGCAACGACCACGCTGCGAGCGGCGGCGTTTCGCGACGGCTACCTCCCGACCCCCATCGAAACGCACACCTATTTGTTCGTCGACGATGTGGCGCAGCAAACGGCGTCCGGCGCGCTGGCAGCGGGCTTTCCGGCAACTTGGGGATCGACCGGCGCCGACTACGGACTCGACCCCGACGTCATCGGCCCCGGCGACCTCTTCGGCGGGCAGTACGCCGCCAGCATCCGCGACGATCTGCGGGCCGCCGGCACGCTCTCGATCGTCCTCCGCACCGACGATATGTTCGGCGCAAGCGGCATTTACTCCAATCCCGACAGCCGCGGCAGCGCCTGGGAGCGGCCGACTTCCGTTGAGTATTTCCCTGCGGACGGCAGCGAAGGCTTTCAGATCGACGCCGGCATCCGCATTCAAGGCGGCGCGTTCCGTAGCCACGGGCTCACGCTCAAAAAATCGTTCCGCCTCGCGTTTCGCGACAGCTACGGCGCCGGCAAGCTCCGCTATCCGTTCTTCGGCGACGACGCAACTGATGAGTTCGACGCCCTCGTGCTGCGGGCCAACTCGAATGACGCCTGGAACTTCTGGGGCGGGTCGAACGTGCAATACCTCCGCGACCAGTGGGGACGTTCGACGCAGCTCGCGATGGGCCAACCCTCCGCCCACGGCAATTTCGTCCACTTGTACATCAACGGACAGTATTGGGGCCTCTACAACCCGTCGGAACGCCCGAATCACGCCTTCGCCGCAACCTATTTCGGCGGCGACAAGGACAACTGGGACGCGATCAACTCGGGCAGCGCCGTGAATGGCAGCACGGCGGCGTGGAACACGATGATCTCGCTCGCCAGCGCCGTGAACACCACGAATGCAGCGGCCAGCGACGCGGCATATCAGCAACTCCAAGGCAACAACGCCGACGGCACGGACAGCCCAACGCGCGAAGACTATCTCGACGTCGACAATTTGATCGACTACATGATTGTCAACTTGTACGGAGGCAACAGCGACTGGCCGCACAAGAACTATTGGGTCGGACGCGAGCGGGGACCGAACAGCACCGGCTTCAAGTTCTTCATGTGGGACAGCGAATGGTCCCTCGGCATTCAGTCCGACGTGAATTCGAACCAGACCGGCGTCGCAAACGGGGTGGCCCAACCCTACGGCCTCCTGCGGGCAAACGCCGAGTTTCGCCTGCGGTTCGCCGATCGTTTGCACGAGCATTTCTTCAACGGCGGCGCGCTGTACGTCGATCCGAGTAATCCAAACTACGACCCAGCAAACCCGCAGCGTAACGTCCCTGCGGCGCGGTATGCGGAGCTTGCCGCCCAAATCGAGCAGGCCATCGTCGGCGAGTCGGCCCGCTGGGGCGATATGGGCTCGGCGACGCCGCGCACCTGGGCGACCTGGGACGCGCAGCGCGACTTCTTGATGAACAGCTATTTCCCCTTGCGGTCGCAGAACGTGCTCAATCAGTTCCGCGCGGGGAACTTGTATCCGGCGACCGCCGCGCCGGAGTTCCTTGTCAACGGCGTCCGGCAACACGGCGGCTCGTTCCCTGTCGGAGCGCTGCTTTCCGTCGAGAATCCGAACACCGGCGGCGCGGGAACCGTGTTCGTCACCTTCGACGGCAGCGACCCGCGCGACTACGACTGGACGACGCACGTCGCGTCCCCCGCAGCGTCGGCCGTGACGCTCGCGCCTAGCGGCACGGTCGGGCTGACCGACACGGTGACGGTCAAGGCCCGCATTCGCCGCGACTTGGGCGGCGGGCAATTCGAGTGGAGCGCGCTGTCCGAAACCACGTTCGCTCCCGTGCTGTCCGATCTGCGAATCACCGAGGTGCATTACCATCCGGCGGACCCGACGCCGGAAGAACTGGCGGCGAACCCGCTCCTGTCGGCGAGCGACTTTGAGTTCATCGAGTTGCGAAACGTCGGCGCGGGCGCGATCAACCTGTCCGGAGCCATGCTCAGCGACGGCGTGGCCTTCGCTTTCGCCGGTTCGGCCGTCACGTCGCTCGCACCGGGCCAGCGGGCCGTGGTCGTAAGCAACGAAGCTGCATTTGCCCTGCGATATTCCGACCAACTGAGCGGCATTCGCATCGCCGGCGCGTTCACCGGCAACCTGAACAACGCTGGCGAACGGGTCGTCCTTTCCGGAGCGTTCGGCGAAACGCTCGTCGAGTTCAGCTACGGCGACAACTGGTATCCGCACACCGACGGCGAGGGCTATTCGCTGACCGTCCTCGACGACGCGAACCTGCTCGCCGACCTCAACGCCAGCATGAGCTGGCGGCCGAGCCAGCAGCTTCACGGCTCGCCCGGTACCGGCGACAGCGCGCCCACGCCCGGCGCGGTCGTCATCAACGAAGTGCTGGCGAACACGAACGCCGCCGATCGGATCGAACTGTTCAACCGATCGGCTGCCCCGGTCGACGTTGGCCATTGGTTCGTCAGCAACGCGGCCGACGAGCGCCGCAAGTATCGGATCGCAGCAGGAACGATCATCCCGGCCGGCGGATATCTCGTGCTGACGGAAGGCGGCGACTTCGGCGCAGCGAGCGGCGATCCGGGAGCCCTCATCCCCTTTGAGCTAAGCGAGCACGGCGACGCCGTGTACCTCACGGCCAGCGACGCGACCGGCGACCTGTTCGGCTACCGCGAAGGGCAGGCGTTCGCGGCCTCGCTCGCCGGCGAGTCGATCGGTTTGTACGCAAAGAGCGGCGGCGGGACCGACTTCGTGCGGCTCGCGTCGGCGACGTTCGGCGCGGCGAACTCGGCGCCGGTCGTCGGCCCGCTCGTCCTCAACGAGATCATGTACAACCCGGCCGCCGGCGAACCGGAGTTCATCGAAATTCGCAACATCAACGCGAGCGCCGTCGCACTCGACGATGGCGTGGGCAATGCCTGGCGACTGCGAGGAGCGATCGAGTTCGCGTTTCCACTCGGCGCAGCGATCCCGGCCGGCGGTTACGCCGTCGTGTTTCAAGGCACCGACGGCGGCGATGCCGCGGCCGAAGCGGCGGCGTTTCGCGCGGCTCGCGGCATCGCGGCGAGCGTGCCTGTGTTCGTCTACACGGCGGCCGAGCACGGCAGCTTGAACAACGCCGGCGAGAAGCTGTTTCTCGATATGCCCGGCGCGGCGGATTCGGGTTTGCCGGAGCAGCCGTATGTGCTCGTCGACGCGGTTCGGTACGATCCGATCGCGCCGTGGCCGACGGAAGCGGACGGCGGCGGCTCTTCGCTCTCGCGGATTGACTCGTCGGCCTACGGCAACGACGTGGCCAACTGGATCGCAGGTACCATCGGCGGCACGCCGGGTAGCGAAAACGTCGGCATCGACACGACTCCGCCGACGGCTCCCGCGAACCTGCGAGCAGCGCTCGTCGCGGCGGACCGCGTGCATTTGGCCTGGGACCGCGCAAGCGACCCGCAAACCGGCGTTTCGCATTACAACGTGTATCGCAACGGCGTGCTCGTCGGTTCGACGCCGCTTCCCGTGATGACGGACTTGGGGGTTTCCGCCGGCGCTTCGCTCTCCTACCAGATCGCGGCGGTTAATCGCGACGGGCTCGAGAGCCCGCGAAGTGCACCCGCCGTTTTGGGACCGCAGACCTTGCGCTATCAAGACGGCGTTAGCCCTGCCGCGAATTACGCGGGCACGCGCGACACGGAAATCCGCGCCGGACAGGCGACGCAGAACTTCGGCACGGACACCAACCTGGAAATCGACGGCGACGACGGCGGCTTCGACCTCGCCGCGCTGTTCCGATGGCAGATCAGCCCGAGCGACCTCCCGCTCGGCAGCGCGATCGTCGGGGCGTCGATCACGCTCGACGTGACGAACGCGACTGGCGGACCGTACGAGATTTCGCGCATGCTCCGCGACTGGGACGAAAGCCAGGCCACGTGGAGCGTGTTCCGCACCGGCCAGGCCTGGGCGACCGCCGGCGCCGGCGGCGCGGCGGATCGCGGCGCCGTGCTCGCAACGGTCGGCAACTCACCCGTCGGGCGGCAAACGTACTCCTTCAACGCGGCCGGCGTCGATCTCGTGCGGCAATGGTTCAGCGGCGCGGCCGCGAATTACGGAGTGATCGTTGCCAACACGTCGACGACCGATGGGCTGGACGTCAGTTCGCGCGAAGTGCCCACCGCGGCGAATCGGCCTCTGTTGAGCATCAGCTACGTCCCCGCTTCGCTTCCAGGCTTGCCGGGAGATATCGACGCGAGCGGCGCGGTGAACGTCGCCGACATCGACCTGCTGTTCGACGCGATCGCTCTGGCGAGCGCCGATCCCGCGTTCGATCTCAACGGCGACTCGGTGGTCGATCGGGCCGACGCCGATCATATCGTGCGCACGATTCTCGGCACGGAGTACGGCGACGCGAATCTCGACGGCATGGTGAACCGCAGCGACGCCGCCACTCTTTCGCGCAACTTCGGCAAGGCCGCGACGTGGAGTACGGGCGATTTCGACGGCGACCGGCTCTCGACGCTGGCCGACCTGGCGCTGCTCCAGGCGGGCTTATCCGCGCCGCCCTCGCCAACGGCTAGCACCGCGGCAAGCGCGCTGCGCGTAATTCGCGATGGTTCGGGTACTTCGTCCGGCGCCGATACGGGTCGCGCAGCGGTTGCGAATCGCCGGCCCTCCCGCGTACGCACGCCGGCCGAACCCGCGCCTGCATCCCTCGGCGGCAGCCGGTCTCGGTCGGTGGAACGCGATCCCCTGCACGTGGAGCCGCGGGCTTCCGATGTCGCAACCGCCGCCCGGGCGCGACGCTCGCTAGTTCGCGCGGGACGCGAATTATCCGCCCTGGACGAGGTCTTTGCCGACGAATGAGCGCGGCGAACTCAGAGCGCGAAATGCCCCGATTCGGCTTTGCGTAGCCGACGTTCGAGGCCGATGTATACTTGGGATATGGCCGGATTCCGAACCTCTCGGCGAGGCGAATCCGTGCAATCGGACACGCTCGCCGGCCGCCCAAAACTGCCTCATTTCCGCACAGCACGTCCGCGTTGTTGGGGTTCCACCGATCATGGCGGCACGGCGACGCGGCGGACCACGGTGGGCACAGTATTCGACCGATGAACTGCTGAAACTCCGGTTTTGCGATCTGGGCCTGCGGCTCGAAGACACTCCGCTCTGGGAGCGCGTCGAGCGGCTCTACGACGAGCTCGAACAGCGGGGCATCCACTTCCGGCCCCATTGCTGGCTCGCCGAAGAATGGTTTTCGCCCGACGGCGTGCCGGGCATCGCGATCCCGTTCTATCTCGCCCATCCGCGGCTCGCCCGCCTCGAAAAGCAGCAAATGCTCGAAGTCGAAGGCGGCACCGAAACCTGGTGCATGAAAATCCTGCGGCACGAAGCCGGCCACGCGCTCGACACGGCCTACCGCCTGCACCGCCGCAGACAATATCGCCAGGTGTTCGGCAAAGCGTCCGATCCTTACCCGGAGTTCTACCAACCGAAGCCCTACAGCCGCAGCTTCGTGCTGCACCTCGATCTGTGGTACGCACAGAGTCATCCGGCCGAGGACTTCGCCGAGACGTTTGCCGTCTGGTTGCGGCCGCGATCGCCGTGGCGGTCGCGCTATAACGATTGGCCCGCCATCGCCAAGCTCGAATACGTAAATGAATTGATGCAGGAGATTGCGGGCACGCCGCCGGCAGTGCGCTCGCTGCGGCACGTCGAGCCGATTCGCGACAACCGCCGCACGCTCGGCGAACACTACACCGAGAAGCGGCGCCGATATCGCGGCGACGCGCCGCCGATCTACGACCGCGAGTTGCGGCGCTTGTTTTCCGCAGCGCCCGAGAACGCGCATCGGCCTTCGGCCGCCGCCTTCTTGCGGCGCATTCGCGTGAAGCTCCGCCGCGTCGTCGCCCATTGGACGGGGCAGTATCAATACGTTATCAACCAGGTGTTGTCGGAAATGATTGACCGCTGCCGCGAGTTGAACCTGCGGCTCGCCACGCCCGCCCGCCAGGCCGAACGCGATGCGCTGGTCATGGTCACGGTGCAAACGATGAACTATCTTCATGCGGGACACCATCGGGTGGCGTTATGAAGAAGCTGCGCATTATCGTGCCGATGCACATCACGCTCGTCCCTCCGGACACGCTCGACGGCTACACCGACAAGGAGATCGCCGAGTGGAAGACGGAGTACGACGTCGTGCGCGCGCTGCGCGACTTGGGACACGAAGTCCGCCCCCTCGGCCTCATCGACGACCTCACCGAGCTGCGCAAAGCGATCAGCGACTGGAAGCCGCACGTCGCGTTCAACCTGCTCGAAGAGTTTCACAGCGTGCCGACCTACGATCAGCACGTGGTGAGCTACCTGGAGTTGATGCGGCAGCCGTACACGGGCTGCAATCCCCGCGGCCTGCTCCTCGCGCACGACAAGGAACTATGCAAGAAGCTGCTGACGTATCACCGCATCGCCACGCCGGGATTCGTCGTGTTTCCGCGGAACCGCGCCGTCAAGCGGCCCACGAAGCTCAAGTTTCCGCTGATCGTCAAATCGGCGACCGAGGACGCCTCGCTCGGCATTTCGCAGGCATCGATCGTCGCCAGCGACGACAAGCTCAAAGACCGCGTGGCCTTTGTCTTCGACCAGCTCAAGTCCGACGCGCTCGTCGAGGAATACATCGACGGCCGCGAGTTGTACGTCGGCATGATGGGCAACGAGCGGCTGCAAACGTTTCCGGTGTGGGAGATGTCGTTTGCGGGAATGCCCGAGGGCGCGCCGAAAATCGCCACCCGCCGGGTCAAATGGGACGAGGCGTATCAGAAAAAATACGGCATTGCGACCGATGCCGCCGCCGACTTGTCGCCGGAAACCGAACGCCGCATCGCCGCGATCTGCAAGCGCGTGTACCGGGTGCTCAGCATCAGCGGCTATGCCCGCATGGACCTGCGGATGACCGAAGACGGGCGGCTCTACATCCTCGAAGCGAACCCCAATCCAAACTTGTCCTACGGCGAGGACTTTTCCGAGTCGGCCGAGAAGGCGGGGATTGCTTACGGGGATTTGTTGCAGAAGATCATCAACCTCGGCATGAACTATCGGGCGGCGTGGGCGATGCAAGGGTAATCCCGCTTCGGTTACGAACGGATGACTCGCGCAACGCAATCGAGTATGCTCGGGGCATGGCATCCAATAGCTCTCCTGCCGCTTCGCGTATGTGGCCCGCCTCCGACCAGACCCAGGAGTTACTCTCTGTCGCCCGCCGCGGCGACGCGGATGCGGTGAACCGCCTGCTCGAACGGCACCGCGAAGCCCTGCGGCGAATGATCGACATGCGGCTTGACCGGCGGATTCGCCAGCGGGTCGACGCCAGCGACGTGGTGCAGGAGGTGCTCGTCGACGCCCATCGGCGGATGAACGATTATCTTTCCAATCCGGCGATGCCGTTTCACCTCTGGCTCCGGCAAATGGCCCAGGACCGGCTGATCGACGCCCATCGCCGGCACCGCGACGCGGCCCGGCGCAGCCTCGATCGCGAGCAGCCGCTGGCGATTGCCGGAACGGACGACCGCTCGACGATTGAGCTCGCCGCGCAGATCTGGGATCGCGAGCTAACGCCCGCGGCGGCGGCGACGGTCCGCGAACTCCAGCAGCGATTCGCCGAGGCGGTCGAAAAGCTCGACGAACAAGACCGCGAAGTCGTGCTGATGCGGCACTTCGAGCAGCTCTCCAACGGCGAAGTGGCCGAAACGCTGGGACTAACCGCGCCGGCCGCGAGTATGCGCTATTTGCGCGCGATGCGGCGGCTGCGAGAGCTCCTCGATGCCGAAGGCGGCGATGCAAGCGGGCCGGGAGCATCGTCATGAGCGCCGCCGAGCGAAGCGTCGCCGACCGCGACGAACGGCTCGCGGCATTGTTCGAGACGCTGATCGCCCAATACCGCGACGGCCTGCGGCCGAACGTCGACGACGTCGCCGCGAACGACCCGGATTTGATCGAAGAGCTACGCGAGTTGGTGTCGGCGGCAATCGTGGCCGACCTAGTGGCGCTCAACACGCCGAGCGTGACGGCCGTCCACGGTGGCCCGGCGGCATTCGCGGCATCGGGCGGAGCGAATATCGCGGACGCATTGCCCCCGGTGTATTCGCCGGGGGCTGAATTTGGGGATTTCGAGCTCGTCGACGAACTGGGCCGCGGGGGGATGGGCGTCGTCTATCGCGCGCGGCAACTCAGCTTGGGACGCGAGGTGGCGCTCAAGATGATTCTCGACGGTCGCCTAGCTTCGGCCGCCGACCGGAGCCGCTTTCAAGCCGAAGCCGAAGCCGCCGCGCGGCTCCAGCACCCGGCGATCGTGCCGATCTACGAGGTCGGCGAGCACGACGGCCGGCCCTATTTCAGCATGAAGCTCGTCGAGGGCCAGACTCTTGCCCAGCGTCTCGCGCAGGGACCGATGCCGCAGCGCGACGCTGCCCGGCTGGTCGCGGAAGTCGCCTGGGCGATTCACTATGCACATTCGCAGGGCGTGTTGCATCGCGATCTCAAGCCGTCGAATCTCGTCATCGACGCCGAGGGCCGGCCGCACGTGACCGACTTCGGCCTGGCCAAACGGATGGAGGGCGACGCCAGCTTGACCAAGAGCGGAGCGATTCTGGGCACGCCCGCCTACATGGCGCCGGAGCAAGCCGCCGGAAGCCGCGGGCAGGTGGGGCCGGCCGCCGACATCTACGCCCTCGGCACGATCCTCTATCAGATGCTCGTCGGCCGTCCGCCGTTTCAGTCGGCCTCGCCCGTCGACACGTTGATCGCGGTGCTCGAGCACGACCCAGTGCCGCCGCGGATGCTCGACGCCAACGTCGACGCCGATCTCGAGATGATCGCGCTCAAGTGCCTGCAAAAGCCGCCGGAACTGCGCTATCCCACCGCGGCGGCCCTGGCGAACGATCTCGATGCGTTCCTCGCCGACGAGCCGATCTCGGCGCGCTCGGGTCGGTTCAGCGAGATCGTCGCGCGGATGTTTCGGCCGTCGCACCATGCCACGGTGCTCGAAAACTGGGGCCTGTTGTGGATGTGGCACAGCGTCGCCCTGCTGGTGCTGTGCCTCGTGACCAATCTGTTCGAGCTGCTCAAGCCGCGCGATCCGTTCTTCGAGTCGCCGCTGCCCTACGTCATGCTTTGGGGCGGCGGACTGGCAATCTGGGCGCCGATCTTCTGGGCGATTCGCCGCCGCGCAGGGCCGGTCACGTTCGTCGAACGCCAGATCGCGCATCTCTGGGGCGGCAGCGTCATCTCCTGCGTGCTGCTGTTCGCCATCGAATACATCCTCGGCGAGCCGGTGCTCAAGTTGTCGCCGATGTTGGCCTTGATGAACGGCATTATCTTCGTCGCCAAGGCCGGCATCCTCAGTGGCGAGTTCTACGTGCATGCCGGCGCGATGTTCGTCACCGCCATCGCCATGGCCGCCATCGACGCCGCCGGATGGCACTTCGGCATCTCCCTGTTCGGCGTCGCCTCGGCCGCAACGTTCTTCGTTCCGGGCTGGAAGTACTACCGCCAGAGCCGCCAGACGCGCCGCGAAGCCGAAGCCGCGGAAAAAGCGCGGACGATGGCAACGTGAGATTGAAACACGGAAACACCGAAACGCGAAGCCACAGAGAAAACTCAATGCAGAAAAAAATGCAAAATGAGAAATGCAACGGCATCTCGGCACACGTTGCATTCTTCATTCTGCATTTTGCATTCTCCGTGTCTCCGCGTCTCCGTGTTTTAGAACCTATCCACCACCGCGCGGCAATCAATTCCGCGTCGTCGCCTCTTGCAGGTTGAGCAACGTCCGCGCCACGCTCGTCCAGGCGGCGATTTCGGTGGGTTGGCGAATCGGCGGCGCGGGGTGTAGGCCTTCCGACAACAGCCGTTTGGCTTCGTCGGGATTGGCATCGAAATGGGCCGCGTGATCCCGGTAGAGTTGCCCGACGACATAGGTTTCGCCGTCGGTCGGCACGCGCGACAGAACGGTGCGCCACGCGAACCGAATGCGCTCGCCGCTCGTCGCGCCGCCTTCTTCGATCACCCGCACGGCCAGAACGCGCGCGGCTTCGACGAACGTCGGATCGTTCAAGAGCACGAGTGCGGACTTCGGCGTGTTCGACACAGGGCGTTCGGCGGTGCACTCCTCGCGCGAGGTCGCGTCGAGCGCCAGCATGCTCGGATGCAGAAACGTGCGTTGCCAGTGCGTGTACAGCCCGCGGCGATATTGATTCTCGCCGACGTCGGCTTTCCACACGCGCGGCGGAAAGTTGAGGTGCTTCCAATACCCGGCCGGTTGATAGGGCTTGACGCTCGGCCCGCCGATCTTGAGCGACAATAGCCCGGCGGCGAACAAGGCGTTGTCGCGGATCGCCTCCGCTTCGAGCCGCCACCGCCCCTGCCGCGCGAACAGCCGGTTCTGCGGATCGCGGGCTGCGGCTTCCGGCGACGGGACGGACGAGCGGCGATACGTCTGCGAGGTGACGAGCTTGCGAACCATCTGCTTGACGTCCCAGCCGCTTTCGAGCATCTCCGTGGCGAGGTAATCGAGCAGCTTGGGATGCGTCGGCCACTCGCCTTGGACGCCAAAGTCGTCGAGCCGCTTCGAAAGGCCGACGCCGAAATACGCCTTCCACAGCCGATTGACGAGCACGCGCGACGCGAGCGGGTTCTCCGGCGCGACGATCCAATTCGCCAGGTCGAGCCGCGAGAGCCGGCCCGACGTCATTTCCGGCAGCGACGCAAACGCAGGAAAGGCGTGCGGATAGGCCGACTCGACGACTGCCCCGCTCTTGTCCTGCCAGTTGCCGCGCGGAAGGATCCGCATCTCGCGCGGCTTCGTCGACGCCGTCACCATCGTGCGCGTCAAACCCTTCTCAAACTTCGCGCGGGCGGCGACGAGCTTATCGCGCTGCTTCTTAAGATCGGCGGCGGCTTCGCCGTCGGAAGCGTCCTCGATCCGCGCGTCGAGGGCGGCGATCTCGGCATTCATCGCGTCGAGCCGGCGGCGTTCGATCGGCGTGGGCACGGGAATCTCCGGCTCGCGGCGGCCGTTGCCGTATACGCCCCGCTCTTGCACGTCCGCAAAGAACGCCGCGAAGCTGTAAAAGTCGCGCGTCGAAAGCGGATCGTACTTGTGATCGTGGCACTCCGCGCAGCCGAGCGTCAGACCCAGCCACACGCCCGCGGTCGTCCGCACGCGGTCGGCGGCATACTTCTCGATGTACTCGGCCGCCTGCGCGCCGCCCTCTTCCGTCGTCTTGTTGAGCCGGTTGTAGCCCGTCGCCACCCGCTGGGAAAGCGTCGCATCGGGCAGTAAGTCGCCGGCGAGCTGCTCGCGCGTGAACTGGTCGAACGGCATGTTCGCGTTGAACGCCGCGATCACGTAGTCGCGATACGGCGAAATCGGCTGATCGTTGTCGCTGTGGTAGCCGCACGAATCGCCGTAGCGGACCAGATCGAGCCACTGCACGGCCATGCGTTCGCCATACTGCGGCGCGGCCAGCAATCGATCGGCGACGCGCTCGACGGCGTCGGGACTCTCATCCACAACGAAGGCGTCGACTTCCGCAGGCGTCGGCGGCAAGCCAACCAGATCGAACGACAGCCGCCGCAACAGCGTCACGCGATCGGCCGGCGGCACGGGCGCGAGATTCTCCCGCCGCAGCCGAGCGAGAACGAACGTATCGGCGGCGCCGCGCGGCTCATCGCCCGGCGCAACCTCGGCGAGCGGCGGCCGCCGAACCGGTTCGTATGCCCAGTGCCCCTGCCACTTTGCCCCTGCGGCGATCCACCGACGCAAAAGTTCGATCTGCTTCGCCGAGAGCCGCTTCTTTGTCTCCGGGGGCGGCATGCGAACATCGTCGTCGTCGCTGGCCACCCGGGCCAAAAGCGCGCTTGCCTCCGCGTCGCCGGGAACGATCGCCCGCTCGCCGCTTTCGAGTTCCGCCTTGGCCTCCGCTTCGACGTCGAACCGCAATCCCGCCTCCCGCGTGCCGGCGTCGGGACCGTGGCAGGCAAAGCAGTTTTCGGACAGGATCGTGCGGATGTCGCGGTTGAACGCAATCTCGGCATCGGCGTCGTCGCCAGCGTACGCGCCGGGCGCGACTACCGCGACCACCAATACAACCGACGCGACGGCGCGGCCGAACGATTCGAACTGGCGCGCGTGCTTCATCGTGAATCGCCCCTTGTTGCTCGGGAGCGGTTCATTATCGCTACCCCCGCAGGCGGATTCCAGAGGGACGCACAATTCGGGCGGCGTCCCACGGAAAACCGTGGCCGAGGAGCGATGCTTCGCGCAACGTTCAGTCGAGCTGTGCCGCCGGGCCTTCCTGCCGCGCCGCCGCAACGTCGCGCGCGACGTGCGCCGCAAAGCCGATCGGCTGCCGCGGGCGCACGTCGCGGTTTCGTGCGCGGATCGCGTCGATCGCCGCCGACCAGTCCCAGACGCCGCCCTCGACGAACCGCATCACGAGCAGCTTGCGGACTTCTTCGAGTTCGGCGAACGACAGGCCGTCGGTTTCGCTCGCCGCGCGGTCGATGTCGATGGCCGCGCGAATGTCGGCATGCCAGCGTTCGGCGATCAGGCGGCGGCGAAGGTCGACGTCGGGCCGCGGAAAGGTCAGCACCACGTCGATGCGCCCCGGGCGGCGAAGGGCGAGGTCGACCCGCTCGACGTGCAGGTTCGACGTGAAAACGTAGACGACATCGTGCCGCGCGCGAACGCCGTCGAGCTGGCCCAGCAGGGTCGTCTGGTTCGAGCCGAGACCGTCCGACGAGCGCAGCGTGAGCAGGGCGTCGAAGTCGTCGAACAGGACGATGCCCGGCCGCTTGGGCTGGAAAAGCTTGTCGATGTCCCCTTCGCGGCATGCCCGCTCGAACTGGCCGACGGTGACGGTGCGGAACGACAGACCGCGGCGAAGGCACTGTGCGCGGAGATGGCGGCAAGCCATCGTCTTGCCGTTGCCCGGTTCGCCCAACAGGAGCACGCCCCGCTTCGCGGCGACGTCGTAGCGGCGGAGCAACTCGCGGCCGCGCCGCAGAAAGCCGATCGTGTTGTCGTAGAGCCGCTGGCGCAGCGATTCGGCGAGCACGGGCGGAGGCTCCGCGCGGCCGCCGCGGACCATCCGGCGAACGAAGCGATACACGGCGCGGGCGTCGCACGCGCGCACCGCCCAGAAGTCGCAGATCGTCACGGCGCCGGGAACGGAGACGAACGCCAGGGGTATCGGGTCGTCCCCGCGAGACATACGAAAGATCTCGATACCCGAGAAGAGCGAATGTCCGCGGTCCCCGTCGTCGACGCTCATCAGCGGGCCGCTATCGGAGAACCCGCGGCGACCGACGAACTTGAGCTTCTTGCGGAGTTGCTGCGACATGTCCCAGTCGAGATAAACCGCGTGAGCGGGCGCACCGAGAGCGCTGGCCGCCTCGGTGAGGCAGAAGTCGATGTCGCGCTGGTAGGCGGCGAGTTTCATGGTAGAGCAGAGGACAGCACGGGGCCGATTGAGGTTCGCGGCGTCTTGCGCGTAGAATGGCCGCGCGGGTCGGGTGGACAGACTCGCTCAAACGCGGAGTGAGCCAATCGATGAGTACCGCCGAAAATGCTTCCTTGACGCACCGAGACATAATCGCCCGCACGGCGGCCCACGTTCGCTCGGTCCTTTCCGGCGACGGCACGGGACACGATTGGCATCACGTCGAGCGCGTTCGCCGCGTGGCGCTGCGACTGGCCGCGGCGGAAGGGGCCGATCCATTCGTCGTCGAGTTGGCGGCGCTCCTGCACGACGTGGCCGATTGGAAATTCCACGGCGGCGACGACACGGCCGGACCGCGGGCGGCGCGAACGTGGCTCGCGTCGCTCGCCGTCGACGAAACCACCGTCGAGCACGTGGCGTCGATCGTAGCAGGGTTGTCGTTCAAAGGCGCCGGTGTCGCGACCGAGATGCCGACGGTCGAGGGCCGCGTGGTGCAGGACGCCGATCGGCTCGACGCGCTCGGCGCGATCGGCGTCGCCCGCACGTTTGCCTACGGCGGGCACCGCGGACAGCCGCTCTACGATCCCGACATCGCGCGGACGCCGCACGCCGATTTCGCCGCCTACAAAAAACCGGGCGGAACGTCGCTCAACCATTTCTACGAGAAGCTGCTGCTGCTCAAGAACCGGATGCAGACAGAAACCGGCCGGCGCTGGGCGGAAGCACGCCACGCCTACATCGAGCAGTTCATAGCGCGGTTCTTGAGCGAGTGGAACGGCGATGATGGGCCGGTGAAAGTATAGCGAATAGGATTCAGCGTTCCTGGATCTCTCGGACACTTGAAACAAAGAACCTATTCCAGAACCCGTTGTTGTCGCCGCTCTCCCGCCCGAGCCACGGGTTCTGGGATAGGTTCTACGTGTGGTATGGCGAATACTCAACTTGAATTGGCGAGTCCATGCGTAGCGATTCGGACGAATCGTCCTGTTTCCGATAGCTCACGCGCGACGAACTCCAGTAGATTTCGACGACCTTCCCGGCCAGGTTCCATATTCAATTCCCTCAGCAAGTCCAGTAGTTCCTGCGGCTCCACTTCGTTGGCTTCAAAGTAGCGGATTAGCTCTTCCCGCTGCATCTTGAGCAAGTCCTGAACGGGCCTATCAATTCGCTTTGTCGCAACACGTACTATCTCGTCGACCAAGTCTTGACGTTTTGGCTTTGCGGTAACGGGAATGTCCAACGACAGAGCGACTTCCCTGAGCAAATCCACACTGCACTTTTTGCTCTTCTCCAGCGCGGCTCTCAGTCCTTCCGCGCCAAGCCAGTGTGCGAGCAGCCGAGCGTCCAATGGCTTTTCTATTGAGGACATCGTTCGATAAACTCCTGCGTAACTCTTCGGTAATGATGGGCCTGCTTTTCGGCATTGGCACCAGCTATGTCATAAACAGGACAGCGTTGAACTGCGGCTTGTCGCAAGCCATCCCCCTCAGTGACGTATTCACGGAATATGCCGCACGATTGCTGAAGCCGTCGGTATTCGGTGCGCTGAGTGCCTATCAACATGCCTCCCCATTCCCGCGCCATTACGGCAATCGCCCCCGAGAAAGCAGTTGGTACAAATCCGTGTCTTGATCCGGTCGCGTTCGCAATCATCTCCATATCACTGTTTACTTCGTTTATCGCCTGTATGGCCGACGGCACACCAATTGTAGATTGAAGGTCAAGCTTAACAGGCGATACGCAATAGTTGCATGCGTAAACTACGGTTCGCAATAGATCGGAAAGCTCAGGATGTGAATCTACAAGTATGAAGTCGTATTCACTCCTAATCGGTTGCAATACGGCATCCAGTACGGCGAGGTGTTGCCAAAGGAGTCGGTTGTTCTCACGTATGTTGTTTGATGCCGGCATCCTTTCGACAGTTACTTGCGAAAGTCTAGGGTCTGCCGGAAGGAGCGCGATGTGGCTGGGAGTATCGAGAATCGTAACGGTCGGACTTTGGTGAGCACCACTGTACAAGTGCTGGAAGCGGTCGTAGAGCGTAAACTCGGCGGAAGGGTGCCCATCGCGAAAGTTCTCAATAAGCGCCGGCAGAAACCGGCACGTGAGACCGCCCCGTTGGTAGTCCGTATCAACGCAGAGGACTCTCTTCTGGTGATAGCGCTGCAAACCGACTGCGATGTGGTAACACGTCGTGGTCTTTCCTACACCACCCTTCTCGCTTATGAATCCTACCACGATTCCCATTGCGTGCGCCCTCGAAGTTCGTCGAAAACCAACACGTCTGTATCGTTTCGCGTTCGGTGAGGTGCCTGGGGTTTTCTGGACAGTCCAACTCCTTATTCTTGAAGGAAAAGGAAGGACGATCCGATGGTCCAGACGAAAGGAAAGCGTGCCGCTCGTGGGCGGCGGCGGTTTACTGAGGAGTTCAAGCGGGAGGCCGTGCAGATGCTGCTCGATGGGCATTCGGCCGGGTCGGTGGCCACGCGGCTTGGTCTGTCGGGACCGAACTTGTTGTATCGCTGGAAGCAACTGGCCGTCGATCGCGCGGGACCGGCGGCGCGGACGCTCGGCGATCGTGTCGCACAACTCGAAGAAGAGCTCCGTCGCGTCGAGCGCGAACGCGACATCTTAAAAAAAGCGTTAGCCATCTTAAGCCGCCACACGTAGCCGACGTTTACGCCCTGATCGAACAACTCACCTTTCCAGGAACCTTCGCCGTGACCGCCGTGTGCGATACGCTCGATGTCAGCCGTGCGGGCTACTATGCCTGGCTCGATGAAGTCGAGACCGCGCGCGAGCATCGCGATCGCGAACTGATGCCGCTCGTGCGGAGCATCTTCTGGCGGCACAAGCGGCGCTACGGCGCGCGGCGGATCGCGCTGGAACTTGCGGCGCTGGGCGAGCCGTGCGGCGTCGATCGCGTGGCAAAACTGCTGAAAATCCAGGGTTTGAAGGCGATTCAGCCCAAATCCTTCAAGCCGCGGACCACCGACAGCGACCACGCGCTCGGATACAGCCCGAACTTGCTGATGCGAAGCCCGCCGCCCGTCGACGTGAACCGCGTGTGGGTCGCCGACATCACTTACATTCCCTTGAAGGAAAAAACCTTTGCGTACCTGGCACTCGCGCTCGATCTCTGCTCGCGGCGCGTGATCGGCTGGAACTTGGCCGAGCACATGACCGAGACGCTCGTCGTCGACGTGCTGCAACAAGCGATTCGTGCGCGGCAGCCGCCGCCGGCGCTCATCCATCACAGCGATCGCGGCGGACAATACGCCGGCGCCAAGTTTCGCGGCGTGCTGCGACGCGCCGCGATGCGGCAAAGCATGAGCCGCGCGGCAAACTGCTACGACAACGCCTTCATGGAATCTTGCTTCGGCACGATCAAGACCGAACTCGAAATGACCGAATACCCTGACAGCCAGACGGCCCGCCGCGACATCGCCAGCTACCTCAGCTACTACAACCACGACCGCCGCCACTCCTCGTTAAATTACCTCTCCCCAGCAGATTTCGAGGCCCAACTCAGCCGGTCCACTTAAGCACTTCTACTGTCCGAAATTTGCCAAGCATCTCACGGTTACTGTGGTGCTTCGGATAGGCCAACACCGATAGATCACCACATTCGCCCCACTCTGCGCATTCTAGCCACAGCGAATTCCATTGCAAGTGACTCTGCGCGAAGCGAAGTCTACATCGCCCTTAGCTTTTCGAGCGTCGCGACCACCGACTCGCGCTGCTTTTCAAGCTGCGCAAGCGACTCGCGTTCTTGCTCGACCACCGCGGGCGGGGCGCGCTCGACAAAGCTAGCGTTGCCGAGCTTCGACTGCTTACCGACGATAAGCTTCGCGAGGTTGTCGCGTTCTTTCTCGTGCCGCGCGATTTCGGCCTTCACATCGATGAACCCGCGCAAGTCGACGAAGACCTCCATGCCGGGAAGCGTTGCGCTAGCGCTCATTTCTGGCGCCGTCGCCGCCGGTCCCCAGGCCGTCGCGTGGGCCTTGGCCATCGTCGCAAAATACGGCGCCATCGGCTCGAGCAGCGCCGCCGTCGCCTCGTCGCAGCGGGCCGAGAACTCGATCGTTTCCTTCGGCGCGATGTTGTTCCGCGCACGCACGTCGCGAAGCGCGACCAGCACCGCTTGAAACCGGGCGAAGCTCGTCTCGATCTCCGGCATGATCCGGGCCGCATCGCACGCCGGCCAAGGCGCGATCATCACGCTATCGGCCGCCGCCGTGCCGCCGTCCAAGCCCCGCTTGGGCGCGATGCCGCCGAGAAGCTGCCAGACCTCCTCCGTAATGAACGGCATGATCGGCTGCAACAGCCGCAACAGCGTGTCGAGCGTATGGGCGAGCACGCGTTGGGCCGTGGGGCGCAACGTCGCATCGCCGAGCCGCGGCTTGAGCATCTCGACGTAAAAACTGCAAAACTCGTCCCACGCAAAATCGTAAAGCGCGCGGGCGGCCTCCGAGTAGTGGAACGTTTCGAGCGCCTCGGTCACTTGCCGCGTCACCGTGTTGAGCCGGCTCAACACCCAGCGGTCTTCGAGCGTGAGCTCGCTCTCCGCCACCGCGCCGGGCGTGTATCCTTCGAGGTTCATTAGCGAGAACCGCGAAGCGTTCCACAGTTTGTTGGCGAAGTTTCGGGCGACCTCGAACCGCTCGCTGACCACGGCCCCGCGCGGCAGGGCTTTGTCCTCCTCCTTCGTCGCCCATTGCGTCGAGAACTCGCCCCCGCACTTCTTGCAGGCGATCCGCGGCAACTCGCGGTTCTTTTTCGTTTGCTCGACGAGCACGTGGCAATGTGGACACTCGAAATCGACGGGCATCCGCACGTCTTGCGTTTCGGTCGTGAGATACGCCAGACCGAACCGCAGCGCGTCCGCGCCGAATTTTTCGATCACGTCCAAGGGGTCCACGCCGTTCCCCTTGCTCTTCGACATCGTCTCGCCGTCGCGGTCCAGTATCTTCGGGTGAATGAACACCTCGCGAAACGGCGCGTCGCCCACGTTGTACAAACCCGTGAGCACCATCCGCGCCACCCACAGCGTGATAATGTCGCGGCTCGTGATGAGCACGCTCGTCGGATAGTAATAGCCAAGCTCGGGCGTTTTCTCGGGCCAGCCGAGCGTGGAATGCGGCCACAGCGCGGAGCTGAACCACGTGTCGAGCACGTCTTCGCTCTGAACGAAGCCCA
Organism: Planctomycetota bacterium; assembly: GCA_003576845.1. Lineage (GTDB taxonomy): Bacteria > Planctomycetota > Planctomycetia > Pirellulales > PLA5 > PLA5. Next base: position 24,760 of record QEVJ01000034.1, read on the forward strand.
AGTCCTCCAAAATCTTGGCCACCGCGGGATCGTCTTCGCGCAAGCACACGTGGACGTGGCAATCCGGCCCGGCCACGATCGCCGAATAGCCCGTCGAGTCGGCGGCGCGTTCGACGTGCGGGCCGCGCTCCTCAGCTTGAACCGTGTAAGCCACGCCGTCGCGGCCGCCGAGCTTGTCGCGAGCTCGTTTTTCGAGCGCCCGCGCGCCGTCGAGATCGCGGACCGGCTTGCTCGTCCAGACCGGAATGCGGTGGCCCCACCAAAGTTGCCGGCTTACGGGCCAGTCGCGCTTCTCGCCGAGCCAGTCGAGATAACCCTTCGCGTACCGCCCCGGCACGATCTTCACGCGGCCGTCGCTCACCGCGTCCATCGCCGACTGCGCGAGCTCGTCCATCCGCACGAACCACTGGTCGGCCAGATACGGCTCGATCGGCGTCTTCGAGCGGTCGGAATGCGCCAGGTCAATTTCGCGGTCCTCCGTTTTTTCCAACAGGCCCAGTTCTTCCATTTCGGCCACCACACGCTTGCGCGCGACCGGAATCGTGAATCCGGCATGGCGGCCCGCGTTGGCGTTCAGCGTGCCGTCGGGGTTCAAAATGTTGATCATCGGCAGTTCTTGCCGCAGGCCGACTTCATAGTCGTTCGGATCGTGGGCCGGCGTGATTTTGACACAGCCGGTGCCGAGTTCGGGCTTGGCCCATTCGTCGGCCACGAGCGGAATCGCCCGCTTCATGATCGGCAACATCACCATCCGGCCGTCGCGGGCCATGTCGCGAAGCTGGATAAGTTGCGGCAGCAAGGTCCGGCGGCGCTCGGTAAGATCTTCGAGTTGCTTGCGAATGCCGTCGCGCTCCTTCTCCGGCGCGGACGCGAGCTTTTCGCGCAGTTCCGCTTCCACCTTGTCGAGCGCCGCCGCCGGGTCGGGGTGCACCGCGACCGCCGTATCGCCGAGCATCGTCTCGGGCCGCGTGGTGGCGATCGTCACGTGCGTCGGCTCCCCCGGCTTGGGCCCGATCACTTCATAGCGGAAGTGCCAGAACGCGCCTTTCACCGTTTCGTGAAACACCTCGTCGTCGCTCACCGCCGTTTGCAGGAACGTGTCCCAGTTCACGAGCCGCTTGCCGCGATAGATCAGCTTGTCCTGAAACATCCGGAAGAACGTGTTCCGCACGGCGCGGGCGCACGTTTCGTCGAGCGTGAACCGCGTCCGCCGCCAGTCGCACGAACAACCCATCTGCTTGAGCTGATCGAGGATGCGGCGTTCGTAGGCGTCTTTCCAGGTCCAGATCCGCTCGACGAGCTTTTCGCGGCCAAGGTCGTGGCGGCTCAGCTTTTCTTCGGCCAACAGCCGGCGCTCGACCACCGCTTGCGTGGCGATGCCGGCGTGGTCGGTTCCCGGCATCCAAAGCGCGTTATAGCCCTGCATCCGCTTGAAGCGCACGAGGATGTCTTGCAGCGAGTTGTTGAGGGCGTGGCCGAGATGCAGCGCGCCGGTGACGTTCGGCGGGGGGATGACGATCGTAAACGGCTTCCGCTTGGGATCGGGGTCGCTGTTGAAATAGCCGCGCCCTTCCCAGACCGGATACCAGCGGTCCTGGGCGGCGGCGTGTTCGTATTGCTTGGGAAGTTCGTCCATCGAGGTCACTTGCGCCTGTCGTTGCTGCGTTGTGCTGCTCACGCAAACCAAACGTTTTAGGAGGCGAATCCCTTCGCCGCAAAGGTCGACCGGCGGGTCCGTCGGCAAAGGGATTCGCCTCCCACAGCCCGGCATCGTAACGATTTTTGTCCCGGAAGGTTAGACACGACTGGCCGGGGGCGAGTTCGTACAGGGCTGTCGGACGGCCGACAAGGGGTAGAATTGTTCGACTCTTACCGCGTTTCGCCTTGTATCGCCTCCCAGGAAAAGCCCGGAAATCATGGCCCTCGACAAGCACTCGGAAATCCACGAAACCCTGGCAGCCGAGCATACCTCGCCGGCAATTGCCAGCCGCTTGGCGGCGGCGTCGAACCACAGCCACTTGCGCGATTTCGTCCTGGGGGCGATCGACGGCGTGGTGACCACGTTTGCCGTCGTGGCGGGCGTGGCGGGGGCCGATTATCCGGCCAGCGTCGCCGTCGTCTTGGGCATGGCAAACCTCGCCGCCGACGGGTTCAGCATGGCCGTCGGCAACTACGTCGGCACGAAAAGCGAGCGGCAAGCATTGGAAGAAGTCCGCCGGGCGGAGCACCACCATATCCGCGCCATTCCCGACGGCGAACGCGAGGAAATCCGCCAAATCTATGCCGCCAAGGGTTTCGAGGGCGCCCTGCTCGAACAAGTGGTCGACGTGATTACGGCCGACGAACGGCGGTGGGTCGACACGATGGTCACCGAAGAATTCGGCCTGCAACTCGAAATGCCCTCGCCGGCCCGGGCGGCGCTCTCCACGTTTTTCGCGTTCGTGTTTGCTGGCTTCGTGCCCATCTTGCCCTATTGTTTGCCGCTGGGCATGACGAGCCAAACCCTGTTCGCGGTAAGCTCCGTGGCCACGGCGATCACGTTTTTCCTCATCGGCGCGGCGAAAGGACACGTCGTGCAGCGCTCGAAATGGCTCTCCGGCGTCGAAACGCTGCTCATCGGCGGCGCCGCGGCCATGCTCGCCTACGGCGTCGGCGTCCTTCTTCACGCCATGGTGCCCGAGGCCCGGTTTTAGGACGGTAATTCCGCGGGATTCATTGCCCCGGACCCCGGATTCCGGGAATTCTCGGATGGCGGGTGACGCGGCACGCCCCGTTGGAATCCAAACTCGGCACGGCCCTCGACTTTGGGGTATACTTTCGCAACCCCGACCCCAACCGGATCGTCAAAGACGGCCAAGTCGGCCGAATCGAACGTCTCGTACACGACAGGAGTAATCCGTATGCGCACCGGCAATCCCGTTTTGACGCAAGACGTCTTTCGGATCGAACAGCCCACCGCCGCGGCCGCCACGACGATGACGATCAACGGCACGGTGGCCAAGACGGGCATCTTGCTCGCGATCACCGTCGCCGCGGCGGCCGTGTCGTGGGTGCAGATTCTCAAGTCGCCCGAATTCATCATGACGTTCGTCTGGGGTGGCCTCATCGGTGGCGGGATCGCCGGCGTAGCAATCTTCTTCAAGCCGAGTTGGTCCCCGGCCGTGGCGCCGATCTACGCCTTGTGCGAAGGGCTGTTTCTCGGGGCAATTTCGTTGTTCGCCGATGCCTATGCCCGAGAAATCTCGGGGGCGTCGATCGTGCCGCAGGCGATGATTCTTACCTTTGGCACGCTCGCCTCGATGTTGGTCGCTTATCGCGCCGGCCTGGTGCGGGCGACCGAGAAGTTCAGATTCGTCATTGTCGCGGCGATCGGCGGCATTTGTCTCGTGTATCTGGCGACCATCGTGCTTCGAATGTTCGGTTCCGACATCCCGTTCATTCACGGCGGCGGCCCGATTGGGATCGGGTTCTCGGTCGTCGTGCTGATCGTCGCCGCGCTGAGCCTGGTGCTCGATTTCGATTTGATCGAACGCGGCGCAAACGAGGGCGCGGCCAAATACATGGAGTGGTACGGAGCCTACGCACTGCTCGTGACGCTGGTCTGGTTGTATATCGAATTCCTCAAGCTGCTCATGAAGTTGCAGCGGCGCGACTAGCGGTCCTGCTACGCGGAATTGCGCGATGCCAGCGTGGCTTGTAGGACGGACTTCAAGTCCGGGCTGCGTTTGTGTGTCGGCACGGCGACGTGCCCAATGCCGCGACAGCCACTGCTTGCTTGACTAGCAGCTTTCAGCAAGGCGATTCCGGCCAAAAGATTCTTGCCGCGATCTCGTTCGCTGCAAGCCTTTGCTGGGCTTGATCTTATCGCTTTTCCATGCGCGGCGACGCGAAGTTCCTCGCGTCGTGGCACCGCGATTGCACAAAGGGCATTCCGTTCGCGTCAAGGCAAGCGAAGCAACGAGCGGAGCAAGCCAAGGCAACGGGAAACCTACTGGCAGACATGAGCTGCCGCGATCGTATCCCAGCGAACCCAAACCTTCGGTCTCTTTCTCGGCCTTTGCCTGGGGCCGGGTCTTAGTCCCGCAACGGCTCGCGTCAGGTCTTCCGCCGGACTTGGCGCGAGCCGGGACTTTTTCTACGCGGTGGTTCTTAACCGCAATGACGCAAAGCCGTAAAGGATACTCCAGGAAGCAAGAAGGTTATCCTGCCATCGACGGGAGAATCTTTGCTTCTTTGCGGCTTCGCGGTGAACGACGCGACTCGATCGGCTACCGGACGAAGTGACCGAAGTTCGTGTTGCGTTCCGCGGCCTGGTTCGAGCCACGCCATAGGACGCGGGCCGGCTTCTTGCCCGCTTCGTCGACGTCGTCGACGATCGCCGTGAGTTGAATGCTCTGCCACACTGGCTGATTCGCTGTGACGAATTCCAGCGGTAGAGCCACTTCCACGTCGTATCCGCCCGCGCGGCGCGTGGCCGCGTGCTCTGTGCCGCGATAGATGCGGGTGCGGCCGAATCCAGTGACTTTGACCGTGCTCTTCCCGTCCGCGTCCGGCGCGGAGACCAGCGCTCGATAGGTGCCGCCCCGAAGCCGCGTGTCATCAGTGCGGGCAACGAGCGGTCGGGCGTCCAGGTTCCATTCGACGCCGTCGCCCTCCAGAAGTTGCTCGTCCTCGACGCGGGCGCCGAGATACACGAACTTGTCGTCGTAAGCCGCCTGAATCGCGACGCCACCGTCGGTCGGGCCTTTCCAGTCGTCGGCCGCGCCCAGAACGACGGGGTTCGCCGGCATCGGCAACCAAGCATCCGGCCAATCGTCGAGCTTGCCGTCCACGACCAGCGGCGCATCGCGGCGCGGCAGCGAATGCTTGCGGTCGATGACCATCGGCAACCGCCGCTCGGCCGAAAGCGGGCGCTCCTTCTCCACGGTCCGCAGCGACGCCGTCATCAGCGTTTGTGCCAAATGTGCGAAAGCGATCTTGTCGGCGAACTTGACGGTCACGGCGAGCGTTTCCGTCTTACCGGGTTCGGCCGAAAGCTTGAGCGCTTCCGGTTCGACCGTCAGCCCGCGCAGCGGAAGCCCGTCGATCGTGGCACTGACCTCGACCGGCGTGTCGAAGCGATTGGCAAGCCGCAAATCGATCCGCCCCTGCGAGAACCCGGCCGCGTCGTCGACGAGGATCGGCGCGACTTCGAGCTGCGTCTTGGCCAAAAACTCGCGAAATCGGCCGATGCTCTTTTCGCTCACGACGTCGCCCGGCTGGATGCCGTCCAGCAGGAGGTTCGCCACGTGCGGGCCGTCCTTTTCCATCGTCAGCCAAGCGATGTGGTCGAACTCGCCGTAGGGCAAACCGCGGAGCGGCGAACTCCCGCCCGTCGTGGCGAGGTGATAATACTTCATGCCGTTGCGATCGTATTGCGAATAGTAATGCACGTGGCCGGAGAACACGGTATGCGGACGGTCGCCCAAGAGTTGCTCGGCTTTCTTCCAGTTCGTGTTGTCGCCATTGCCAGCGGCGATCGCCCGTTCGGCGTCGTTCCAGAGCGGCTTGTGCATGAACACGAGCGTCCACCGCGCGGCCTTGCTCTTTTCAAGGTCGGCGGCGAGCCATTCGAGTTGTTTGTCGCCGATCTTGCTCGTCGGGTCTTCGGTGTTAAGGCAAACGAAATGCACGCCCTTGTAGTCGAACGAATAGTACACCGGCCCGAAGTGCTCGCGCCAGATTTGGTGCATCAGCGGGTTGGTCACATCGTGGTTTCCGGCGACGAAGAAGAACTTCATCTGCATCTTGTCCATGAAACCGAGGAACTCCTTCCACTCGGCCTCGACTTCGGCCCGGTCGGTCGAATAGCCCTCGATCAGGTCGCCGACGGACATCACGAACGTCGGCCGCATGAGATTGACCTTCTCCACCGCCTTCATCCACACGCCCGGTCGGTGCCCGCCGGTGTTGTCGGTCATGACCGCGATTTGGAACCGGTCGAGATCGTCGAACAGCGGCTTTTCGGTCCAAGGTGCAGGGCCGTCCGTCGCGGGAAGGATTAGCCCCTTGGGAAGCGACGCGCCGGCGGGGACCATCGGCTTGGCGGCGGAGTCTTCGTGATCGGGATGGTGGGCGTAGGTGGTGCCCGTCGAAACGGTGACGGCGAGCGCGAGCGTGGCCCGCATGATGAATGTGAAAACGCTACGGTTCGGCATCGAGAAGTTTCCTGATAAGTGAACTGCAATCACCGGGTACGAAGTTGCGGCAATCCGACGTCGCGGCGCCGACGCGGCTTGGGAAGTCCTCAAGAGCACGTCGAATGCGCCATCAAATGTCGTAAATGTACGCGGCGTCGACGTGCATTCCCGGAATCGTGACGTTATCCAGCGGAACGTGCATCGGAGGCGGCGTCTGACTCGCGTCGATCAACTTCCGCAATGCGACCGGTATCCGATGGTTCGGAGAAACGACCACGACTCGCACGAGCGGAAGCTGATCGAGAAGGCCCGCCTTTTTCAAGATGCTCTGAAGTCGCGAATAGGCGGCGCGGGGACCGCGCCGATCGTATCCTCGGGCAACGACCAGGTAACGCCATTCCGACGCATCCGGATCAAACCACCATAAGGCACCCTGAACGCCGAGCATACCATCATGTCTGATCGCGTCGTAGACGCTTTCGCCGAGCTTTACGTTGGCTTCTACCAGCGTTGTCGTAACCATGGGAGCACTCCGTGTGACTTCGTCACGATCGCGCGATACAAGCTTCGGCATCCGGCCGCGCCCTATTATCGTAGCGGCTGTCGATCTTCCAGTCCTTGACGATCGTCCAATTCTTGGCGAACGAAACGTGTAACCTCGCGTCGCGGAGAATGTCCGCATAGATTCCGGCAAGCTTCGCAAGCTTGACGGGGTCGTGGTCGAATGCGTCGTTCGCCCGGGCCTTATCGGGAAACTCGTGCTTCTTGGTTTGCTTTGCAACACAGGCCTTGATCGCGCACTCGACTGCCAGGCCAGCCAAATAATATGCGCCCGCATACTCGCCCGACCGCAACAACGTGCGGGCTTCGCGGATTCGTATTCGGGCGAGTTCCTGAAGGTCCTTTCGCTGCATGGGCTTGTTCGGCGACCCCACCTGAGGTTGAAATTGCCCGCGGCAGTATCGTGCGAGGCTCAGCTACCGTTCTATGATAGCCCGCGCAACAAGGCACGTCACCCGCAAAGCGCGGGGACGCACGGCCGGTGCCGGCCGGTAGGAAACCCGCTCAGCGGCGATAGACGCTCGCCGGCGCCGCGGCTGTCGATTCCCTGCGCTCGCCCAGCGCTTCGATTTGGGAAAGTACCTGCGCGATGGCGTTGGTCGCGACGGGATCGGCCGCCTCGAACGGGCGCTCGACGCCTGCCACGCGGCAGTGGAACGAGAAGTTGGCCGCCGAATGCGGGGCGCTTTCGAGGCGGTAGTACGTCGCGCCGAGTTCCTGCAATCGCGCGAGTTGGCGCGTCATCAAGTCCGGCGCCGCGGTGATGGCGGGAGTTGCTGCGAGCGGTTCAGCCGCCGTCACGTTCCGGATAGTCGCCGTCGGCGGGTTCGGAGCAGAATTCACGACGCTGGGATTCTTGGCCACCGCGTGAGTGCCTCTCGATGGGCGATCGCGCTCGGACGCTTGTCGCGGACCCCTTGCCGTCGGCGTCGCCGCTTCGCGCACGGCGGAGGGCCGTTCGCCGGAGACGCCCACGAGCGCGACCGCCGGCACGCCCACGAGGCAAGCAAGCGTTACGACGCCCCGCAGCAACAGAATCGACTCGTTTGACATGACGGCAACGCTAGCAGCGCAGGCTACCCAATACGCAGGGCGCAATAGCGGCGCTTCGTTCGCCGCCAGCCGAATAATAGTGCGACGGAGCGAATTCGGGCAAGGCGAGAATGGACCTGCCCGAGTACCCGAGCACCCCTTTTCGCCCTCCTGCCTACGCTGGCCGATTGATCGAAACGAAAGCCATGCGAAGCTGATACAGCGCATCGTCGAACATGGCCGTTTCTTCCGCGGTGCGATTGCCGGCGGTCTTGGCTTCCAGCATGGCGATCGTGTCGATCAGGTACTTCGCATACGCGGGTTCGGCGGGCAGCGGCTGGCCGTCGGGTCCCGCCAACAGGCCCATCGCCCCCATCGCCTGCGTCGCGAGGCTGATGACGAGCGAAGCCAGCGACGGCGGCGGCATTTCGCCCCCGTGGGCAGATTCACCGGCCGCGGCTTCACCCGTCGGCGCCGCCGTCTCCGCGGGCTTCGGCGTTGCCGCTTGCTTGGCGGCTTCCTTCTCCGCCTGAACTTGCGACTTCCAGTCTTCGTCGATGAAGAGCTTAGATTTGCTGGGTTCGTCGGGCATGGCAGTCTTTCGCGAAACGAAGCGGGAGCGAAACGCTGGTAGACGTCCACGATACAGCGCTGCCGGCAGGGCTTGCAATCCGAACGATCGTCTACACAGACCACATCGCCGGCTCTACCGCGGGGAGATACCGCTTTGCCGAAGTCAAGACGTGCGCGGCTCGGCGCCGAGAATCTCGAAATCGTACAGCCACGCAATCTCATCGACGTTCCGCTCGCCGAGCCGGTCGAGCCGCTGCCACAAGCCGTCCGCATCGCGGACGCCAAGCGACGCCAACCGGCGAAACTTGTGCGAAAGCAATCCGCCGAGGTCGTGGCGCGTGTCCCGCGAATGACCCGCAGGGTACATGACCAGCCCGCTTGACAGCCGGCCCAGTGTCGCGTGCTCGACGTCAAGGCTCGTCGGGATTCCGTCGGGGTACTTGGCATCGTATTCCGCCCCGCCGTGCCGAAAGTCGATCTTGGCCATCAACTCGCGCGTCAGCGGATCGGCAAGCGCCGCGTCGTCGTAGTCTTCCGGCATCAACATCAACTCGCCCCAACCGACTTGTTTCGTCCGCAGCGCTTTGGCCAGCAGCCGGCCGACGATGTACACCATCGAATGGTCGGCGCTCTGCCGCGTTCGCGGATCGCGCTTGGCAGGGTCGCCGATGATACTGAAAGCCGGCTCGTAGATAGCAATGACGATCCGCGTAATGGCAGCCGGATCGTCGAGCAGCCGCGGATTGGCCGCGAGCAAGTCGATAAGTCCCGCGATCGCCCCGGCGGACTGATGCTCGTAGAGTCCGAGCTTGAAGTGCATGCCCATCACGGCAAAATCGTCGCCCTCGGTCGCCAGGACCAGGTCGAAAGGGCTTTCATTGGGACGCGCCGGCTTCTCGTTGAGGCAGAACACAGCCTCGGGATTGCGAAACACGTCGGCCGGACCGACGAAGCCCCGCATCGCCCGCTGCGCGCTGAGGACGGCGACCTCGGCGGAGAGCGCGGCCGACGCACCCTTCGAGTCGGAAAGCTGGTGGCCCGCGCGGATCGCGCGATAGGGAATGTAGTGAGCGACGACCGTGCCGACGGCCGATTCGATCTGCTCCGCCGTCGCGCCGAGCATCGCCGCATAGACGACGGCCGACGCGATCGCGCCGTGAACGACGTGATCGATCTTGTACTTCCGCAAGGCGAACACTTCCGCCAGGCGGCCGCGGATTTCGTCCAGCAGAATCATCGCCCGGATCGTTTGCCGGCCGTCGCAACCGGCAAGCTGCGCCGCCGCGACGACGACGGGATAATAGTCGTTGTGGCCGAACTCGCCCGCCACGTGCCCGAGCGCCGGGTTGTAGCCGAAGTTCGTGCCGTTGGCGTCCCATTCGCGGACCGCGGCACAGTTGGCGACGACGGCCTTTTCCGGCCGGACCGACACCGTCGAGCCGAAGCACGTCGCCCTATGCCGCGGCGCAATCGACACGGGATCGACGACGTATTCCAACGCTTCCCGCCGCAACAGGGTGGGGGCATTGGTTCCCGCGGCAATCGCCGATACGCCGCACGCCACCGCGTCGGCGTGAAACAACTCGGTCCGGCGAAACACCGCGTCGCTCGGCTCGCCGAGCCGACCCGCCAGGAAGTCGATCGCGAACCGGCCAAGGCCGAGAGCTTGATTCTCGTTGCGGGCGAGCGTCACAAAACGGTTGGGCATGGTCGGGCGGCGGTTCGTGGCCAAGGGCGAAAAGCTGCCGAAAGATTATCGGAATCTCGCCGAAACGCCACAAGGGAACCGGTTTGGGTCCGCGCACGAACGCCGCGCGGCAATTGTGGCGCGCCGCGATCGTTGGTAGTGTGAACGGGTGCGATACGGGTCATTTACGCGAAGGCGCATGCCATTGGAAACCGGGGAATTCTCGCCGTCGACGTCCGCCGACGAAGGGTCGCAGCGCTGCGGACGGTTCATCGCCACGCCCCGCGGCCGCCGGCATCCGCTGCCGCTGTTTTTGCCGGTTTGCCAGCTCAACGCACCGTTCGTGCCCATGGACGTGCTGCGGGACGTGCACCGCGTCGACGGCGGGATTCTCAACGCGTACTTCCTCTACAAGCAGCGAGCGCTACGCGACCAGTTCGACGCCGGGCTGACGCTTCGCGAATACGCCGGGCTGGGCGACGGCCTGCTCGTTACCGACTCCGGGGCGTTTCAAGGCTTCGTCCGCAAGCTGTTCCTCGACAACCAAACGATCGTCGCCTTTCAGGAGCGAATCGGCACCGACGTTTCGTCGCCGCTCGACCTGGTCACGCCGCCCGGCGACAAACGGTCCGTGGCCGAAGATAAGCTCGTCGCGACGAACAAACGCATCCGCGAGGCGTTGCCGCTCGTCGAAAACTCGCTGCTCGCCGGCGTGCAACAAGGCGGGCGGTTTCTCGACCTCCGCCGGCGCAGCACTGAAGAGCTGGCCGCGATGGGCGTCAAGTACCTCGCCATCGGCAGCCTCGTTCCCTTCTTCAATCGCAATCACGACCTGGCGTTCGTCGGCGAAGTCCTCCGCGACGCGCGCGCGATCGTCGGTCCCGACGTCCCGATGCACGTCTACGGGGCGGGCGATCCCGTCGAAATCCCGTTCTTCGTCGCCCTGGGCGCGGATATCTTCGACTCGTCGTCCTTCGGCCATTACGCGCGCAAACGGGCCTACATGACGCCCTATGGCGCCATCGACCGCGCCGCTGTGCTCGCGGCCGGCGAGTTTCGCTGTACCTGTCGTATATGCGAGAAGGTCAACGATTGGGACGCACTTTTCGGCGACGAACCGCGGCTTGCTGAGCATAACCTGTGGACGATTTGCGAAACGATTCGTAGCGTGCGCGCGGCACTCGCAGAGGACCGACTCGATGCGATGCTGGCCGAAATCGTCGAGCGGCACACGGCCTGGTTCCCGGACAGCGCGCTCGGCACGACGTGGGAGTCGCTCCATGACGGCTGAGGTCCGGCAGGATGCAACCAGCAGCGGGCGCGAGTGGTTGTGCGACCCGCGGTTCGCGCCGCTCTTCGACGAGCTGGTCGCCGCGGTCGTGAAACAGTATCGCGCGGATGTACCCGCGGCCCGCCGCTTGCTGGCCGAAGCGCTTGCCAACGCGCGGCTGGCGAAGCTGGTCGGCGAATCCGCATCGCCGGACGACATCCGGCGCACTCGCGTATACAAGGACGCAGCGGCGGCGGCGAAGCGGCACGTCTACCATGCCCTGCGGCGGTATCGCCCGAGCGAGGAAACCGATCAAGACGCCCTCATTGCTCGCCTGCGCAACGGCGGAACGAGCCTAGCACCGACAGAGTTGGCAGAAATCGTCGATCAGCTCGTCAATGCCCACGCCAGCACGCGCGAACGCAGATCGGATGCAGCCGCGTTCTACAAGTTCCTCGCGAATGCGCTCGACACGGCCACCAGCGTCCTCGATATCGGCTGCGGCGTGCAGCCGTTGCGGTTTCCGTTTGCGTCGCTCCCGTCGCTGCGACGTTACGTTGCCGCCGACTCGAACGGACCGTCGATCGACGCCGTGCAAGCGTTTGCCGCAGCCACGAACAACCGCGCCCTGCTTGCGATTCGCGACGACCTCTGCAACGGGTGGCAGCCAATTATTTCGTGCCTCGAAAGCGAGGAGGACGAAACCTGCCCGTTCGACGCGGCGCTGATGCTTAAGTTAATACCCGTCATCGCCCGGCAGTCGCGCGCTCTGCTTTCCACGCTCGCCGAAACGCCCGCCCGGCGATGGATCGTCACCGGCAGCACGACGAGCCTGGCGAAACGCACGTCGATTATTCGCCGCGAGCAAGGCGTGTTGCGGCGGTTCATCGCCGACGCGGGCCGGCAAATCCGCGCCGAGTTCCAATCTGGCGAGGAATTCGGATACATCGTCGAATAGCGCCGCCGCAAGCCGCCCGGCGCGCGGGGGTTTGTATTTGCCCCGCCGAGTGCGTATCGTAGACGAGGCTCCCGGTCTATCGGGTTACGAACCCCTTCATACGAATGACAACGATGCTCCGACTTGCGTTTGTTTTGCTGCTGGCAACCTTTTGGACCGCAACGGCCTCCGCCGAAGACCCGTTCGCCGCGGGCGTGCGGCCGACGGATCCGCTTGCGCCGGAAGAAGAGCAGAAGGCCCTTTCGGTTCCGCCGGGCTTCGAGGTGCAACTCGTCGCCTCCGAGCCGCAGATTTTCAAGCCGCTGAATATGGCGTTCGACGAGCGGGGAAGGCTGTGGCTGACTGACACGCTCGAATATCCCTATGCCGCGCCGCTCGACCGACCCGGCAAGGACTCGATCAAGATTCTCGAAGACTTCGCCCCCGACGGCAAGGCGCGCAAGATCACGACGTTCGCCGACGGGTTGAATATTCCGATCGGCATCTATCCGCACGCCGGCGGCGCGATCGCCTGGAGCATTCCGAACATCTGGCAACTCGACGATGCCGACGGCGACGGCAAGGCGGACAAGCGCGAGCGGCTCTACGGTCCCTTCGACCACACCCGCGACACGCACGGCATGAATAACGCCTTTCGCCGCGGCTTCGACGGCTGGCTCTATGCGTGCCACGGCTTCAACAACAACTCGAAGGTACAGGGCAAGGACGGCAACCTCGTCGAGATGTCGTCCGGCAACACCTATCGCATTCGCGTCGATGGCTCGCGGATCGAGCACTTCACGCACGGCCAGGTAAACCCGTTCGGCATGGCGATCGACGAACTCGGCAACTTGTTTACCGCCGATTGCCACAGCAAGCCCGTCTATCAACTCCTTCGCGGCGGGTATTATCCGAGTTTCGGAAAACCGGACGACGGGCTCGGTTTCGTCCCGCCGATGATGGAGCACTTGCACGGCTCGACGGCGATTTGCGGATTGATCGCGTACGCCGATTCGCGGTTTCCCGAGGAGTTTCGCGGCAACTTTTTCAGCGGCAACGTGATGACCAGCCGGGTGAACCGCAACCAGCCGGAGTACCACGGCTCGACGATTCTCGCCCGCGAAATGCCCGATTTCGTTGTGTCGAAGGACCCCTGGTTCCGACCGGTCGACATCGTGCTCGGCCCCGATGGCGCGATGTACATTGCCGACTTCTACAACAAGATCATCGGACACTACGAAGTGCCGCTCACGCACCCGCAGCGCGACCGGCATCGCGGCCGGATCTGGCGGATCGTCTACCGCGGCAAAAAAGGGGACGGGAGTCTTTCTCCGCCGCCCGACTTGACGCGGTTGGACGCAGCCCGGCTGGTCGCGCTGCTCGAAAGCGACAATCTCACGCTGCGGCTGCTCGTGACCAACTACCTCGTCGACCATTTCAAGCAAGACGCGGTTTCCCCAGCCAAGAAGCTGCTTACCGGCGCGAAAACCGCGCACGGCCGCGTGCATGCCCTGTGGGTGCTGCACCGCTTCAGCGCCCTCGACGATGCCTCGCTCGCCAAGGCGGCGCAGGACGACAACCGCGACGTGCGCGTCCACGCGATGCGGATTCTGGCCGACATGTCGAAGTGGAACGGGCCTCAGGCAGCGCTCGCCATTGCCGGCCTGAACGACGTCGATGCCTTCGTTCGCCGGGCCGCGGCGGATGCGCTCGGACAGCATCGCCGCCCGGAAAACGTCCCCGCGCTGCTCGCGGCGCTCGAAGAGACGCCCGCGGAAGACAACCACCTGGTCCATACGATCCGGATGGCGCTCCGCGATCACTTTCTCGATTCCGGCACACTCGCCGCGTTTGCCGTCGGCGACTCTCAAGAAGCGACTTCGCGTACCGTTGCCGCGATTGCGGTTGCCGCGCCCACGTCGAGCGCGGCCGACTTCCTAATCACGCATTTGCAGCGGTTCGACGAGCCTGCCGACGCGCTGCGAAAGTACGTCGAGCACGCGGCGCGGTACGTTTCGGCCGACAAGCTCGCGGGACTTTCGGACGTGGTGCGCCGGCGGTTCGCCGACGATCTGACGCTGCAAACGGCGCTCTTGACTTCAATTCGCGCCGGCTTGGCGCAGCGCGGCGTCGCCGATTTCTCGCCGCTGCGTCCCTGGGCCAACGAACTCGCCGACCGGTTGCTCGACGCCTCGGCCGACGATTCGCTCGCCTGGACGAACGTGCCTCCGCGTCGCCGTCCGAATGCCGGCGATCCCTGGGAATTGCAGACTCGCACATCGGCCGACGGCGACCAAACGAGCGCGTTCTTCTCGTCGCTGCCCCGGGGCGAACAAGGCGTCGGCACGTTGCGGTCGCAACCGTTTGCGGCGCCCGAGAAGCTCGCGTTTTTCATCGCGGGGCACGATGGTCCGCCCGATCGACCGCTCGCCGGCAAGAACAAGGTTCGCCTCGTCGACGCGGCGTCGAATCAAATGGTCGTCGAAACGAGCGCGCCGCGAAATGACGTTGCCCAGCGTGTCGAATGGAACCTCGAAGCGCATCGCGACAAGCAGGTCGTCGTCGAGATCGTCGACGCCGACACAGGCGGAGCCTATGCGTGGCTCGCCGTGGGCCGGTTTTCGCTCGCCGCGCTCAACCCCAGCCCCGCGCGGCAGCGGCTGCGCTCGGCGGCCGAACTAGCGGGCCGGATGAAGCTCGCCCCGCTCGCCCCGAAGCTCAAAGCGCGGCTGGCGTCGCCCGCGCTCGACGCGCCGAGTTGCGCTGCAGTCGCCGGCGCGCTCGTATCCCTCGAACCGGACGCCCGTGCTGCGGCGCTTACCGTCGTAGTCGGCGAGGCGAACGCGCCCGCGACGCTGGTCGCCACGTGCAAGACCGCCATCAACGAACGCGGCGACGAACGACTCCGCGCCGCGCTCGCCGACGCGATGAAATCGCTTCCCGAGCGATTGCAACTGGCGATGGCCGAGCAGCTTTGCACCAGCGCCGCGGGCGCCGGGACGCTGCTCGACTTGGCAGAAAAGGGACAAGCCACGCCGCGGCTCTTACAGCGCCCGAGCGTGCGCGAGCGGCTCGCGTCGCTCGATCGCGCGGAAATTGTCGACCAAGCGGCGAAGCTCACCCGTGGATTGCCCGACGAGAACGAGGTTCTCGTGCGACTTATCGGCGAGCGGCGGAGCAAGTTCGACGCCGCCGACAAATCGCCCGAACGCGGGGCGGCCGTGTTCGCCAAGCACTGCGCCGCGTGCCACCAGATTGCCGGCAAAGGCGCGACGATCGGCCCGCAGCTCGACGGCATCGGCGGCCGCGGTTTGGAACGCGTGCTCGAAGACGTGCTCGATCCCAACCGGAACGTCGACGTCGCCTTTCGCACGACGACGCTACGCATGGCCGACGGGCAGGTGGTTTCGGGGCTCGTTCGCCGCGAGGAAGGGGCCACGCTCGTGCTTGCCAACGAAAAGGGCGAGGAGGTTCGCGTCAACAAGGAGGAGATCGACGAGCAAGCGAAGGGCCAGCTCTCGCTCATGCCCGCCAACGTCCACGAGATCGTCGCGGAGGCCGAGTTCTTCGATTTGCTCTCGTACCTGCTGGCCCAACGCGCCAAGCCCGAATAATCTATCCGAACGGCGTTCGCCATCGCCCGTCCGACGACACGCACTCGGCATCCCTGCGCCGCTTGCTCGCCATGTCCGAATCCCCGGCCCACACGGAAGCTCGCCAGGAAATCGCCGATCTTCGCGAGCAGATCCGCTATCACGACCGCAAGTACTACGTCGAGTCCAGGCCGGAGATCACCGACCTGGCCTACGACAAGCTGATGGAGCGGCTCAAGCGGCTCGAAGCGGAACATCCCGATCTCATCGCCGCCGACAGCCCGACGCAGCGGGTCGGCGAGCAACCCGTCGCGCATCTCTCGTCGGTCGAGCACGTCGTGCCGATGATGTCGATCGACAACACGTACAGCGTCGACGAGCTGCGGCAATACGGCGAGCGCGTCGCGAAGCTCCTGCCGGGCGAAGAAATCGAATGGGTCGTCGAGCTGAAGGTCGACGGCGCGGCCGTTTCCGTGACCTATGAAGACGGCCTGCTCGCCCGCGCCGCAACCCGGGGCAACGGCCGCGTCGGCGACGACATCACCCACAACATCCGCACGTTTCCCGACGTCCCGCTGCGGCTCTCGGGCAAGCACGTCCCCGACGTGTTCGAGGTCCGCGGCGAAGTCTACATGCGTAACAGCGACCTGGCGGCGGTAAACGCCGAGCGGGCGAAGCAGGGCCTGGAATTGCTCGCCAATCCGCGAAATGCCGCGGCCGGCGCGGTGCGGCTGCTCGATCCGCGCGAATGCGCCGCGCGAAGACTGCGGCTCTTCTGCCACGGCGTCGGCCAGATTCATGGCTCGCTCGCCGCGAAGACGCACATGGAGTTTCTGGCCGAAGTCCGCCGCTTGGGACTGGTCCCGACGCCGCACGTCGAGAGCTTTCCGAACTTCGCCGCCGCGGTCGCGCATTGCGAGGAACTCATCGAGCGGCTGCACGAACTCGATTTCGAAGTGGACGGCCTCGTGCTGAAGGTCAACCGCTTCGATCAACGCGAGCGGCTCGGCGCGACGTCCAAAAGCCCGCGGTGGGCCGTGGCCTACAAGTGGGAAAAGTACGAGGCGACGACGAAATTGCTCGACATCCGCGTGCAAGTCGGCAAGACGGGCGCGATCACGCCCGTCGCCGACCTCGAGCCGGTGGAACTGGCCGGCACCACGGTCAGCCGCGCCAGCCTGCACAACGCCGACGAAATCGAACGCAAGGACGTCCGCATCGGAGACCACGTCGTCGTCGAAAAGGCGGGCAAGATCATCCCGCACATCGTCCGCGTCGAGGTCCACCGCCGCAAAGGCGACCCGCCGAAGTTTCATTTTCCGACCAAGTGCCCCGAGTGCGGAACGCACGTCGTCAAGGACGAAGGCGGGGTGTATATCCGCTGTCCCAACCATGCGTGTCCCGCGCAAATCCGCGAGCGGATCCGGTACTACGCCACGCGCAACGCGATGGACATCGAAGGCCTGGGCGACAAGCTCGTCGATCAACTCGTCGCCGATGGGTTGGTGAAGGAATACGGCGATCTCTACGAACTGACGCTCGACCAGCTTACGAACCTTGAACGCATGGGACGCAAGTCGTCCGAGAACCTGCTCGCGGAAATCGAGGCGAGCAAGGACCGCGGACTGGCACGGCTGCTCAACGCCCTGTCCATTCGCCACGTCGGCAATCGCGTGGCGACGGTTCTGGCCGAGCAGTTCGGTTCTATGGACGCGCTGCGGGCGGCGACCGTCGAAGAACTGGCGAGCGCCGAGGAAGTCGGGCCGATCATCGCCAAGAGCGTCCACGCCTACTTGCACTCCGCACACGGCAAGCGCTCGATCGACCGGCTCTTGGAACTCGGCGTGAAGATGACTTCGCCCAAGCGGAAGAAGGCGGGCGGACCGCTCGCGGGCAAGACGGTCGTCGTCACCGGCACGCTCGTCAAGTACAAACGCGACGAGATCAACGAACTCATCGCGTCGCTCGGCGGCCGGGCAAGTTCGAGCGTGTCTAAGAAAACCGATTTCGTCGTGGCCGGCGAAGAGGCGGGAAGCAAACTGGACAAGGCCAAGTCGCTCGGCGTGAAAGTCCTCTCCGAAGCCGAATTCGAGGCCCTCATCAGCAAGGCAGCCGACGAAGGCGACGAAGCATGATGCCGACCCAAGCAAGATCGTCGCAGCCCCGCCCGCGGCAGCGGCACCCGCTCTTGCTCGTGCTCGTTGCCATCGCGGCCGGCATGGTCGCCGACCGATATCTCGGCGTCACGATCGAAGCGTGGTTTCTCGTCGCGGCCGCAGCGCTGACGGTTTGGTGCGTGCTGCACTGCACGCGGCGCGATCGGCCGGCTCAAGCGTTCGTGCTCGTTGCCGCCGGGGCCGTTGCAGGCGCGTGGCATCACGACCGCTGGCATCTGTTCGCGGTCGACGACATCGGCCGCTATGCCGACGTCGACGCGGAACCGGCCAGCGTCGAGGCGGTGACGCAATCGCTGCCACGATACGTGCCCGTGCCGCCGTACGACGTGATGCGGATCGTGCCCGCCGAAGACAGCACGCGCGTCGAACTGGCGGTGACGGCGATCCGCGACGGCGACGCGTGGCGGCCGTGCTCCGGAAAGGCCCTGCTGTTCGTCGGCGGCAAAATGGACGACCTGGCCGTGGGCACCCGCGTTCGCGTGTTCGGGCAAATCGTCGCTCCGCGGCCCCTGCACAATCCGGGCGAGTTCGACTTCGCGGCCCATTCCCGCGGTGACCGAACGCTCGCCCGCGTCGCGGTGGCCCAAGCGGCGAGCGTGATTGCGATCGACGAGGGCAGCGCGTGGAGCGTTTCCGCCGTGTTCGAGCAGGTTCGCCGCCGCGGCCACGAAATCCTCTGGCAACACATCGACGCCGAACAAGCCGGCCTTGCCGCCGCAGTGCTGTTGGGCGAGCGAGAGTATATCGACTCGGACGTGATGGCCGCGTACGTGGGAACCGGCGCGGTGCATTTGCTCTCCATCTCGGGATTGCACCTGGGGATTCTCGCGGGC
>QEVJ01000035.1 GCA_003576845.1 Planctomycetota bacterium
ATGGTCAAAGACCCGGCGAAGGTGAACTTCAGTTATGGCGACAATCTGTGGCGCGGGTCGGACCTGCTTTGCTCCGGCGTGGCGAGCTTTGGGCACATTTCGGGCGTGCACTACCAGAATCTCGACCAGTGGGGCGACTACATCGCGGCGCTCGATCGGGGCGAGTTGCCGCTGTTGCGCGGACTCGTGCCGACGCCGCACCAGCGCCTGGTGCGCGAGATGATTTTGCAAATGAAGAAGGGCCTGCTCGACGTGGGCTACTTCCGCGACAAGTTCGGCGTCGACATCATCGAGCACTGGGCGGACGAATGGCGGCAGTATGCCGACGACGAGTACCTGTCGTTCGACGCAAATGAGGTGCGGCTTACGCGCGCCGGACTCTTGCGCGTCGATGGCCTGTTGCCGGCGTTCTTCGAGCCGGAGCATCGGGGCGTGCGGTACACGTAGCATCCGGGGTCGGGATCCGGGGGTCGGGGGTCAGGCACGAGCAGTTCGGAGCGGTTTTGCGGCGAGTTGGCGAATGGCGAGAGCGCAACCATCCACAGAAGGCGTTTCTCCGTCTTCCCCTGACCCCCGATCCCTGACCGCCGAAGTCTGTCTGACGTTCGCAATGGGCAAGTACGAAGCCCGCATTCCGACGGACCGGCTATACGCCAGAAATCACATGTGGGCACAACGGCGCGAAGCCGGTCCATGCTCGCATTCCCCGAATCCCGAATCCCAAATCCCGAATCCTTCCCCGACCCCCGACCCCCGTCCCCTGACCCCTGCCTTCCGCTTCGGCTTCTCCGCTTACGCCGTCCGTTTGCTGCAAGACGTCTATTTTCTCGACTGGCATCTGTCCGCCCCGGCGGTGCTCGTCGAGAAGCAGGAAATCGGGGAGATCGAGAGCAGCAAGGCCGAAAGCGCGCTCTACGCCCCCATGCCGGGCACGTTGACGCAGATCAACGCCGACTTGCTGGCCGATCCTTCCACGATTAACGTGGACAACTACGGGCGCGGGTGGCTGTTCGAGATGGAAGGCGATGGAGCGGGATTGCTGTCGCCGGACGAGTACCTGGTTCACCTCGAAGCCGCGTGGAAACTGGCGGAGCGGACGATCAAGGGGCAGATGAACGAGTGATTCGAGCAATTGCTGAATGTTAATTGATGAGCGAGGCGACCGTCATGTCGACAATCATCCCAGATACATCCGTGCAAGTGACCTTGCCGATTACGGTTTCGCAAGGTGTCGCGACGGAGATCGAGCGCGAAGCCGCTTCCTATGGACTTAATGTGTCGGCCTATCTCGTCCTGTTGCACGCGATCTCGTCGGGACAAGTCCCGAAATCGTTTGGCGATAACATCAAGGAGATTTTTACGAAAGACCGCCGCATCCTCGAGGAACTGGCGAAGTGAACGCCGAGAATCCTCCGGTTCGTGACGCTCGCCGAGGTGTTATTTGCACATCGCCTGGCGATCATGCGGTATGGCGGCGTGGAAGGGCTGCGGGACTCGCGCCTCTTGGAGTCGGCAATGGCACAACCACAGGCAACGTTCGGCTGCGCTTTCCTGCACTCGACGATTGCCGAAATGGCCGGAGCGTATGCATACCATATTGCGAAGAATCATCCCTTTGTCGATGGGAACAAGCGCACGGCGTGGGCAACGATGCGCAACTTTCTACTGCACCAGGGATGGACTATTGACGTAGTCGACGAGGATGCCGTTGCGGTGATGAACGCCGTTTGCGAAGGAACCATTGATAAGCGCGAGTTGGCGAACTGGATTTCCGACCGAATGGTTTCGGCTGAAAAATAGGCCGTTGCGGCGTCCTCACCAAGGTTTAGTGCAATCGAGAGTACCGTATGGCAAAGCGCATCACCGTCGTCGTCTCGCAGGGCCAAAGCCTGAATCCCGCCAAACGGAAGCTCGAGGAAGACCTCGTTGCGGCGCTGGTGATGCAGGGCGGGGTCGACGTGACCGTCGTGCCACATTTGTACGACCTTGCGCCCGACGGCACCGGCATGTTGTGCCTGCAAGGCATCGCCGGCGACATGATCGTTTTGTCGTGGCTGTACCCGCGGGCTGCCCGGTGGACTCTCGACCGCAACGGAATCCACGGGCAAGAGGGCCAGACGCTGCTCAAGGCGGCCGGCGAAGATGACGAGGACGATGAGGGCGACGAAGCGGACGCGACCGGCGACGATATGAGCGAAGCGAAGGGGCGGGTGATCGATCGCCGCGACATGCCCAGGCGGAAGATATATTGCCTCGACCTGCGGACGCACGCGGTCATCGATCCCTATCTTGCCGAAATTCGCCGGATTGCCGACGAGACGACGACGCAAACGGTCGACTTGCTCGGCTGGATCGGCGGCGCGCCCAAGAGCGAGCAGTTGGAGCGGTACCTCGATCCGAGCGGCAAGCATCACGCCGCGGCTCCGAGCGACGCGGCATTCCCCGGCCCGGTGAAGCTTTCATCGACGGCCGGCGCAGAGGAGACTACCGTCGCTACCGGCCCGACGATCGTGGCCGAAGAGCCGGCCCGCCGTTGGTATCCGGTAATCGACTACAGCCGTTGCACGAACTGCATGGAGTGCATCGACTTCTGCCTGTTCGGGGTGTACGGCCTCGACAGGGCGGACACGATCCTGGTCGAGCAGCCGGACAATTGCCGCAAGGGCTGTCCTGCGTGCAGCCGCGTTTGCCCGGAGAACGCGATAATCTTCCCGCAGCACAAGACGCCGGCCATCGCGGGCAGCGCGGAAGCGGTCGGCGGGATCAAGATCGACTTGTCGCTGCTGTTTGGCGGTGGATCGGGCCAGGACGCGTTGGCGACGGCCGTGAGCGAACGCGACGAGCAACTACTGCTAGCAGGCCGCGAGACCGTGGGCACAACTGTCGGCATCCCCAAACGCCAGGAAGGCAAACCGCAGCAGCCCAAGGACGACCTGGACAAGCTGATCGACGCGCTGGACGATTTTTGATGCCACGACGCGCCGGCATTGCGGCCAACTGCCGTTGACCGTGCCGAGCGACTCGCTATGATCCGTCCCAGTTCCGGCGGCTGGCGGTGCGCTTGAGACATTTTGCGTGCCGTTTATCCGATTTGAATGGAATTTGCCGGTCGTCCGGGTCGACATAGGAAAATGAAGCCTTGGCTCGCGCCCTCGCGGGGGTGGGCCAGATACGCCAATTCACTCGTGTCCTCAGGGAAGAGGGCCTCGGGCCGCCGGCACTCTGCCGCGCCCTGCGCTCCTCTCCCACCCGCCAACTTGCATAAAGGCCCGGCCATGCGGAAATCTCTCGCGCGCACCAGCGTGCTTTGCGGGTCGCTCGTGATCCTGAGCGGTTGCTACAGCAACGGCAAATTTCACTCGCCCACGTGGAACGACATGGCCTGGTGGAAGAAAGACAAGGCCCCCGACACGTCGCTGGCCGCGGCGCCGAGCGTCGGCCGGCCGTCGGACGAAGCGCTCGCCGACAAGAACTCGCCCGGCGCCAAGGCCGCGGCCGCGCCGCCCTTTGAAGGCGCGACCGCCAGCTACAACACGCCCCCGGCCGGTGCAGGCTCGCGTTATCCCGACACCGCTTACCCCAACACGGGCTATCCCGACACGGGATACGGTGCTCCAGCGGCCGGAACGGGCGGAACCAGTTGGTCTCCCAACGGCAACGCCGCCGCCAGCGTCGCCGCGAATCCGTACACAAAATCGGGCGGCGGCTACGACACCGGTAGTCGCTACGACACGGGGAGCCGCTACGACGCCGGCGCTGGGGCGTCCGGCGCCGCCCAAACTTCGCCCTACGACTCGAACTATCCCGGATCGGCGAAACCGTATGTTTCGCCCAGCACCGGCTACGATGCCAATCGCTACGGCGCGCCAAGCGAGAACGGCGCGACCGGCGGCAACAACGCTGCGACGGGTACCTACGACAACCCGCACTATCGCTCGGCCGATCCGAGCGCGCCGGCGGCTGCCCCGCGTTACGACGACAGCCGCTACTCGGCGCCGGACCGCTATGCTCCGCCGGCCAACACGGGCGCGACGAACGACAAGTACACCGCGCCGAACTACGCCACGCCGGAAGACGCGGCACGCCGCTACGACGCCGGCGGCTACCGCGACATGACCGGCGACCGCTACATGACCGACAGTCGGTCGGCGGCGTCGGGCGGTTCACCATCCGCGGCGCCTCTCGAATCGCGCACCGCCGATTCGCGGAATGCCGCTCCGCGCACCGAGGCGAACGCCTACGACCCCGGCAGCACCGGCTATCAACCCGCCGGAGTTCCGAGCTACTCGACGCCGACGGACGCCCGCGCGTCGACCGCGGCCGCCCCGTATCAACCCGGCGGCACGAGCCGCTACGAAGGCCCCGCGTCTTCGACGGCGGCCGGAAACGCGAACCGCACCGATGCCTCGGCATACGGCACGAACCCCTACGCCTCCGAGCCGCGGCCCGAAAACCGCTACCAGGAACCGCCGCTCAACAGCCGCGACGGCGCCGCCCGCTATTAACGACCCGCGCGATGCGATTCCGTAGGACGCGATTCCGTTCGCCGACGGGCGCACGCGCTGGCTGGGTAGGCCCGGGTGTTGCGCTTCCTGCCATTTGGTGGCAGCCGGCATTCGTTCCGACATTACTCGCGCGCCGCGCCTTGCGGTCGCTGTAAGCGTTCGATCGTCCGCTCCAGCTCTTCGACGCGGCGCGACAGCGTTTCGACTTCTCGTTCGAGCGTCGCAATGCGGTCCGCTGCCGCTTGTGACTCCTTCTCCGGCCCTGGCGCCCGGTCTGCGGCGAAATGTTCGTCGCCGTCGGTCTCGTGTTTGTCACCGAGCACCAACCGCCGCCGGTAGTGTTCGCGCTTGTAGTAGTACGAAACCTCGACTTCCTGTCCCGGCTCGAACGTCGCAATCCGCCGCGCCAGGTCGGCCGGTCCCGACACGTTTTGCCCGTCGATCGCCACGACGACCGCCTGCAAGGGAATGCCCGCGACGTGGGCCGGCGAGCCTGCGGCAATCGACAACACGACCGCGCCGCGCAGATTCGGCAATCCGTGTTGGGCCTTGTCGAGCTCCGTCGGCGGCACCGTTCGAATTCCCAGCGACGCCCGTTCGGGCGTCGCCGGCGCGGGTAGATAGATTTCGCCTTGCGCCGGGCCGCGCGGAGCCGGGCCCGAACCGTGTGGCGCTGGCAAGGTCGCTTGCGGCCCACCCGGAATCGGCAGCGGTTCGCCGATCACGCCAAAGCTGTGCTTGCGCTCCTCCGGCCCGGGTCGTTCGCCGAGCGTCACGTCGCGCTCCTTGAGCGCCCCCTCGCGGTCGATATAGAACCGCACCTCCGTGCCCGGGGGCATCCGCGACAACACCCGTCGCATATCGCGGCCGTTGCGGATTGGCTGGTCGTTGATCTTGTAGATCAAATCGCCTTCCTTGAGCATGCCCTGATCCGCCGGGCTGTCGCGGTCGATTTTGACGATCCGCACGCCACGACCACCTTCGCTGCGATCGTCGCCGATCAGACCCAGGAAACCCGGCTCGGCGTCGGCCGCGCTCTCCCGCGGATCGGGATTGGGCGGCGGTTCCGTTTGGGCAAACGCTGGGAACGCGCAGGAAGCCCCCAGCACCGCACCGATCAATCCGTTCCGCAATGCCCAACGACGTTCGGCCATTTCAAGTTACCTCGCGGTTGGGCGCTCGCGCGCGGCGAGGCCTTTTAGTGGCTATGTCCATTGTAGCTCGCGGGTGCAACGACGCGACGTGTAGCGAATTACCGTGACGCGGCCGTGTCCCTGCGGTATGTTACGCCCGATGTCCCAGTATCCCGCCGATCACGTTCAGGTCGACGCGGCGTTGCCTTCCGAACGGCGCGCTGCGCTGGAACTTGCGCTGTCGTCGCGCGGAGAACCTCCGCCACCAGCCGTTATCGACCGCGCCTTGGAGGAGGCGCAACGCGACGCCGCCGAATGGCAGGGACTGCTGGTCGCAACGGTCGCGCCGGGGAACTCCAACGTGCCGCAGCGGCGTCTCGTCGGCGCGGTTTGGCTTCGATCCCTCCCCGGACGCGTCAGCTCCGTCACTTCGCCGCGAACCGCCGCCCTCGCCCCGTCCGAGACTGGGTCGGTGCTGCTACGGTCGGCCGCCGACCTGGCCCGCTCGCGGCAATCCGCGTTCGTGCAAGCCCTGGCCGAAGCCAACGACGTCCGCGCCGGCGCCGATTTTGCCGCCGCCGGGTTTGAGCATCCCGCCGACCTGCTGTTCCTCGTCGCCGATTGCGATTCACCGGGCGTCGACGACGGGCCCGCCAATCTCGAATGGGTTCCCTATCAGCCCGAACACCATTGCCGCCTCGCCAATCTCGTCGAGCGAACCTACGTCGAGAGCCGCGACTGTCCCGGACTCGACGGCGTTCGGGCAATTGACGACGTGCTCGCCGGCTACCGGGCGACGGGCCAGTTCGATCCAGACCGCTGGCTCATTGCGGTCGAGGACGGTCAGGACGTAGGGTGCCTCTTACTCGCCGACCATCCGGACGACGACCAATGGGAACTTGTCTATCTCGGCGTGGCGCCGGAGTTTCGTGGTCTGGGCTTGGGGCGAGCGCTGACTCAACGGGCGTTGTCGATGGCTCGCGGCGCGGGTCGGGCGCGCGTCGTTCTCGCGGTCGACGCGGCCAACGCTCCTGCAATCGAAATCTACCGTCAGGCCGGATTCGAGGCGTGGGACCGCCGGGCTATCTTTTTGCGCCGATTTGACAATCCACGCGAAATGTAGCGTGCCGTGGTCGCAGTAAACACAAGTTGTAGTCGCCGCCGAGAACCCCTTCGCAACGGGGTTGGTAAGCGAACGGCGCTAGCGCGACGTTTTTCGTTGATTGGCAACGGTTTACGACATGGGCCGCGTTAGCAATCCGTGTCCACCTCTGCGGCAAACACGTTTTCCGCCGCCGAGCCGTCGTTCCACTTGCGTCGATTGCGTGCACACGATCCTTTCCCCTGAGTCAAACGGCGCAATGACTTACGTCGTTCGCGCGCGGACCCGCCGCATCGTAAGTTGGAGGCCAGTCTCAGGTATTTGACAGCCGTGCTAGCACAAGGCAGAATCCGCTCCTCAGGTGACGACGAGTCGACGCGTGCTGCGATGGGAATCGCTCGCGAGTCGATGGAGCTGATCGCGTTGGCATTTCTTTACCGTCCCGTCTCGTCCAATTCATTCTCATCATAGGCGAGCGGACCGCGGCGACGGAAAGCGGGCGCGCAACTCGGCGACTCTTAAACTTTTGGCCGGCGCAAAACTTCTGCGTGGAGGTTGTGCGCCGAGGGGGGAGTAAACGGAAGTGACCACGGACGAAAGGGACGTCGTGTCGGCCATGCGGGAGTCGCTGGCCGGCAAGGTCGGAAAGCAAAAATTCGACCTCTGGTTCGCAGATGCCGCGTTCGTGCTCGCCACGGGCAAGGTCATCGTCGAAGCGCCGAACGAATTCAAGAAGGAAGTGCTCCGCACGAACTTCGCCGCGGAACTGCGCGCCGCCGCCGCTGCATTCGGCGATGGGGCGGTCATCGAGTTTCGCGTCAACCACGACCTCGCGCCGCGCCGCGTTTACGCGCGCGAGCCCGCTCGCGAAGCGCACGGGTCACCGGCGACGCCTGCCAAGCCCGCCGAACCGGCCGCTGCGCGAACCGGCCGCCGGTTCGCCGACTTTGCGTCGTTCGTCGTGGGAGCGGCGAATCGTCTGGCGTTTTCGGCCGCTCAAAACGCCGCCCAGTGGCACGGGGCCGCGCCCTGTGCGTCGCTCTTGCTCTACGGTCCCACGGGCGTTGGCAAAACGCACCTCGCCGAAGCGGTTTGGTCGACGGCCCGACGTAGCGCGCCCCAGCGCCGCCTCGTCTACCTGACCGCCGAGCAGTTCACCTCGCAGTTCGTCGACGCCGTCCGCGGCAGCGGACTGCCTAGTTTCCGCAACAAGGTCCGCGGCGCCGACCTGCTGATCGTCGACGACGTGCAATTCTTTGCGGGCAAGCGCGCCACGCTCGTCGAACTTTTGTACACGATCGACACGCTGCTCGCCGAAGGGCGTCGCATCGTGCTCACCGCCGATCGTCCTCCGGCGGAACTGATCGCGCTCGGCCCGGAGCTGATCACCCGCTTATCGAGTGGGATGCTTTGCCGGATCGAGCCACCCGACTACCAGACGCGCTACGAGATCGCCCGCCGTGCCGCGTGCCACATCCGGTTCGAAGTGCGCGACGACGTGCTCGCACTGGTTGCCCGCCGAATTGCGGCGACGGCGCGGGAGATTGGCGGGGCGCTTTACCGATTGCAGGCCATTGCGGTAATGACGGGCGAGCCGCCTTCCCGGGCGCTCGCGGAACAGTCGCTCGCCGACTTGTTTGCGGATCACGGCAGGACGATTCGCCTTGCGGACATCGAAGCGGCGGTGTGCGACGCGTTCGGTCTGGAGTCGGACGCCCTGAAGTCCGACTGCCG
Source organism: Planctomycetota bacterium (assembly GCA_003576845.1). Lineage (GTDB taxonomy): Bacteria > Planctomycetota > Planctomycetia > Pirellulales > PLA5 > PLA5. The sequence continues at coordinate 8,475 of QEVJ01000035.1, forward strand.
CTCGAAACATGCCAGCCACCCGCGGATGCTGGCGATGTTTCTCGCCCGCAAGCACACCCGGGCCGCGTTGTCGGAAATCGGCCGGTACTTTGGGGGCCGCAAACACACGACCGTACTGTCGGCCCAAAAGACGGTCGAGCGCTGGCTTGCCCGTTCCGAGCGCGTCGCGCTTGCCGACCAGACGTGGCAAGTCGAGCAGGCGATCCGCCGGCTGGAAGACAAGCTGCGGGTGGGGTAGTTGCGGCTCGCGAGCCGGTCGAATGGGTTTGCCTCCGCGCGGCGTTTCGGCTCGAATCCGACGGAACCGGGGACGAACCGTCGCGGCTCGGCGTGCGTATCGAGCTAAACGCTACAATCCGCCCAGTCGCCCGCCGTTGGCGGGTCGCGCTCGGTTTTTTGCGGGCACAGCTTCCGCGGCGCAGCTTCCGTTTCGTGTAGAATCGATACTATCGCGGTGTTTTATCGCGGCCGGCGCTCGAGCGTGTCGCCTTGCGAGCCGCGTCAGCGGGAGTGGGGGCTGTTCCGCCGATTCTCGCCTGGCGGTTGCGCGGCGTACAGCGCCAAGGCAGACCGAGGAAATCTATGGCCACGTCCGGCGACCTTCCGATTCCACGAAACCTCTCGGCTGTCGGTCGCCCCTTGGCACCGGTCCTCCGCCGACCCGCGGCCGCCGCGTTGGCGAGAAAGTCGATTCTCGGCCTCGCGTCGTTTGCGCTCTTGATCGTGCTCTGCCTGTTCGACATGAATACGGTGGCGTACAACCTCTGGGGCGTGAATCAGGCGTTCTCGATCGTGATTCTCGTCCTCTGTATCGTCGTTTTGCTGCTTTACCGGCTTACCGTCTACCGCGATTTGGGAACTGCGGGCCGGCTCTACGTCTTGTTCTTCGTCGCGTTGGTCGCCATCGGAACCCCGATTGGTTTAAGCGCCGACCCCGAGGGTATCTTGGGCCGGTCGTTTCTGATTCGGCTGCTACTCGCGTCGCTGCTGATCGTGATGGCCGCCGCCGTTGCCGCGCGGAGCGTATTTCTTGCCTACGGCGTGCGCTTTACGCTCGGTGGGTTGTTTCTCCTCGGTCTGGTTATCCCGCTGGGAATTTGGATCTCGTCCTACTACCCGGAATTCTACCGCGTAAGAATCGGCGAATCGCGCGACCTGTCGCGTGCGACGGGCACCTACAACAACCCGAACGAAGCCGGCGCGGCAGTTTGCATGTTTGCCGCGATGGTTTTTGCGTACATGATGTCCGGCCGTTCGAAACTGCTTTCGACGGTGCTGGTTGTCGGGGCGCTGATGATTTCCGCCTTGGCAATCCTATTGACGGCCTCGCGCGGCGCGTTCGTCGTCTTCGCGCTCGTCTCTCTCGCTCAAGTCGTAATCTCGCCCGGCTCCAAGAAGCTCGTGCTTTCCCTGGCGGCGGTCGCCGTGGTTGCCGGCATGGCCTACGCCGTATTCAGCTATTGGGTCGTGCGCGAAGCAACAGATCGCAGCCAAGTCGAACGCTTCGAGAGTCTCGGCCGAGTGATTCGCGGCGAGGTTACGGACGAAACGACCGGCGGACGTTTCGAGCTCGCGATGAACGGTATCCGCGAGTGGCAGAAGAGCCCGTTGCTCGGCAACGGTTTGGGCACGCAGCGCCGCGTGGGAGCCGCCAACATCGGTCCTCACAACACGTATATCTTGATCGCCGGCGAAGCCGGGATCGTGCCGCTAGCTCTCTATTTGTTGATGATCGCCGCAATTGTGTGGCAGGGGTGGAAGTGTCCGGTTCCGGCGATTCGGACATTTGCCATGACCTTTGGTTTCGTGTTGGCACTGGGAAGCCTGACGGCACATGGCGTGCTGCAAAGCCGCGAATATGCGTTGATGATGGGACTGTGTTTCGGCTTCCTTTCCGCCGCGCACGAGCTAAAGGCGGCGGAAAGGTCGCGGCGACCGCCGCCACCCTTCAGGCCGCCCGTGCCGCGTCCACTGCCTTCACCTCCGCCTTCGCCTTCCGCTGCCTGACTCGCGATTGCTTCGCCGCGGCTCGCCCGTGCGCACCGCGCGCCCCCGCCGTCGACCCATGCGACTTCTCTTCGTTATCGACTATCTCGGCGCAGGGGGGGCTCAGCGGCAGCTTACGAGCCTCGCCGTCGAGCTTGTGCGCCGCGGTCACGAAGTCGATTTGTTCGTCTATCACGACATCGATCACTTCGGCGACGAACTCCGCGCCGGCGGAGTCCGGATATTCTTGCATCGCAAGCGCCGCCGCTATTCGTTCTCGCCGGCGCGCGAGCTGCGAGAACGATTCCGCGAAGGCAACTATCAGGTCGCGCTCGCTTACCTTTCCGTGCCGAACTTCTATTGCCTCGTCGCGGCCGCGGGACTAAGGCGCCGGCCCAAGATCGTCGTCTCCGAACGGTCCTTTCCGATCGGCGGCATCGTGGGCTTCAAGAAGGGGCTGCTCGAACGCTGCTATCCGTTCGCCGATCACATCACGACGAACGCTCACCACATGCGCGAGCACTATCGCCGCCGCTACGGCTGGGGCGACGATCGCGTGACGACGATCTGGAATGGCCTCGACCTCGAAAAGTTCTCCGCCCCGCCGCTCGTCCGCGCGCCCGGCGAACCGCTCAAGCTCCTCTGTATCGGTCGCGTCGACCGTAACAAGGCCTGGCACCTGATCGCCGAGGCCGCCGGCTTGCTCAAGGAGCGACACGGGACACGGTTTCGCGTCTCGGTCGTCGGCAGCAACAAGCCGGTCCTCGCCGACGAATTCAAGTACCGCGAGGAACTCCAAGCGGCACTGAAACGCCACGGACTCGAAGACAGTTGGGAATTCCTCGGCGCACGCAGCGACATCCCCGCGCTCTTCGCGGCGCACCACTCGCTCGTCCACCCGTCGATCGTCGAGGGGCTGTCGAACGTGGTCTGCGAAAGCCTCGCCTGTGGAAGACCCGTCATCGCGGCCGACGCCTTTGACCATCGGCAACTAATCCAGAATGGCGAAACGGGTTGGTTGTTCGCGCCGAGCAACGTCGAAAGCCTCGCCGACGCCTTGTACCGCCTCGACAGAACGCCGCCGGAGCAATTGGCCGCGATGGGCGCGAATGCCCGGAAATTTGCGGAACAACATCTAACGGTCGCGCGGCTGGCAGACGAATACGAGGCTCTGTTCGAGCGGCTGCTTTCGGGTGGGCCTACCGGCGCAAAGCGCGATTCGTCGCCGCCGCGCGAATCCGCGGCCGTCGCCGAAGCGCCGCACGACGCGTAGAATGATGGACGGTTGCATCGTCCCGGCACGCCGCACGTCTCGGTCTCGCCGCGCCCCAACGTCGTCGAAGATGCCGCAGTCCTCCGCCCAGAACGACTCAGCCGAATCGCAGCCGGGCGTCAATCCGCGGCCGCTCGATCTCGTCGAACGCTGGATGCAGTCCGTCATCACCCATCCCGCCGGCGTGGCCGCGGGCATTGCCAGCGACGCCGCCCAAGCCGCGATTCCGGTTTCCCCGGATGAAGTGGAGCGCGTCGTCACCCGCAGCCAGGCCCTCGACAGCATCGAACGCTTGGGCGTTTATGCGAACGCCTACTACGCGCGGCTGCTCGAATGCTTGCGCGACGTGTTCCCGATCGTCGCCCGAACGCTCGGCGAGGAACTTTTCGACCATTTCGCGCTCGGCTATCTGCAGAAATACCCATCGCAAAGCTATACGCTTTGCGAGCTCGGCGCTCGCTTCGCCCAGTTTCTCGACGAGACTCGCCCGACCGAACCTGACGCGGCCGCGGCCGAAGCGGGACTATCCCCGGACTGGCCCCGGTTCGTCGTCGATCTTGCCCGGCTCGAATGGACCGTCGGCCAGGTTTACGATGGCCCGGGGATGGAGAACCGCCAAGGAGTCTTGGCCGACGCTCTCGCGGCGATTCCGCCCGACCGTTGGCTCGCCGCGCGGCTGCAACTGGCGCCGTGCGTGCGGCTCTTGCTGTTTCGCTACCCGGTGAACGACTTCTACACGAAAATGCGGGCGATCGACCGGGCGGACGACGACGATCCGATCGAAGACGATCTGGCGATCCCGCGGCCGGAAGAAACCTACGTCGCCCTGTCGCGGCGAGATTACGTCGTCCGCCGCTATCCGCTGGCGAAACCGCAGTACGCACTGCTGGCTGCGTTTGAGTCCGGAGCGACGGTCGAAGCGGCGATCGCCGCCGCGGCCGCCGATTGCGATCTCAGTGACGACGAACTCGCCGTGGCGCTCCATCGCTGGTTCGCCGACTGGACCGCGGATCAATTCTTCTTGAGCGTCGCGTTCGATTGAGCGCTCGTTGCTCGCCACGCCGAGCGAAGCTCGTAAACTTCCAGCGACTCGATCCGCGCGGCGCCGCCTTTGGCGACGAGCGACATTCCGCGTTCGTCTGCGGCGGGTCGATGGGACGCGGAAATCGCCACGCTCCCGCCGCCGGCGAACAGTTCGACCGATCCGCGATCGACGAGCGCCCGAAGGGTGAGCTTACCTTCGTCGAGCGGCAGCAGCGCGGCGTACTTCCCACAGGCGATCGTGCCCGCCGCGGCGTCGTAGACGATATCGAGACCGCGGAGCGCGAACTCGACGCGTTTGGCGTCGCCCAGGGAAATCGTCGCCGTCACGTCCACCAACTCGCCCTGCTTGCCCGCGAGCGCGTTCTTGCCCTCGGCCAAGTCGGCGTTCTTGACGCTGGCGATCGGCGGCGCGGTGCGCAGCGATTCCAGTTCGGCCACCGGCTCGGCGAACATCCGCGGCCCGACTTTCGTCGACCGCAGCGTCAGTTGCACGGAGATGGTCATCTGCTGATTGAACGGCATGCCAGGAAACGCGACGTTGCGGCCCCAGCCGATCTGAACGCACCGCCCATCCGGCGAGTTGGTGAACGTCTGTGCGGCATAGAAATCGCCGTGCCATACCTGATGCTTGCCGGAGTCCTTGATGAATTTCTTGCCGTCGAAGTCGCCGACCAGATACTTGCCGTCCGCCGCGTAGAGCACCCACTTCGTCTTCCCCTTGTCGCCGTCGATCGGCAGCTCGACCAAATCGGGGCACTCGAAGAAGTCCGGCGTGCGGCTCTCGAACTTCCACTGCTTCAGGTCCGGCGACGAATAGAAGTCGATCGTTTGGCCCTGGTTCTCGCCGTAGACCGCCATCACCCAGCGTTTCGTCAGCGCGTGCCACAACAATCGCGGATCGCGGCCCTTGTGCTTGACCACGGGATTGCCGTCGAACTCGTGCCACGTGCGGCCGCGGTCGTTGCTATAGGCGATGCATTCGCCGCGGCCGGTGCTCGTGTAAGCGAGCACCAACACGTCTTCCTTGCCGGTCTTGAAGCCCGACGTGTTGTCCTTGTCGACGACGGCGCTGCCGGAAAACGCCATGTCGCCGAGCGACCGCGGATAGAGTCCGATCGGCAACTCTTCCCATTGCACCAGATCGCGGCTTACGGCGTGGCCCCAGTGCATGTTGCCCCAGTTCCAGCCGTACGGATTGTGTTGATAGAACAGGTGCCATTCGCCGTCGTAGTAGACCATTCCATTGGGATCGTTGAGCCAGCCGCGGCGCGAGGTGAAATGGAACTGCGGCCGCTGGGCTTCCGCATACATTGCGTCGGCGCTCGGTAGTGCGTCGGCGAGCTTCAAGCCGTCGAGCAGCTTCGAATCCGCCGGCAACACGGCTTCGATCGCCAGACGCTTGCCCGCGAGCGGCTGCAAGTCGAGGAACGCCCAGAAGTCGACTTCGCCAGCGTTCGCGTCGGCCAGCTCGATGTCGAAGTTGCGGACCATCGCCTCGCCTTCGCGGATCGTAATGACGCGCTTGACGGCGCCGTTTTTGACCGGCAAGTGCAGGTAGCGTTTGTCCGCGACGATTTCGCGCACGATCTTCGCCGCCCCGCGGCGCTTCTCGCTCTGCACGATGTGGTCGACGTTGATATGCCCCCAGCCGCCGCGCTGTGCATCGACGATTTCGATCGTCGCCGACTTGCCGACGAACTCCTTCACGTCCCAACTATGCCAGTCGAGCCGCTCGCTGCCGCCGGGCCGATCGTTCGGACCGCTCGCCGTGCGGACCGTCTTGCCGTCGATGAGGAGATTGATGCAGGTCTTGCCGGGATGGTGGCCGCCGCCGAGCAGGAAGCACAGCCACGGCCGCTCGATTTCAAAGTCGGGCGAAGTCAACCGCCCCGTCGCGTCGTCGCCGCCCACGAACGAGTTGACGAGTTGCTTGCCTTCGTAACCCTCGACGTGCATCTGCTCCGGCAGCGTTCCCTTGGCCGGCGCCGCGCCGAACGCCTTGCCCTCGACCTTCCACTTGCCGTAACTCTCGCCCTCAAAATCGGCGACGAGAAGATCGTCGGCGGCACGCGCTCCCGCGATGGCGAAGCCCAGCACGGCAATCGCGAAACTCAATGCGGCAATGCGGACGGTGAGAACAAGGGAAGACATTGCTCGACTCGCGGGCAGGAGGCAATAGAAGCAAGAGCGGTTCGACCGCTCGACAGCCTATGTGTTATGCCGAACCGCCGGGCGTTTCAAGATACCCGCACCGTGCCGAAGCGGGACGCCAATGCGATGCTCGTCGATGGGCAGGTCTACGGCAGGGCCGTGAACTGCGACTTCGCAACGAAAAGCCACGAGGATATGCCGCGCTATGTATTGCCAACGCCCCCACGCTTGTTCCCCGGGGATGATTCGTTGCGAATCGCGAAAGCGCGAAAGTGCGAAATCAGGAAAGTCCTTAAGGCGGCGCCAAGATACGGAGCGACCGCGGTCATTCTGCACTTTTCATTTTGCATTTTTCATTGTGCTTTCGGAAACCGCAGGTCTGGGGGCGACCTAGGGTCCGATCTCGAACAGCATCTTGTTGTCCTGCTGGCCGTTCCAGATTCGCAGCTTGCCGTCCTGGCCGCCGGTGACGATCAGCTTGCCGTCTTCGCTCGTGGCCACGCCGTATTGAAACGCGCTCGTGCCGTAGTTCCGCACGTTGCCGCCGTCGCCGGCGCGGTGCACGCGGGCGGCGCCTTCGCCGTTGGCCGACACCAGCTCGTCGCCGTCGCCGATGAACGTAATCGAAACGACTTCCTTCTGCGCGTTGGCGATCGTGCGGACTTGTTCGCCGGTGAGGAAGTCCCAGATCTTGATCGCGTTGTCCGCGCCGCAACTGGCGAGCCGCCGGCCGTCGCTCTTCCACGTTACGCCCAGCACGTGTCCCGTGTGTCCTTCGAAGCCGCGAGCGAGTTTGCCCGCGGCCACGTCCCAGACTTTCATGAACCGATCGGCAGCGCAGGATGCCAGCGACTGTCCGTCGGGCGAGAAGTCGAGGGCGAAGATCGTATCGCTGTGGGCGTCGGCGAACTCGCGGACGAGCGCGCCGTCGGCGACGTTCCACAGCTTGAGCTGGCCGCTGCGCGAGGGTTGGCCGCTGCCCGTCGCCAGCGTCTTGCCGTCGGGACTCCAGGCGAGCGCGAGCACGCGGTCGACGAGCGTCACCGAGTCTTCCGGCTTGCCGATGGTTCGCTCGTGGATCCACTCGGGATTCACGTTCCAGCGGACGACCGCTTTCTCGGCCGCGCTGGCGAGCGATCCGTCGGCAAGAAACGCCACGGCGGCGACGGGCGCGGTGTGGCCCGCGAGCGTGTCGAGCGGGGTCCCGTTGTCGCCGCTGTAGAGGTGCACGACGTTGTCTTCGCCTGCCGCGGCGAGCCGGAGACCATCGGGGGAGAATGCCAGCGCTCGCCGCGGTTTTTCGGCCGAGGTTGCCGCCTGCTGCGCGGTTTGCAAGTCGGCCTCGGCCTGTTTGACTGTCGCCTCGGCGGCTTGCACGGCGGTTTGAGCCTTTGGCACGGCGTCGGCTGCTGTCTTGGCGGCGGCATCGGCGACTTCGATCGCCTTGACCGACGCCGTCACGGCCGACATCGCCGTCTGCACTTCGCCCTCGGCCTTCTGAAACACTTCGGTTGCCTGCTTGAGCTTCTGCTCGTTCTGCTTGACGGTGTTCTCGGCTTGGGGTACGGCTTGCGTGGCCTTCTGTTTGGCCTGTTCCGCGTCCTGACGGAGCTTCGTCGCGTCGGCGAGGGTTTTTTCGGCGGCGGTTTTGGCGTCTTGAGCCGCCTTGAGCGCGGCTGCGGCGTCGGTAGCGGTTTTTTCCGCGGCGGCGAACGCTTCTTGAGCCGCTTTGGCTTTCGCTTCCGCATCGAGCTTGGATTTCTCCGCCGCAGCGAGCGCGTCCTTGAGGCCGGCGTTATCCGGCTCCTTGTCGCTGGCGGCTTTGGCGGCGACGGCGGCATCGGCGGCTTGCTTGGCGGCATCGGCGGCCTGCTTGGATGCTTGCTCGGCGGCGGTCTTGGCCTGGGTCGCGTTGTTGGCGGCGGCTTGCGCGTCGGCGGCTGTCTTGTCGGCAGTTTGCTTCGCGGCTTGGGCCTTGTCGACGTTCGTTTTCGATTCGTCGAATGCTTTGTCGGCCGCTTCCTTGTCGGCGATCGCCTTCGTAACGGCGGCTTTCGCGTCGGCCAGCGCTTGTTCGGCCATCTGCTTGTCGGCGGTCGGTTTCTTGGCCGCTTCCTGTTTTTCGGCGAGCTGTTTTTCGGCGGCCGCCTTGCCTTCGGTCGCCTTCTTGACGTTCTCCGCTTCCGTCTTGGCGAGCATTTCGGCCTGCGGCACCGCTTGCTTGCGCTCTTCGAGGCGAGCCTTCGTCGCCGCGACGACCCGGCCGGCCTTCTCGAACTGCAACTGAGTCCAAACGTGTCCCTTCACCTCGCCGAGCGATTGGTTGTTCTCCGCGTTCCACACGCGAACCGTGTTGTTTTCGCCGGCCGTGGCCAGCCGCTTTCCGTCGGGGCGCACGGCAATCGCGAGCACCGCCGCGCCATGGTTGAGGTTGCGAATCTCGTTTCCGCCCTCGACGTTCCAGACGCGCAGCGTTCCGTCGCGGCTGCCGGAGGCGAGTTGCTTCCCGTCGGACGACGCGAGGGCGAGCGCCGCGATCGGACCGCCGTGACCCTTAAGCTCCTTGACCGGCGCGGGCGGAGCGTCGGCTTTGATGTCGGCGGCCACGTCCCAGAGCCGGATTACGTTGTCGGCATGACCCGTCGCGAGTTGCTTGCCGCCGAGGACCAGGGCGACCGCCGTAATCGGCGCGGGCGTTTCCCAGTGAGCGATCTGGGCGCCGTCGGCCGCGTTCCAGATGCGAATCGTCTTGTCTTCGCTGCCGCTGTAGAGCTTGGCCCCGTCCGGCGCGATCGCCACGCCGGTGACGGCGGCCGCGTGTCCTGCGAGCGTGCGGACCGACTTCTTCTCTACGGCGTCGAGCCACTCGATCTTGCCGCTCGCTTCGCCGATCGCGAGCCACTTGCCGTCGGCGCTGGCGGCCATCGACCGGGCCGCATCGGCCGCGAGCGCGATTTCGCCCACGCGCACGTCGTGCTGCCGTCGCCAGATTTTCGCGGTTCGGAAGCCGCCCATCGCGATGCGTTCGCCGTCGGGGCTGAAGGCGAGCGATTGGATCAAATCGAGATCGGCCACGCCGGGCTGCGCGTAGACGCCGGTCTTCAAGAGTTCCGGATCGGTGAGCCGGCCTAGCTCGAGTCCGCTCAGTCCGTGGTACAGGTGAACTTGATTCGCGCGGCCCGCGGCGACGGTTTGTCCGTCACCGGTGATCGCGACGGCGAAGATCGGGTTCACGCCCGGCGGCAGCGGTTGCCATTTCGTCGGCCCGCGGCCTTTGACCTCGCCCTTGGCCCCCTGGTCGATCCAGAGCTTCAAGAGGGCGAGTTCTTCGGGCGAAAGCGGCTTCGCGCCGACCTTGTTGCCGGCGGGCGGCATGATCGTGTCGATCGTATGCGAGGCCGCCATGAACAGCCGGCTCTCGGCGCTCTTGCCCGGGGCGACGATCGGACCGTCCGCTCCGCCCTTGGCGATGGTTTGGGGTGTTTCGAGGACGACGTCGTATTCCGAGTCGGTTGCGTTGTGGCAAGCGAGGCAACTCCGCGTAAAGATCGGCAGCATTTCCTGCTCGAAGTCGACGGGCGTATCGCGCTTGAGTTCCGCGACGGGCAGCGGCGCGGGCTTGTCCTCGGAGCTCGAACGGCCCGCGAGGACGATGAGCAGCGCAAGCGTGGTGATTGGCGTTCGTTGCATGATCAGGATCCAGTTCGTGAACGTGGCGCCGGAACGGAGAAGCGTCGTCCGAGAGTTCATACTCGATCGCGTAGTTGAGTTGGCTAATTTTTTAACGCAGAGGGCGCAGAGGTCTCGCAGAGGCCGCAGAGAATTCAATGCGAGATTCGCGAGTTGGACGATGTTTTTGCGTGGGACTGCTATGGTCTTCTCCGCGTACTCTGCGACAAAAAACCAAGCAACTTGTTTTTGTATCAAGCCGAGCATACTACGCGGCAGTACTATTTGCTTTCTGCTTGCTTCTCGTTGATCACCACCGTAAACTCCGCTTTTTGGCGCAGGTCTTGGCCATTGAACTTGAGCCGTGCTTCGACCGTGAGTTTGCGTTCGCCGGGCTGGGCGTTCTTATCGGCCTTGAGCGCGAGCTTGCCTTCGTTCTGACCACCCGGAAGCTTGAGCGGATCGGCGCTTACGCCGCGGGCATTGTCGTTCGTCACGACCAATTCGACTTCCTCGGTGAAACCGTAGAGCCGCGCGACCGACACGGGCAACTCCGCCTGGCCGCCTTGATCGACCGCCACGCTCGGCGACGGGAACGCGATCGTGACGGGCGTTTCGGCGATCTTGATGAGAATCGGCGTCGAGTAGATCGCCACGTTCACGTTTTTCGGTTTGGCCTGCTCGTTGATCTGGTTGAGCGTTTGATTTGCCTGTTGCTTGGCTTGCTCGGCGCGTTTCGACTTTTCGGCGGCGTCGCTCGCCGCCTTGTCGGCTGCGGTCTTCGCTTCGGCCATTTGCTGAGACTTGGCGGCCGCTTCGGTCATCGCTTGGGCGGCGGCGTTCTTCTTTTCGGTGGCGGCCTGGACCTTTGCCGCCGCGTCGGCTGCGGTTTTTTCGGCCGTTTGTGCGGCGGCGGCGAGATTCGCGTCGTCGGCTTTGGCCATTGCCGCGTCCTTGGCGGCTTTGGCCGCGGCGGCTGCTTGATCGGCTTGCTGCCGGGCTTGCTTCAACTCCTGCTCGGCGGCGGCGAGGGCATCGGCTGCTTGCTTGGCCGCGGCCGCCGCGTCGTTCGCCGTCTTTTCGGCGTCTTGTTTGCGTTGCTGGGTCTGCTTGGCTTCGTCCGCGACTTGCTGCGCGATTTTGTCGAGCATCTCCTTGTCGTTCTTTGCCGCCTCGGCCGCCTCGGGATTGCGGCGATAGTTCGGCCACTGCGTCTGGCCCTTGAGCACGAACGCATAGATGCCCGGCTTGACGTTCTGGTTGATCGACAATTCGAGGTTGGCCGATGCCTGATCGCCATTGACGTTCACGTTCGGCTTGCCCATGTTTTGCGGCAGGCCGTCGGCTTGCAGGTTGATCTGGCCCTTGAAGTCGCCGTGGCGCGTGACTTGGACGGGGATTTGCAGCTTGCCGCCGCGCGACGTTTCGAGCATCTTGCCTTCGCCGGCGCGAACGACCGCGGGGGCCGTTTCCGCCGCTGTCACGGCGAGCACCAGCGACCGCGCGAGCCGCGCCCGCGAGGTCTCGTTGCCGTTCTGTGCGGGCACGACGACCGCGCCGGTCCGGGCCGTGCGCGTCCGCACTTCCTCGCCGATCTTCGCCCTTCCCACGATCTTGATCTCGCCGACCCAATCGACGACGGACGGGTCCGCGACGAGCGTGACGACGCCCAGCGAATCGTCGCGGCCGATCATCGCCGGGGCGGCGGTCACGCCCATCGGCAAGCCTTCCACGGCCAGTTCGATCTCGCCCGCAAAGCCGTCGCGGCGAAATGCGAGCACGTCGAGCGCGATCGCGCCTCCTTTGCGCAACAGCGGCGGCGCGGCGGGAACGGCTTGCTGATCCTGCTGAGGCTCGTCCGGAAGCGAAACTACGGCGAGACGGAAGTCGGGCTGCTCCTGCCGAATCGCCAGGCGATACACGAACCGCGGATTGCCGCGATTGCGATAATAAAGGTCGCGAATCGTAATGCGATAGGCACCGTCGTCGGGCACGGCGAAGCGATAGGCCGCGTCGCCGCTGCGCGTGCGAAAGCGGCGGTAGTTATTGCCACCGAGGTTCTCGCGATCATCGTCGAGCTCCTGGAGCACGGAAATCTCCTCCTCGCCCTTGTCGTTTTTCGTCACCCGCTCGACGAGCACGTAGGGATCGGCCGACGTGCCGAGCCGCTGGGCGAGGACTTCGATCCAATACACTTCGCCCTTCTTGGCCTCGAACGCCACGCGATCCACGTCGCCGCGGAGATGAAACTGCCCGACGAACTCGCACGGCAGCGCGATTTTCTGCGCGGCCGCGGCGTCGTTGTTCGGCTCTTGCTCGACGATTACCGGCGCGGACGCGAAGCCGATGAGCACGGGATTCGTCGGCCCGGCCGGCGTTGGGTGCTGATACGAGAACGCATCCAAGCCCGACTCTTCGGACTCGATGAGGCCGGGAATTGCCAGCGTCTGGCGCAGCGCGGGATCGGCGGGGATGTCGAGTTCGACCTCGATTTTTTCGAGTGGTCGCCCGCTTGTATTCAAGCCCTCGACGGGCGCGCCGCCGGGCAGGTTGCGGCCGTAGAGCGCGATCCGCTGCTTCTTGCCCGACTCGCCGCACGGCGGAAACGCGAAATCGACGACCGGCCCAGTGGTCGCCACGAGACGATAAGCAAACTCCTCGCCGCCGCGATACGTGTGATCGTGCAGCTTGACGAAGTAGTCGCCGTCGGCCGGCGCCGTGAAGTCGATTACCGGATCGCGGCGCACGCTATCGCGCGCCCGGGCGAGCTCGTTGCCGGCGGCGTCGAGCAACACGAGCGTGCCGTTGAGCTTTGTGTCGAGCCGATACGCTTGGCAGTCGAGCACGACGCGCTGATTTGCCTTGAGCGCGAGCTTGAAGACGTCGAAGTTTTCGCCGTCGGCCGTGCCGTAGACGACCGAATCGAGCGGCAAGGGTGTGGCCGTTGCCGCGTCGTTGTTCGGCTCTTTTTCGAGCGCGTCGGGCTGAGCCGCGACCACGAACGCTTTCGGGTTGCTCGCGCCGTATTTGCCGACGACGCGAACGTCGTAAATCCCCGGCGGAACGTCGGCGGCGATCGAGACGGTAAACTGATTCGGCGACGGCCGCGGGGGCAGAAACTCGTTCGGCGGCGTCTCCTTCGCCTTGCCGGAAATGCCCGGATGCGAAAACCAGAGCCGGCTGGGCGGGTCGAGGTCTTTGCCGCCGATCGTCGCGTCGATTGTCGCCCCCGGGCGGCCGCCGAGCGGGAAAACGGTATTGAGCTGTGCGGTCGGAAGCTGCGCGACCGCGGGAGAGATCAGCAACGCGAAGATCACGAGCGCGGCGCAGGACTTGGAGCAGATCCACATCATGGAAGCTCGCATTCTGGTTGTAGCGGCGCAACGCAGGGGACATCGTTTTTTCCAAACGCAGAGGACGCGGAGGACGCAGAGAAGATTTGCATTCTCTGCGCTTCCTCTGCGTCCTCCGCATCCCCTGCGTTGAATCCATCGACTCGACCTCGCGAGTGCGCCGCGATCGAGCCGTCCGCCGTGTTCTAGTGGTTGAATTGGAATTGTTTGGTATTGATGACGACCCAGATCAGGTCTTCGTAGGCTTGCTTGAGCTTTCCCTCGTCGTCGCCGGCTTTGGCGAGGTGGGCTTTGGCGATTTCGAGCTCTTGCGCGTCGGGAGCGCGGGAGAACGCGGTCAAATACAATTCCTTGATCCGCTCCTCGTGCGAGCGGTCTTTCGCCCGTGTGAGCTGCGCCGCGCGGCCTTCGCCCGACGAAATCTTCCCCTGCAAGTCGCCGGAGTTGAGCAAGTGCAGGCTTTGGGCGAGGTTGGCGTCGCCGGAGCGCTCGCATTCGCAGGCGCTCGAACCTTCGGGTTTGCCGAAGACGGTGAGGAAGTACGAATTGAAGGCGTTGTCCGGAAGCTGGACCGCGCGGGTGCCGGCGGGGACGCCGCCAAAGCGCGTGGTCGAAGCCGTCACGCGATCGATCGAGTCGAGTAGCACTTCGGCCGGCATCCGCTTGGGATAGTAGCGCGAAAAATTCTGCTTGTCCTTCGCGTTGTAGGCGTTCGGCAGCGAACTGAGCTGGTACGTCGTCGACGTGCAGATCGTCTTGAGCAGGGCCTTCGTATCGAACTTGCCGTCGACGAAGTGCTTGGCGAGCGCGTCGAGCAGCGCGGGATTCGACGCGGGGTTCGTGATCCGCATGTCGTCTTCCGGATCGACCAGGCCGCGCGAGAAGAAATGCTTCCAATAGCGATTTACTAGCGACTTGGCGAAGAACGGATTGTCGGGCTGCGTCATCCAATCGACGAGGGCGTGCCGCGGATCGTCGTCCGGCGAAAGCTGCATGGGATTGCTGCCCAAACCGGTCGGCGGAACGTCCTGATTCGTTTTGGGATTCTTCGCCGAAGCGGCGCCGCGGCGGTGAAAGATGCGGTCCTCTTCGCGCTCCTCGCCGGGCTTGCGGCCGACCTGCGAGAAGAACGCCGCGAAGCCGTAATAATCCTGCTGGCTCCACTTCTCGAACGGATGGTGATGGCAGCGTGCGCACTGGATGCGCAGGCCCAGAAAGAGTTGCGCGGTGTCTTCGAGTTGCTGCGTCGAGTCCTTGACTTCGCGATACCAGGCGACCGGCGGGTTTTCGCCGACCTCGCCCGAGGCAGCGATAACGTCGCGGACGAACTCGTCGTAGGGCTTGTTCTCGTAGATGCTCTGGCGAATCCAATCGTGGAACGCGAAGGTCGAGTTCTTGTGCTGCTCTTGCGTGCGGCGGTTGCGGAGGATCGCGTTCCATTTGTTGGCGAAGTAGTCGGCATAGTCGCCGCTGGAGAGCAGGCGGTCGACGAGCTTGTCGCGTTTGGCGGCGTCGGTGTCGGCGAGGAAGGCTTGCGATTCTTCGAGCGTGGGCAAGCGGCCGGCGAGATCGAGCGTCACGCGGCGCATGTAGGTCGCGTCGTCGCAAACTTCCGACGGCGGCAGACCGAGCACCTTGAGCTTGGCGAACACGAGTTCGTCGACGAAGTTCTTGGCCGGCGGGAGCGAGGCGATGTCGATTCCCAGCGGGATCGTCGCCCGGAACACCGCGACCTGACCCTGGAACCGGGCCATGACGGCGACGTCGCCCGTAAGCTGATTCGTCTTTACCAATCCCGTCGGACTGATCTCGGCCATTTCCGTGTCGTTCGCGTCGAATTGCGCGATTTGCGTCACGTCCTCGGTCGAGCCGTCGGTGTAAAACGCGGTAACTTGAAGTTGCTGTTCGCCGCCGGCGACCATCGTTCGCTCGTGCGGGAAAACTTCGATCCGCGTGATCTTGGGGTCTTCGGGCTTGCCGTAGGGCATGCCTTGCTCGATCCACCGGCGGATGATCCGGTGGTTGTAGGAATCTTCGACGATGCGGGCGCCGCCGCCGTGCGGCACGCGGCCGATTCCCTTTTCGATCAGCAAGCTTCGATCGGGCGCGGCCGGGAACAACCGTCGGCCGCGGGCTTCATTCACGAGGTGCTCGTAGTCTTCCCTCGGTTCGAAGCCGAGCAGCGACAGCCGAAAACCGTTTTGGCCGCTCGCCTTGCCGTGGCAACCACCGCCGTTGCAACCGAGCTTTGTGAAGATCGGCACGACCTGGTTCGGAAAATTGACGGGAAGGTCTGCCTGGATGTTGCTGACGCTCACCTTCACGCTGGCGCTGACACCGGCGGGATGCGAAATGCTGATCGTCGCTTCCCCTTCGGCGACAGGGCGAATGAAGCCCGTTTCGCTCACGCTGACGATGCCTTCGGGAGTGGCCTTGTATTTGACGACGCGGGTTGCGTCGCGGGTTTGGCCGCTTTGGAACCTGGCGGCGACGACGAGTTGTTGTTGGGCATCGCGACCGGCGAGCTTGAAGCCGCCGTCGGCGATTCGCCCGTTTTCGAGCACGATTTCGGTGACCTGGCCCAGGTCTTGCCCGGCGTCATTCGCCCGCATCTCGCCCGCGGCAGATGCCAGCACGGCAGCGGCGGCCGCGAGAAAACCACGCCATCGTAGCCAACGCGAGATCGTCGTTCGTCGCATCTACGGGTCTCCTTCCGCAATAGCGCAACCGCAAGCATTCGCCAGGGATGCTCAGGGGACAATTGGGTCGGCGGGTAACCGCAGGGGGCTGTTCCCGGCGCTCGAGGGCCTTCGGCCGGGGGCAGGGTCAGGGGCGATTATCCCATCTGCGCGCGCTGATTGCAATAACATGTAGGTAGCTGTTGATGGGTTACGCGAGGGTGGCCCGACCGTTGATTCGCGAAAGGGGGGATAACTGATATTTGCGGGACCTGGCGGATTTGGTAGTGATACGCGGACGAGCCGCTGCGCCGATGGACCGGCCTGGCGGCGGCTCGGGCATCTCTCGCACAACGTTCGGGAAGGATCCCATGAAACGTCTCGTCGTTCGGCTCGTCGTGCTGTCGTCGCTCGCCGTGTTGGGAATGTTTGCGATTGCCCAGGCCCAGCGGCTTTCCGCCGAGAGCGAGGGGGAATCGCCGGTCGTGGTGAGCCGGTTTTCCGCGGCCGACGACGCGGACGCCGCCGAGGCGAGCGATGTGCCCGCCGACCCGCTTGCTCGCCGCGGGGCGTTGGGTGTCGATCCGAGGGTTCGCGTGATTCGCGATAACGACGCCGTGCCGGCCGTCTATCGCGGGCGCAAGGGCGAAGGCGTGATTCCGGCTGCGCACGACGAATCGGCCGGCGACGACGCGACCGGCGCGGGTGCAAGCGACGGCGGCAGCGAAGGCGCGACCGTCGTCGTTTCGGCGGGCGATGCTTCTGTTGATGCGACCGCCGGAGAACCGCATCCGGACGCCCCGCCGACGTCCGCGTCCGGCGCAACCAATTCAGCGCCCCGAAACTACGGCGCCGCGGCCCGCCGCTATGCCGACGAAATCCCAGCAGCCGACCATACCTCCGACCATACCTCCGACCATTCCTCCGGTCATTCCTCCGACCGAACCGCGACGACCGAGCCATCGACCGCCCGGACAACCGCTCCCGGCGTCCCTTCTCGGCCGGAAACGATCCGCGAAGCAACCGACGCAATCGACGCGGCGGTCGCCGCACGATTGGGTCGCGGCGGGCGCGAGAATCCGGCGCGAAACTCCGCCGAGGCCAAGCCCGACGTTCATACCAGCTCCGGCGAATCCACTTTGCCGCGCGCCGCCGCGCCGCGAACGCCAACGACGACTACGCCCCGCGACACGGCCGGGCAACCGGCCACGATGCCCGCGGCCACGGCGACGCCGGTCGCGTCGCCGACGACCATCGTTCCGCAAGGCGCCGGCCCGCAAGGCACTGGCACGCCCGGCGGCCAGGACCTCGAAGGTCCGCAGTCTCCGAGCCTTGCGATCGAGAAGGCCGTGCCCGCCGAAATCCAAGTCGGAAAAACGGCGACGTTCGAGATTCGCGTGCAGAACACGGGCCGCAGCGTCGCCCGCGACTTGCAAGTCGTCGATCAGGTCCCGCAAGGCACGCGGCTGGTCAACACCGAACCGCGAGCCGATCTCGGCGAACGCGGCGAATTGATTTGGAATCTCGCGGCGTTGGAACCGGGTGCGACCGCCGTGGTGCGGGTCGAACTCGTCCCGTTGGTCGAAGGCCAAGTCGGCAGCGTGGCGCGGGTCCGGTTCGCGGCGGACGTTTCGGCCCGCACGACCGTCACGAAGCCGCAATTGTCGATCGAAGTCATCGGCGACGAGCGGGTGATGATCGGCGATGAAGCGGTGCTGGTGATCACGGTGGCGAATCCCGGCAGCGGCGAAGCGACCGACGTCATTTTGGAAGCGGACATTCCGGCGAACTTCAAGCATCCCGCCGGGAGCGAGCTCGAGTTCGAAGTCGGCACGTTGCGTCCGAACGAATCGCGGCGGCTGGAGCTTAACCTGGCGGCGATCAAGCAAGGATCGGCCGCGCCGACGCTCGTTGTCCGTGCGGCGGGGGTGCCTGCGGTGGAAAAGACGATGCCGCTCGAAGTCGTCGCTCCGAAGCTGGAAGTCGGCGTGGAAGGGCCGAAGCGGCGGTTCCTCGACCGCAAATCAACGCACGTGCTGACGGTGTCCAACCCCGGCACCGCGGCGGCGACCGACGTCGAACTCGTCGCGTATTTGCCGCCCGGCATGAAGTTCGTGGAAGCCAATAACCAGGGCACATACGACGCGCGGCAGCACGCGGTGTACTGGAGCCTCGCCGAACTTCCCGCCCAACGCAGCGGCGATGTGCAGCTCGTTACGCTGCCCACGGAGTCCGGCGAACAGGTGCTCAAGGTCGAGGGCCGCGCCACGCGGGGACTGGCCGACGAATACGTCGAGACGATCTCGGTCGAAGGCGTCGCGGCGTTGTCGTTCCAGATTTCGGATCTCGCCGATCCGCTGGCGGTCGGCGGTCAGGCGAGCTACGAAGTCCGCGTCATAAACACGGGTTCGAAGTCGGCGAGTAATGTCCAAGTCGTCGCCGTGCTCCCGGCGGAGATGGCCGCCATCGACGCCAAAGGCCCGACGGGTTCGAGCCTCAAGGACGGGAAGATCGTGTTTCAACCGATCAGCCGCCTCGCGCCCAAGGAGCAGCAGGTCTTTCAATTCCGCGCCGAAGCGACCAAGGCCGGAGACCTCCGCGTGCGCGTGCAACTGACGAGCGACGAGATCACGACGCCGATCACGCAGGAAGAAAGCACGCGGGTGTTTGCCGATTGAGTTCGGTCGTTATTCAGCCCGCGGCGATGCAATTTAGCCCCCGGTGAATACACCGGGGGCAAACCGCGGTGTTCTCGCGAGAGGACGATGCTCTCAGGACCCCAACTACGCGTCGCCGTTGCGAGCCTCGCCGCCGTGTGCTTTTGCGGGTGCCCTTGGTCGCGGTGGGCGCTCAAGGATCCGGACTACGCCGCCAAATACGACGCGCCGCCCGAGGCGCTCGATGTCGCCACACAGGCGAAGCAGTCGGTCGACGCCCGATTCGTCGAAGGTAAATCGGGTTGGTACGTCGCCGGCGCCGGGCACGCGGACCCGGACGCGGCCGGCGGCGAAATCGGCGGTTTCGTGTATCCGCAATCGTGGCTGTCGGCGCATGCCGGCCTGGCGCTTTTGGGCGGAACCGGCGCGGACGACGTGTTCGTTGGCCTCAACGGCGGCCTGCGCATTCAACCGCCGAGCCGACTCGCTCCGTTCGCGGGCGTCGGCATGTTCCACGGTTACAGCGAGCACGAGTATCTCGCCCAGCGCGACTGGCGCGACAACGATTCCGACGGCAGCATCGACGAACTCGGCGAAACGGGAACGGAGTACGGCTGGCTCTCGGCCGTTTACCCGGAGATCGGCGTCCACTACTGGCTTAATTCGAGCGTCCGTGCGACGGCGAGCGGCGCGTACTACGTGACGACCGAGGGCCGCGACAGCGACTTCTGGTTCTACGGGGCGTCGCTATCGTTCTTGCAGAATTGATGTCGCGCAATAGACTGGAATCGTCGTTGGCGCGTCGCTCAATTCCCACGGCGGCCGGACGCGACTTCGCCGACATCGTTCGCCGCGCGATATGCGCGCAGCGCCGCATTGAGTTCCTCCGCGGCGGCGACGAGCGCGCTGAGCAAGCTTGCTGCGTCGGCAAGGTGTTGGTCTTCCGCCATCGTTTCGATCGCCAGGGCCAACTCGCCGACGCGGGCGGCGCCGAACATTCGGACGACGCCGCGCAGCGTATGTGCGGCCTCGGCGAGCGAACCTGCGTCGCCGCGATCGGCCGCGGCGCGAATCTCGCCGAGGATCTTCACACCGTCGCTGAGATAGAGATCGATCAATTCGGCCAGGATTGCCTCGTCCCCGCCGGCCCGTTCGAGGGCGCCGTCGGCATCGAACACGATCGCCGCGCCGAGCGGCTTCCGCGGCGGCGGTTCCGCGCTTTCATGCGACACTTCGGCGGGCGCGAGTTCGTCGGCCGACACGAGCCGTTCGATCGTCCGAAACAACAGGGCCGGTTCGAGCGGCTTGGCCAAATAGCCGTCCATTCCGGCCGCGAGAAATCGCTCGCGGTCCCCTTTCATCGCATGGGCCGTCATCGCGACAATCGGCAACCGCTTTCCAGTGGGCGCTTCCCGCTCGCGGATTTTTGCCGTTGCCGTGAGGCCGTCCATTTTGGGCATTTCGCCGTCCATCAGCACGACGTCGAACGGTTCTTTCTCGATGGCCGCGAGTGCTTCGTCGCCGTTGGCGGCCAGTTTAGGCCGGTGTCCGCGCTTTTCGAGCAATCGCATCGCCAGCCGCTGGTTGACCACGCTGTCTTCGACCACGAGCACCCGCAGCGACCGGGCGGCCTTGCCGATGCCGGACGCGGCATAGCTTCCCGAATCGCCGGTCCGCGCGGTGCTCAGTCCGAGAGCGCGGAGAACGGCCCGTTGCAGCTCGCGGCGGCGAATCGGTTTGACGAGCGTCGCGTTGACTCCCACGGTGCGACAACGCTGGGCTTCGCGCCGGCGGTCGGGCGTCATGAGCATCATCAGCACCGCGAGCGGCGATTGGCTCGCGTGCCGCAATCGCTCGACCAAGCTCCAACCGCGTCCGTTCGGGAGGTTGCCGTCGACGATCACGAGTTGAATCGGCTCTGCGGCGTGCTGGCCCGCGGCGAACCGCGCGAGTGCATCCTCTTCGTTCGCGGCCAGAATCGGGTTCATCCCCCAGCCCGACAGGGTTTCGTGCAGGATTTGGCGATTTGTGGCGTTATCGTCAACGGCGAGCACGCGGACGCTGCGCAGCGCCGATAGATCGTCGCTCGCAGACCCCAAGGAGCGGTCCGACCGAGCGAATTGTGCGGTGAAGTGGAACGTGCTCCCCTGGCCGACGCGGCTTTCGACCCAGATTCTCCCGCCCATCATTTCGACGAGCCGCGACGAGATGGCCAATCCCAAGCCGGTGCCGCCGAATCGCCGGGTGGGCGACGCGTCGACCTGCCGGAACGCCTCGAAGAGGCCGGCTTGCTGGTGCGGCGCGATGCCGATGCCGGTGTCTTCGACTTCGAAGTGCAGCCCGACTTGCCGACGCGCGGAGGCGGCGTGCGGTTCGCTGCGGACGCGAACGACGACCTGGCCGGCGTCGGTGAACTTGATCGCGTTGCCGATGAGGTTGACCAGGACTTGGCGGAGCCGTTCGGCGTCGCCAACGAGATTTTCCTCGACGTCGGCGGCCACGCGACAGGCAAGTTCCAGTCCCTTCTCGTGCGCCGCGAGTGCCAACGAGGCCAGGGTATCGTCGGCGATCGCCGGCAGGTAGAAATCGTCGATCGCCAGGTCGAGCTTGCCCGCTTCGATTTTCGAGAAATCGAGAATGTCATTGACGACGACGAGCAGATGGTCCGCGGACTTACGGACCATCGTCAGATACTCGCGTTGCTCGGCGGACAGGGGCGTGTCGAGGGCGAGATCCGTCATGCCGATGATGCCGTTCATCGGCGTGCGGATTTCGTGGCTCATGTTGGCGAGGAATTGGCCTTTGGCGCGATTGGCGGCCTCCGCTTCGCGGCGGGCCTGGTCCAACTCGGCGGTCCGCTGTGCGACGAGCGACTCGACCTGGGCCGTGCGATGGAGCGTTCCGCGGAGATAAGCAATCGCGAGCGCGGTCATCAACAATCCGCCCAACAGGACGCCATGCGGCGTCCAGGATGTGCGTGCGGCGATGAAGGCGGGAGTGGCTTCGCACCTTAGCCGCCAGCGGCGACCGCCCATATCGATCCATTCGGAGTCGCCGATACGGACTTCGCCGCTTTCTTCGTGAGCGTCGATCAGATGCCAACCCGGCGATAGGTAAAGCAATCGGTCGCGTCCATGGACGCCGTCGGCGCGAACGCGAAACTGGAGTGTGCCGCCGTCGTCGAGACCCGCGAGCGCATTTTCGATCATCGTCGGCACGCGGATGAGCGCGACGATGAATCCTTCTTCGGTGTAACGAAAATCGGTGCGCCGCACGGCGAAAGGCGGCGCTCGCTCCTGCCGCAGATAGATCGGCAGCGCTACGACGCTGCCCATGACGTGTGGCTCGTCCGACAAGCGCGTCATTTGCACGACGGTTGGGCGGCCGGCATCGCGAACGTGTTCTAGGACCGATGGATTGTCGGCCAGCGCACGGCGAATGATCTCGCGCGCGTCGGAACGGATTACGGCGGCGGGTTCGGCCGCCGACGTATCGCCGCGTGCGACTTGTTCGACGTAGTATTGGACGCGCGGTGGCGTTTCGGGAGCCGCGTTCACCCAGGCCAGCGCATCGATTCCATGCTGGTTTTCGAGCAGCTCTTTAGTGAATTTGTCGAACTCCTGCTTCTCGACCTCCTTGGAGGCATGAAAGAACGCGCCGACCGATTCGATTGCAGCGTTGTGGAGATCGACGCTGGTCCTGATGTCGCTCGCGCCGCGGAGCGTGATGCGATCGATTTCCTGGCGAAGGCGTTCGGTTTCGCCGACGTGCACGAGATAGCAAGCGGTCGCCGACAGGGCAATCCCGCCGATCGCGGTGATCGCGATCGGCGTGAAGCGGCGGATGCCTGGCGTGCGCTCTTCGGCTAGCTCGCGCTCGTCGGCTCGTGACGGGTCTGCGCCGATCATGGGTGGCACAGCGGTGAGAGATGGCGAGGCAGGCCGACCTCGCCCGCGCCGGAGTGGGGTGCCGGCGCTAGTCTCCTTCCATTGTAACCCCGCCGCAGTTGGGGTACCAGCCTTTCCGGCGGGATTTTTTTAGGCCGTTTCCGCCACCGTTAGCCCCAACTCCTCGATCATCTGCTCGCGAATCTTGAACTTTTGAATCTTTCCAGTGACCGTCTGCGGGAATGCGTCCACAAAGCGGATGTACTTGGGCGCCTTGAAATAGGCCAGTTTCGCTCGGCAAAGCTCGCGGATTTCGTCTTCAGAGGCCGTGGCCCCGGCCTTGAGGCGAATCCAGGCGCAGAGTTCCTCGCCATATTTGCGATCCGGCACGCCCACGACCGCCGCTTGTTCGATGGCCGGATGCTCGAACAGGAACTCCTCGATCTCGCGGGGATAAATGTTTTCGCCGCCGCGAATGACCATGTCCTTGATGCGGCCGGTGATGCGGAAGTATCCGTTCGGCAGGCGCACGGCCAGATCGCCCGTGTGCAACCAACCCTCCGGGTCGATGGCGGCGGCGGTGGCTTCGGGTTGGTTGTAATAGCCGAGCATCACGACGTGCCCCCGGGCGCAGAGTTCGCCTTGCTGATTGTCGGGCAGCGTTGCGCCCGTGGCCGGATCGACGATCTTCACCTCGACGTTGGGAATTGCCCGCCCGACCGTTTCGACGCGGAGCTTGAGCGGGTCGTCGGTCCGCGTTTGGGTGATGATCGGCGAGGCTTCCGTCTGGCCGTAGCCGATCGTGACCTCGCGGCAGCCCATCCGGTCGACGACTTGCTTCATGACTTCGATCGGACAAGGACTGCCGGCCATGATTCCGGTGCGCAACGACTTTAGATCGCGGCGGGCGAACGATTCGTGTTCGAGTTGGGCGATGAACATCGTCGGCACGCCGTAGAGCACGGTCGCCCGCTCGCGTTCGATGGCGTCGAGCGTATCGCCAGGGTTGAAGTATTCGGCCGGCACGACCATCGCCGCGCCGTACACCGCCGCGCAAAGCGTTCCCAGCACACAGCCGAAACAATGATAAAAGGGGACGGGAATACATATCCGGTCTTGTTCGGCGAGCGCGAGACACGCGCCGACGTAGTACACGTTGAGCAGCAGGTTCCGGTGGCTGAGCGTCGCCGCCTTGGGAAAGCCCGTTGTGCCGGAGGTGTACTGAATGTTGATCGGATCGCCGGGATTGAGCGTTTTGGCGATTTCGTCGAGCCGCGTCGGCGGCACTGACTTGCCCTCTTCGAGCATCGCGCGCCACGTGCTTGCGCCCGCCGGGGGTTCCTCTCCGAACGCGACGACGTGCCGCAGCTTGGGATACTCCGCCGAACGCAACCCGCCCGGAGCCGTCGTCGCCAGCTCCGGGCAGACTTCGGCGAGCATCGCGTAATAATCCGAGGTCTTGAATTCGCGCACGAGGAACAGCGCGACCGCATCGCTTTGACGCAAGACGTACTTGAGCTCAAACGGGCGATATGCCGGATTGATCGTGACCAGGACCGCGCCGATTTTTGCGGACGCAAACTGCAGCACGACCCATTCGGGCACGTTCGTCGCCCAGATGGCCACGTGTTCGCCGGGCCGGATGCCGAGCGCGAGCAACCCGCGTGCGGCGGCATCGACCTGGGCCGCGAACTGGGCATAGCTCGCCTTGAGTCCTAGCTTGGGAAACGCGAGCGCATCGCGGTCGCCGTGGCGATCGACCGACGCGGCGAGCATCGAGCCGATCGTGTGCCCTTCGACCCACGGCACTTCTCCTGCCCACACGCCGCCGCTCTTCGCCGAACTGTTGCCCCGAGACATAGCATCTCTCCGCCGCACGAGTCGCAACCCGCGGCCAATGGGGCAAACCGCGTGCGCAGACCCCGACCGCGATCGAAGTTTAGCCAAATCCAACCGCCGGGGCCAACGCCAATGCCGCCGTTAGGGCGCCGCGCGACCGTCCGCGCGTTTGGTCGCGTCCGTGCCCGGCGTCCGCGACACCGGATCGTAGAAATGATCGAACGCCATCCAGAAGCTCCGGGCGTAGCGAAAGAACCACACGGGGAACAGCAGGCTAAACGCCAAGAGCACGGCGAACGCCGTCGATTGCGGCACGATTTCGGTGAAGAAGAACACCAAAAACGCCGCGACTACGAGGATGGTCGTCGCGCCGTAATTGAAATAGATCGACCCAAGAAAATAACCTGGGGCTCGCTCGTACTTGAGACCGCAATGGTCGCAATGGGAGTGCATCGCGATCCAGTTGCGAAAGAGGCGTCCCTGGCCGCAAACGGGGCATCGCAACCTCAGCCCGCGCCACATGGCCGTTGTGAGCCGCCGGTTTGTCCGATTGACATTGGGCATCGAAGGCCCCGCCGGGGCGGGTGGTGAAACTGGTCAAGTGCAAGGGGCCGAATGCGCGGGTAATTGGCCTCGCATAGGCATTCTATTCGGTTGAGCGCGTCGGTCGAAGCGGTTGCCCGCCGCGGGCTACGAGCGTGGTGCGCGTAGCCGCCCGCGCCGCGTTGTGGCGGGAATCCGCTTGCGGTTATTTCCGGGACAAATGCACGGGTTTGCGTGCGGATGCAATTGGCGACCCGGTCCCCAGGCGACAATAATAGTAACGTGAAGACTCCCGATGAAACCGTCGTCGACAAAGCAAAGGCCACTCGCTCGGCGTCGGAGCCGTCCGCGGGCGCCGGCGCCGCACCGACGGTTTCGGGCAAGTCAACGGTGGGACAGTCCGCTCAGGGGCAGGCCACAACGGGTAAGACCTCGCTCGGGGAGCGCGTTCAATCGCTGCGTCTGCCGGATCGCGCCAATGGCCGCTCCTCGTCGGCGAAGTTGGCGTGGTTCCTGTGTCTCGTGTTGGCGGGCACGACCGGCTATCTGGCATGGCGGCAGTACGGGCGTCCGCAAAGCGAGAACGCCGACTCGGCTGCGGCCGCCAACAACGCTCCGGACCGGCCTAAACCGGCCGCGACGCGCCAGACGGCACTGGAAAGCGAACTGGCCCTGGAATCGAAGGGCTACATCACGCCGACGCATCGGATTCTAGTAAGCCCGAAGGTCAGCGGCATCGTGGTCGAGCTGAACATCGAAGAAGGCCAGCGCGTGGCCAAGGACGCGATCCTCGCCCGCATCGAAGACACCGACTATCAGACGGATTACGATCGGGCGGTTGCGACGCACCGGCTTGCGGAAGAGCGGCTGGGCGAGCTGGAAACGGGCAATCGCCCCGAAGAGATTTCTCAGGCGAAGGCGGAATTGGAAGAAGCGGTCATCCTCGCGGAAAAGTACGCCGCCGATTTGCAACGCGCCACCGACCTGCATCGCCGCCGGGCGATCAGCGACGGCGAATTCCAAGACTTCCAGAGCAAGCACGACGCTCAACGGCGCCGCGTCGAGAAGCTCAAATACGCTTTCGAGCTGATGGACGAAGGTCCCCGCGCCGAACGGATCCGCGCCGCTCAGGCCGAAGTCCGCCAGGCCCAGGCCGAGGTCGCCAAAGCGAAGTGGCGGCTGGACAACTGCATCGTCCGCGCTCCGATCAGCGGCACGATCCTTACGAAAGAGGCGGAAGAGGGCAATCTCGTCAACCCAATCGCCTTTAGCGGCTCGCGGAGCCTGTGCGAGATGGCCGACCTGTCGAGTCTGGAAGTCGACCTGAGCATCGTCGAGCGCGACATTGCGAAGGTGTTCAAGGGTCAGAAGTGCGTCGTCAAGGCGGAAGCTTATCCGGACCGCGAATATCGCGGCGTGGTTTCGCGGCTGATGCCGATTGCGGATCGCGCGAAAGGCGCGGTCTCGGTTCGCGTGCTGCTTACGGTGCCGGCCGAGGAAGAAGGGGTTTATCTCAAGCCGGAAATGAGCGCCCGCGTCACGTTTCTCAAAGACGCGGCCGCAGCGAACAACGGATCGGCCTCTGGCCGCGCGACGAACGGCGAACGATGATCGGATAGCGATTCGAGGTTTCCGTTCGTTCCTCGTGCCTCGTTCCCGAGGCATTACTCACCACTGCCACGAGTTCTTCGGCAAATCGAGTTCGCCCCTATGCCTTCATCCCCAACCTCTAGCCCCCGGTCCCGCGTCCCGGTTCTCGTGCTGGCGGTTACCGGCGCGAGCGGGGCTTTGTATGCGCGGCGGCTGCTCGGCGTGTTGCTCGGCGCGGGGTGCGAAGTGCATCTTTCGATCAGTCCGGCGGGGCGGGCGGTGATTGCGCACGAGTTGGGCATCGAGTTGGATTTGGAGTCGTTCGATGCGGCACGGTTGCTTGGCGGCGGGGCGCGGGCGGCGGACGGGAACGCGAGCGGCGATGCGGTGGAGAGCACATTGCCCCCGGTGTGTTCACCGGGGGCTAAATTGGTTTATCACCACCATTGCGACTTGATGGCGCCGATCGCTAGCGGGTCGTTTCTGACGAATGGGATGGTGATTTGTCCCTGCTCCGGCGGAACGTTGAGCGCCGTCGTGCACGGCGCGTCGACGGGATTGATTCATCGCGCTGCCGACGTGCACCTCAAGGAGCGGCGAAAGCTGATTCTCGTCCCGCGCGAAACGCCGCTGTCGCTCGTGCAGCTCGACAACATGCGGCGGGCGGCCGAGGTGGGCGCGATCGTGCTGCCGGCGTCACCGGGGTTCTATCACGAACCGCAGTCGATTGAGGATCTAGTCGATTTCGTCGTGGCGCGGATTTGCGATCAGCTCGGCATCGCGCATCGGTTGATGCGGCGGTGGGGAGCGATAGAATGACGACTTGGGCGCGACGGCCCGATCGCAGGGAAAACGAGCCGCCGGTGCGGAATGTTAGACGAAGGAGACGGGGCCATGGCCATACATCACGCAGCTCCCGGTGAAGTGGTCGACGTGCGCCCGCTGGGATCGAGGCTTGCCGACGCGAAAACGACGACGCTATTGAAGACGGAACACCTCGAAGTCGTCCGCGTCGTGATGGCATCCGGCAAGGAGATTTCGACGCACGAGGCGCCGGGGGAGATCGTCGTGCAATGTCTGGAGGGGAAGATCGTCGTTTCGGCGCTGGGCAAGGATCGGGAACTCGAAGCTGGGATGCTCCTTTACCTGGCCGCCGAAGTGCCACATGCCGTGCGGTGCGTCGAAGATGCGTCGTTCTTGTTGACGATTCTGCTCGATCGCTGATGCGGGCGTTTGCGGCGTGCGGTTCAATCGGGAACGTCGCGCCGCGGGTTACGTTTTTTGTTTCTTGGGCCGCTGTTTGAGCCGCGCGCCTCCTTCGAACTCCGCGCCCGGGGCTTCGGCGAGCAGATAGCCGATTTCGTCGAGGCTTTGCCGCTTCTTGCCGACGAGCTCGACCCGCTTCATCACCGAAATCAGCTCTTTGTCGGGGACGAGTTTGATCTTCAAGTCGTTCGCGCGGGCGAAGTCCTTCCAGTCCGGAAGCTGGCGATCCCAAATCTTGAAACGATACGAAGAGGTTAGCTTTTCGAGGTCGAAGACTTTCATAGGCGTCTCGATTCGGCAACGAACGCGGCCGGGCGGCGATCGGCAAGCGTAAAAGAAGCGTGGGACAATGCGTCAGCTTGGATACGAGGCCGGGCGGTGTCAACGGGGTAGGCCCCTGGCGCGGAGCGGACCCCCGGCCGCGCCATGCGTGCGAAGGCAACGATTACGCTTCGAGAGGCTGTCGTCGGACGCCGTCGGGTTAGAAGGGAAATCATTCGGGCGGTTCTTCCACGATGCGATCGAACCGCAGCACGCCGAATTCGATGAACTGGTCGATGTTTCCGGACTGGATATGGGCCCGGGGGCGCAGCTCGAGTACGTCGCCGGCGAACCGAACGTAGGCCCTCATCATCGGGTCGCGATTCATGCCGGGCGGCATCCACCGTGGTCGCCAGGGGTTACCCTCGGGAAAACGAAACCGCATCTCGACGTTCGCGTCGTCGAGGAATCGGTACTCGCCGCCGATCGCGTCGCGCTTTCGCTGGCCGGCGATTCGGAGCGACCCGTCGGCGCGAAACTCAAACGTGTCCTGCCCTTGGTCCACGTTGCTCCACTTGCCCACGAGGGCCGCGGAAAGCGATTCGTCGCGCGAACAACCGGACAAGCTCGCCGAGAGCGTTGCCGCCAGGATTGCGGCAGAAAACAACCAATGCCGTTGCATGGCCGCGACCTCCGCGAGGGCCAGCTAATGGGCGAGCCCGGGAACTGGGAGTTTGGCCCGTCCCCTATCGAAAGCATAGGTCACCGGGCGGATCGTCGGTGGCCGGTGGACTATCTTTGGGAAGACGACCGCCGCTCGGGCGGCCGCGGGGAAGTCGTCGCGGCGCATTTGCCGAGAATTTGTGGGTCAGAACCCGCGGTCCGCGCGGATATCGTCGAAGTCGCGCAGGTGATAGTCGATACCCGCGTAATCGAGCACGCGGCAGAGACTCCGCAGGGCCACGCCGAAGCCATCGGGTCCGCTGAAGCCGCCGAATTGCCCACCGCCCTTGACGTGCGGCTCCAAGTCGAGGAACACGCCGGGGATGCCGCGCTTTTTGAGTTTCCGTTCGAGCTTTGGCAGGAGGTCGCGAAAGTCGCGGAGAATGGCCTCGTGGGCGGCTTCGCCCAGGTCGGCGGGCACGAAATTCTTCAGGGCGTCTTCGTCGACTTGGCCCTTTTGGGCCGCGTCGCGGCTCGCGGGGTCGGGATGGCGATAGTCCTTGATGTGCATCCAACCGAGTCCCGGCTTCATTGCCTGGTATTGCTCGAAGGCTTCGGCCGGCGTGTATCCCTGACAAATCACATTGCCGGCGTCGAAGATCAGCGCAAGGGCGGGATGGTTCACCTGCCGGTAGATTTCGGCCATGAGTTGCCCGGTGCGGCCGACGAGATTCGCTTCGATTTCCAACCCGAAGGTCAGATCGCTGCGGTGGCAGGCTTCGCAGATGTGGCCGATCTGATCGACGGTTTGCGGCAGATGGTCGACGGGATCGCTGCCCTTCGGCGGGTAAAATGAAAACCCGCGGATCAGCTTGGTCTCGAAAGCGTGCGCGATTTCGCACGCCCGCTTCACGTCGCCGGCGAGGTACTTGTTGAAGGGCACGAACGGGTTCTTGGAGCCGTCGTTGGCATCGACGAGCTTTACCTTGCCGATGGGCGAGCCGATCGACGAGACGTTGAGTCCGTAGGCGTCCTCCAGGTGACGGATTTTAGTAATCTCGCCGCGGGTGAGCTTCATCACGTTCTTCACGCCCTCGCCGACGTCGATGAAGCGGATGCTGTAGTATTCCAGGCCGAGCGCCGCAAACGCGGCAAACTGCTGCTCGGCCCGTTTGTCGATCGCCGATTCGTCGGCAAATCCGCTTAAGATGACGGCGGGGTTGTCGGCCATGAAGGATGCTCGTCGGTGCGATTGAACGTGGGTGGAACGATGGTTTTGCCCAACAGTTTACCCTAAGGAAGGAACCAGCCACAGATTGCCGAGCGGGGCCTGCGGCGGCAAGCGAGTTGGCTTGAGTGGACGGTGGGCGGTGGGCAGTTGTTATTTCAATCACGAAAGCGCGACAGTATGAAATCACGAAACATACACATTGAGGAACGGCGGCAGTGCGGCAATGGCATGCTGGAAACGGGAGTCCGCGGTGATGCTGCGGGCTTCATTACAGAGACGCGGAGTCCTGGAATACGCAACTGCCCACTCGAGGCGAACTCGCCTTGTGACCAACGGCCGGCCGGCGATTACGGCTGCGACACGAGCAGTTTTCCCGCCGCTTCGCGTCCGAGCGTCGCGACTTTGCCGTCGACCTCGATCGCCACGATGCCGGCCTCGACGTGGTTCGCGGTGACGACGCCCGTCGCCCCGAGCGGCAATCCACTCTCGGATAAATACCGCAAGAACTCGGGCGACTGATTGACGACGCGGGCGAGGCGAAATTGCTGCCCGACGCCGCAGTCCACCAGCGAGCGGCTTTCCGGAGCGTCGAACGAGCCGTCCGCCCGCGGAATCGGGTCGCCGTGGGGATCGGCCGCGGGATAGCCTAAGAAGGCGTCGATCCGGTCGATCAAGAGGTCGCTTACGGCGTGTTCGATGTGCTCGGCCTCTTCGTGCACCTGGTCCCAGGTCAAATCGAGTGTCCGCGACAAGAACAACTCGATGAGCCTGTGCCGCCTTAGCATCCGCAAGGCCAGGCGGTTGCCGGACCGAGTTAGCTTCGCCCCCTCATACGGCGTGTACGTCGCCAGGTCGCCCTCGCCGAGCGTCTTGAGCATGGCGGTCACGGTTCCGGGCGAAACGCCGAGGGCTGCCGCGACTCGCCCGGTCGCCGCCGGTCCACCGCCCTGATCCGCCGAGATCAGATAGATCGTTTTTACGTAGTTTTCCACCGTCAAACTTGCCACGGCCGACCTCCTCAAGTTCCCCAGCATTCTATGCGACACTAGGACAACCGTCATCGCGCCACGAAACGCTCGATAACGTGGTCGTCATCGCTCCGCGCGATGGGAATCGCCGGGCGACGCTACCGGCAAGACCGACCCTCGCGAACTACGATCGCCCAGGCCGACCATTTGCAACTCGATAAATGCTTGCGAAATCTCGCCGCATAAGCCAGAATTTCGATGCCGGCCGCACTCCACTCGCGCCGGCCGCGCCGCTATAATCCCGCGTGTTCGACACGAGCATCGCGCGGATTCTTTTCCGGCGGCCGTGGGGGTTTGCGATGCCCGAGCGCGTCGCGAACCGGATATCCTTCGACGACCATCGTCTACAGTCATTCCTCCAACAAAAGGATCCAACCAATCGAGCGCCAACAACGCATCAATGAACAAATCCGCATTTCGCCGGTGCGCGTCATCGGAGCGGAAGGAGAGCAACTTGGCATCATACCAACCGACGAAGCCATGGCCCGGGCGCGCGAGGCCGGACTCGATCTGGTCGAAGTCGCTCCGCAGGAGCGACCGCCGGTCGTCCGGATCATGGACTTCGGCAAGTTCAAATACCAACAGAAGAAGCGCCAGCACAAGGGGCAGGTCCACCACAGCAAGATCAAGGAAATCCGCCTGCGCCCGAAGATCGGCGACCACGATCTCGACTTCAAGCTGATGCACGCCCGCGAGTTTCTCGAGCATCGCGACAAGGTGACCGTTGCCGTCGTGTTCCGCGGCCGCGAGATCGCGCACATCGACGAAGGCCGCCGCGTGATCGATCGGGTCATCGCCAAGCTCGACGACATTGCCAAGATCGAGCAGCCGCCGATGCACCAGGGGCGGCGGATCGTGTGTACGTTGGCGCCGAAGTAGAATTGAGGATTGAGGATCGAGGCGGGAGGTTAGAACCTTGCGACGCCCCAGTTCGCTTGCATTCGTCGCTGCCGTCGCGATCATTACCGCGATATGCGCGACGACGGTTGCCACTGCGGCCGAACCGGACGCCCATCTTGCGATCCGCTGGAAGGACAACTATCTGACCATCGCCGGGCCGGACGTTCCGGGCGGGGACGTGCAGATTCTCTATCTCGAAGCCTATTGCCGCCCCGGCTCGACCGACCGCGATTGGGGCGAAACCGTCATCGGCCACAAGACGGAGCTCGTCTCGGCCGAACCTGCCGACAATCCGCGGATCATCAAGCTCCGCGACGTTCTCCGCGACGGCGTGACGGTCGAGCATACGATTACCGCCGGCAAGGACGAGGTCGACTTCCGTCTCGTCGCCCACAATCCGACTAAGACCGCGTCCGAAGCCCACTGGGCACAGCCGTGTATTCGCCTCGACAAGTTCACGGGCACGGACCCCGCCAAGGCCCGCGAACTGCACCCGCCCTACATACGCAACTGCTTTCTGTTCGTCGACGGCAAGCTGACGCGCCTCCCGACCGAGCCGTGGGCGAAAGGTGCCCGTTACACGCCCGGCCAGGTCTACGTCCCCAAGGGCATCGACCGCAACGACGTCAATCCCCGCCCGCTCAGCAAGCTCGTTCCGTCGAGCGGCCTGTGCGGCTGCTTCTCGGCCGATGGCAAGCGGATACTCGCGGTCGCCTGGGAGCCTTACCAGGAAATCTTTCAGGGCGTCATCACCTGCCTGCACAGCGACTTCCGCTTAGGCGGCCTGAAACCGGGCGAAACCAAGCAAGTCCGCGGCAAGATTTATATCACCGACGCCAACGTCGAGCGGCTCGTAGCGCGGCACGCCCGCGACTTCCCATAAGGAAACAGGTTCCGCCGCCTGTCTTGCGACCCACCGACCCATGGCCTAATACGTCCACATCTCGCCGGTTTGCCACCAGGTTTCGTAGTGGTTGCTGTAGTCCCACGAACCACCCCAGCCACCCCAGCCGCCTCCCCAACCGCCGACACCGCCGTGAAGATTGCGATAGCCGCCGCGGTAGTAGCCGCCGTATTGCGGCGAGTAATAGGGTCCGCGGGTGAAGCGATTCGCGCCGAATTCCTGGCCGGAGCGCGGGCTGTAGCTGTAGGCCGAGCCGCGGAACATCCAGTCGTCGGCCCGGGCTGCGCCGCAGGTGAACGCGACGAAGAGGAACGCGGCGAATAGGGGCGAGCGACGAAGCATCGTGACGAGCACGCCAAGGTGGCGGGGAATAAGGCGCTCAATGCCGACACGCTCTTGGTCGACGGTCGTCGCTGGCGGAAGCGGAGCGAGTATCGGTAAGCCCACTTGGGGCAACCTTTGTGCCACGCTGCCGCTCCCGCGCGACGGGCCGAAAACCGGTTGAATTCCGCTGAAGGCGGCAGTATCGCGAATCCGCGACGTTGCGAAATGGCAACGCGGCAGGCCATTAGGCGAGGCGATTCGGCAACATCGCGCGTTTCCCTGAATCCCGAATCCCGAATCCCGAATCCCGCTATCCAATCTCGCGCAAAAAGCTCGCCAACATGGCGTCGAACACGGCTTTGATTTCGGCCAGTTCGCGATCTTCGGATTGATAGTACACGACGTAAGTCGCCCGCGGCGTGTGGAGCGCGCGGACGGACGCGGTATTGGTGAGGTCGAGATAGATGAAGTTCATGTCGTAGCCGACGAGGTCCTGGCCTTCGACGGCTTCGGTCACTGTGGCCACGTCCATATCCTGATACTCGCCGCGGAGCGCGCGCATGACTTCGGCGGCCAGATCGGTCGGTGTTTGGTTTGGCGGATAGATCGCCAGCGACCAGAACGCGCCGCCGGGACTGTAAATCGAGACGCTGTTTTGCTTCTCGTCGGGGCCGGCTTCGTCGTCCGTGCCGTCGTCGAGCGTCCAGTTCTCTGGATACAGGAAGCGGACGCCGAGAGAGTCGTAAACGGCGGGCATGGATCAGGGGTCGGGGATCGGGGGTCAGGGGTCGGGAGGGGATTCGGGAAAATCGCGCGAGTCCCGTCGTGAATTATCCGTGCTTGGCCAAGGGTGAACAATGGGCGATGGCACGGATCCGTGCGTTGCTGGCGGGGACATTTCGGGCCGATTAAACTGGCGACCGAACCCCCTACGCACCATCCCACCCCATCTCGTTCTTCCCAGAGGTTCGATCATGAATCGCACTCCACGGTTCACGTTGCCCGTCGTCGCCTTCGTCGCGACTTCGTGGATTCTATTGGCAGCACCCTGCTTTGCCGCCGCTCCGCGCGTCGTGCCGCAAGGGGAAAAGCTCGACGATCCGCGGCTGGGCGAGCTGAAGAACTTGGACAGTTATTTTCCGTTCACGCCGAGTGCTACGCCGGAGGCTTGGAAAGAGCGGGCGGAGTACGTGCGGCGGCAGATTCTCGTCGCTTGCGGGCTGTGGCCGATGCCGACGCGAGCGCCGCTTAAGCCGGTGATTCACGGCCGCGTCGAGCGCGACGATTTTACGGTCGAGCGCGTGTATATGGAGACGTTTCCGGGGTTGTATCTGACGGGGAGCTTGTATCGCCCCAAGGGGAAGAGCGGCAAACTGCCGGGCGTGCTCTGTCCGCACGGGCACTGGGCGAACGGCCGGTTCTACGACGCGGGCAAGGGGATCGAGGGCGAGCTTAAGAGCGGCGCGGAGAAATTCGAGTTGTCCGGACGGTTTCCGCTGCAAGCGCGGTGCGTGCATCTGGCGCGGATGGGCTGCGTCGTGTTTCATTACGACATGCTCGGGTATGCGGACAGCGTTCCGCTTACGCAGCAACTCGTCCACGGATTTGCCAAACAGCGGCCGAACTTGAACGCGGCGGATCGCTGGGGGTTCTTCAGCGCCCAGGCGGAGTTGCGGCTGCAAAACGTGATGGGGTTGCAGACGTTCAATTCGATTCGGGCGCTCGACGGCGGGACACAGACGTTCATTCTCGCGGCGATCGACGAGCGGCCCGCCGCGGCGTTTCCGGCCGTGATGGTTTCGACCGCGATGCAGGGCGGCTGCACGTGCGAGAATGCTTGTTATCTGCGCGTCGGGACGGGCAATATCGAGTTCGCCGCGCTGTGCGCGCCGCGGCCGCTCGCCATGAGCGCGGCGAATGACTGGACCGTCGAGATCATGACCAAAGGCTATCCGGAACTCAAGCAGCATTACGCCATGCTCGGCGCGCCGAACAACGTGCTCGCCAAGCACTTCGAGTTCGGGCACAACTACAATTTTCCGAGCCGGGCGATGATGTATGCCTGGTTCAAGGAACACCTCAAGCTGGGCGACGCATCGACCGAAGAGCGCGACTTCAAGCCGCTCAGTGTCGAGGAACTGACCGTCTGGAGCGCCGAGCATCCGAAGCCGAAGATGGACGAAGACGCCGAAGTCGCGCTTGCCAAGGCGCTCGACGCCGATTCGCGAAAGCAGCTCGACGCGCTTAAGCCGAAGGACGAAAAGTCGCTGGCCGAGTATCGCCGCGTGGTCGGCGGCGGTTGGGATGCGATTATCG
Source organism: Planctomycetota bacterium (assembly GCA_003576845.1). Classification (GTDB taxonomy): domain Bacteria; phylum Planctomycetota; class Planctomycetia; order Pirellulales; family PLA5; genus PLA5. Next base: position 44,038 of record QEVJ01000035.1, read on the forward strand.
GTCGGCGATTGGCGAACGCGGGCGAAGTCGAGCAGGAAGCGCTGCCGGTGAAGATCGACCGCGGCGAGTATTGGGAGTTTGGGTCGCTCCTGCACAACAAGACCTACAACGAGCGCGTGCCGGCGGCGTTTTTCATGCCCAAGAAGTGGAACGGCGACGTCGTCGTCTGGATCGACGGGGCGGGCAAGTCGGCGCTGTACGACGGAGAGAAACCGCGGGCCGAGGTCAAGAAACTGCTCGATGCCGGCATGTCGGTAGCGGGAGCGGACCTCTTGTATCAGGGCGAATCGCTCGCGGACGGCAAACCACTCGCGGAAGCCCGCCGCGTGGCGAACAACAACCGGGAGTTCGCGGGATACACGCTGGGCTACAACCATCCACTGTTCTGCCAGCGGGTTCACGACGTGCTGACGCTCGTCGCGTTTATCAAGAACCACGAGCTGCACCCGCCGAAGCGGATTCACCTGATGGGCGTCAACGGCGGCGGGCATTTTGCAGCGGCGGCCGCGGCGCAGAGCGGCGAGGCGATCGACCGGCTGGCGATCGACATGGCCGGTTTCAGCTTCGGCGAGAAGGCCAACATCCGCGACGTGGATTTCGTGCCGGGGGCGGTGAAGTATGGCGGACTGCCGGGGTTGATGTCGATATACGCACCGCGACCGATGTATGTGTTTGCAGACGAAGCGACCGTCAAGAATCCGCCAGGCGTCGTGGGTTCTGTCTTCGTGGCATCGAAGGTAAATATCGAACGCCTGATTTGGGCCTACACGTCGGATGGCGACGTCGAATTCGATAGCGTCCGGGCGTTTCTAACGACTAAGGACTTCTGAGAGCGAACAAAGACTCCTGTCCCCTTATTTCGGCCCCCCCACGGCGTCGCATTGCCGGTCGAAATGGAGAGATTGGTGGGCACAGCCCACCCTAGATGAATTCATCCGTGCCCATCGGTGTCATCCGTGGTTGGGCGTACCACGGATTTCACGGATGGGCACGGATTGGGAGCGGACTTCGGCGGGGACGAAATAAAGACTCCCGTCCCCTTATTTCGGACCCACGCAGATGGGCGCGGATGAAGCCCGACACACGGTTTGCGAAAATGGATTGGGAGTTCATCCTGAGCTTTGTTGCAATGGCGGCATTTTTCGCAGCGTTCGTGGTGTGCTGCGGCGCGTTCGAGCGATGGCGGCTTCGCAGGGCTCGCAGCGCGTGGTTTTCGTCGCGTGCCGGGAACGCCGAACCGGACGCGAGCCTTGCGAGTCTCGCGAGCGATCCTGATGCCGCCGAGATCGTTGCGTCGATTGCCGAAAATGCCGATCTTCCGGCTTACATGTTGCGGGCCACGTGGAAAGGACAGGTCGGCGGGCGGAGCCGGTCCTGCGAATCTGCTTTACCTAAGTTGCCGAAGTGGCAATTTGGGCTGTTGTCAAGGGCAGGTTTTCTCACCCTTGTTGTGCGTTTCACGTGAAACGTTGTGCAAACGAAGTGCATTTAGTGGCCGTCGCCGTGGCAGCCGTCGTCGGGATTTGCGTTCGCCGCAGTCAATCCTCGGTTTTCTCGAATCGCAAGAAATACGATTCCTTGAGCAGGTCTTTCTTTTCCTCGACTTGCTTGAATCCGGCGTCGGTGATTTCTTTTGCGAAGACTTCTTGGCCCGCGCGGACGTGGTTCATTACCCAGTCGGTGCTTTTGCCTTGGACGCGGTGGAAGTCGATGAGGACGACCTGGCCTTTCGGCTTGAGCGCCTTGTGGATCGAGCGCATGGTCTTTTCCGGAAATTCGAAGTGGTGGTAGGTGTCGCAAATGAACACGAGATCGACGGACGCCGGCGGGAGCTTGACCGAATCGGCGGTGCAGACGACGCCCGCGATGTTCTTCATACCTTGCTCCTCGGCGAGCTTTTCGACGTGGGCGACGAACTCGTCGGAGATGTCGACGGCGTAAACCTTGCCGGCGTCGCCGACGAGCGGCGAGAACATGCGGGTGAAGAGGCCGGTTCCGGCGCCCACGTCGGCCACGGCCATGCCCTGCTTGAGACTGAGGACGGCGACGACCTCCTTGCGGCGATCGAAGACGTCTCGGCCTTCCTTCTCGAACCGCTCGATGAATTCCGGCACGCGCGGATTCTCGAAACTCTTGTTGATGCCCGGATTGACGCTCTTGTCTTGCGCGACAAGCGACAGGGCGGTCGAGGCGAGGAGCAGAATGGCGACGGCGGGAATTGTACGACGGGGCATAGTGGATACCATGTCGATGAGATGGAAGGACTCGTCAGCTTGCATTTTACCGCCGCCGGGGTGAGGCGTCGCATGGAAAACCGTGGAATCCTCGTCCGGGCGACAGTTGAGAATCTGGGCGATATTTTGGACGTGCTGATCGGTAATCCGGAACGCGGCGGCGAGCATGTGATTGAAATGTATTGATTGTGTCCGCGCCGACGATCGCGCGTCGCGTTTGCGAGCGGAGTCGATCTTCATGCGCATTCCTCGCTACTGGGCAAAAGGCGAATTCCAGGTCGCCGACGCGCGGGGCAACCCAACCGCTTTCGACGGCTGGGGCTGGTCGTTTCATTCGGTCGACGAAGCGCGGGCGAACGGACGCGAGCAGGCCAGGCGAATTGCCGAGTTCGTTGCGTCGGGGCGCGATCCGGGGCGGTTCGGTTACTCCGGCTACGGCGACCGGCCAATTCGCGAGGAGATCAAGGAGGCGCTCGTTCACTGCGGCCAGGAGATCGGCCTGATTACGCGGAATGCTTACGGCTCGCTGGTGCTCAATTCGCCGTGCGTGCTGTTTGCGGATCTCGACTTCCCGACGGTCGTCGAACCGCCGCCGGGGTTCGTGAATCGGCTCAAGTTTGCGTTCTCGCCGCGGTTCCGGCGGGCGTGTCGGCGGACGGATGAGCAAGCAGTGTGGAACCGCGTCCGCGCGTGGGCGGAAGCCAATCCCGACCGCGCGTTCCGCCTGTATCGAACGCCGAGCGGGATGCGGCTGTTGATGACGGACCGGCAATACGAACCGACGGCGGCGGAAACGATCGCCTTGCTCGAAACGCTGGGATCGGACCCGCTGTACGTACGGCTCACGAAGAATCAGGAGTGTTTTCGGGCGCGGCTGACCCCGAAGCCGTATCGCTGCGGGTTGCGGCCGCCCGAACGGCATTTCCCGTTCCACACGCCCGAAGTCGAGGCGCGATTCCGCAAGTGGGAGGCCGATTACGACGCGCGCTCGCGAAGCCATCGCGCGTGCGAACTCGTCGGCGAATTCGGCACGGCCTCGAGCGACGAGATTATCGCCCAGATTGTCCGGCTTCACGACGAACGGGCGTGTCAGCCGGCGGGCGCGCCGTTGGCGTGAGCGGCCGATTACTTGCGTCGCGCCGCGAGTCGCGGCAGAATCTGGTCAGCGCGGCGCGAGAGAAGCGACTCGCGGTGCGCGAAGGATCGTGGCAGGAGAATGGAATCGTGATCGAACTCGCGGCGCAAGAGACGGCGGGATTTGCCGAGAGCGGCTCGGGTGAGGTTTGGCGGTCGCCGGGCGGAATTCCCGTGCGATTTCGCGACGTGCCCGCGGATTTGGCGCGTGTCACCGGAGACGCGGCGGCGCTGCGGCTGCATCTGGAATACTGGCAGTTGCGGCTGCTGCGCGACTTCGACCAGTTGCTGTGTCTGGAAGGCCTGACGGGCGTCGAGCACCTGCCGCACCAGATCGAAACGGTTCGCAAAGTGCTCCGCCGCTTTCACGGGCGCGTGCTGCTCGCCGACGAGGTCGGTCTGGGTAAGACGATCGAAGCCTGCTTGCTGTTGCGCGAATACTTGCTCCGCGGGCTGGCGCGTCGCGTGCTGATTCTCGTGCCCACACCGCTCGTTTCGCAGTGGCGCGAGGAGCTGGCGACGAAGTTTCACCTCGACTTCGCCACGCCGCCGCGGACCGTTGCGGCCGACCGCGCCGAATGGTGGGCCCAGCACGATCGCGTGCTGGCGTCGCTGGCCTTCGCCAAGAGCCGCAAACGGGCCGACGCCGTGGCCTCCGTTCCGTGGGATTTGGCGATCGTCGACGAGGCCCACCATTGCAAGAACCGGGCGACGCAAAACTGGCGGCTCGTCAATGCGCTCAAACGGCGGCACCTGTTCCTGCTCAGCGCCACGCCGGTTCAGAACAACCTGCTCGAACTGTACAACCTGCTCACGTTGCTCGAACCGGGACATCTCAAGACCGAGTCGGACTTCAAGCGGCAGTACGTTCGCCGCGGCAATCCGCGCGACCCGCGAAACCGCGAACGATTGCGGTCGCTCTTAGGCGAAGTGATGGTCCGCAACACGCGAAGCCTCGTGCAGATGGACTTGCCGTCGCGATACGCTCATACGATCCTCGCCGAGCCGACGGGAGAGGAAGCCGAGCTCTATCGGCGTCTCAACGAATACCTGCGGCGGCGGAAGTGCGCCGGAGGCGGACCCGCGGGCTTGGGCTTGCCGGGGGACGACGCGGACGAGCACGCGGAGCCTTCGCACGAGGAGTTCTCGCTTTCCGGCGAAAGCCCGCAGGCCTCGGAAGCGGCCGAATACTCTAACGTCGACTCCGGCGTCGACGCTACTGGCTCACTACCTCCGCTGGGACGGCGGCAGCTCGGCGCGCTTCTGTTAGCGGCGGGCAGCCACGTCGGGGCGCTCGCCCAGTCGCTCGAAAACATCGTCGGAGACGATCCGGCGGCGCGGGACATCATCGCGCTCGCGCGGCGCGTCGAGCGGACTGCCAAAGACCGCCGCCTGGTCGAGTTACTACGCCAGAGCCGCGGCGAGAAGGTGCTGATCTTCGCGTCGTTCCGCCGCACGCTCGAACACATCCAGCAACTTCTCGCGGCCGAGAAACTCGAATACGCCACGTACAGCGGCGCGGAGAGCGAGGCGGAGGAGGACGCCGCCGTGGCCGCGTTTCGCGACCGCGTGAGCGTGCTGCTCTGCTCGCAATCGGGCGGGGAAGGCCGCAATCTTCAGTTCGCCAATACGCTGGTCAACTTCGATTTGCCGTGGAATCCGATGCAGATCGAACAGCGCGTCGGCCGCATCCATCGCATCGGGCAGACGCGGGACGTGTTCATTTTCAACTTGTGCACGGCCGGTTCGCTCGAAGCCCGGCTGTTGAATCTGCTCGAAGAAAAAATCCGCATGTTCGAGTTGGTCGTCGGCGAAGTCGGGTCGATCCTCGGCAACCTCCAGGGCGGCGAGGAGTTCGAATCGCTCGTGCTCGATCTGTGGCTGAAGTCGCGCGACGATCGCGAGCTCGACGCCTCGTTCGACACGCTCGGGGCGACGTTGCTCGACGCGCAGGAAGAGTATTTGAAGGCCAAGGAACTAGACGAAGCCCTGTTCGGCGAGGAATTTCAATGACGGCCGTCGCGGAGCAACTTCACGGTTTCGCCGCGGCGCTGTTGGAACGCCGCGGTGCCGCGGTGGACTGGCCGCCCGGCGAAGCGACCGGGGTGGCGCTCTTGCCGCCGGACGTCGCCCGCGTCATCGGGCTGGCGAGCGACGAGGTTCGCCTCGGCGGCGACGTCGGCAGTGGTGCCGGCGGGCAAGGGCTTGCGGTCAATCTGGCCGGCGACTTTCTCGAATGGACGGGCAAGCTGCTCGACGAAGAGCCGTGCGTCGGCGCGTTTCGCGTTCGCGAGGCGTATCTGAAGCGCAAGGACGTCGAAGAGGCCGTCGGCCGCGCGTTCGCGTGGCTGAACGCGAAGGTGAAGTATCGCGAATCGCGCGAAATGAGCGTCGAGTATCACACGTGGTGGTTCCACGGTGCGATCGCATCGGAGGATCGCTGGGAGACGCGGTTCTCGTTCTCGCTCAACGCCGAGACGGGCGTGGAACTCGATTTGCCCGATCCGCTGTCGCTGTGGGAACTCGAACCGGCCGGGCAGGCGGCGTCTCAGGCAGAAGCGCCGCCCGCCACGGCCCCGCGAGCGCTCGGCATCGCGCGGCGACGGCTGTGGACGGTGGCAGAACCGTTCATAGCCCGCATGGACGACCGTCTGGCTCGCGACCGAAAACGGCTCAACGACTATTACCGCGCTCTGGTCCGCGAATCGGAGAAGAAGAAGGGCCGCGCCGGCGCTCCGCCCGATCCGGAGAAGATCGAGTCGACGAAGCGCGCCGTCGATCTGGAGCTACGCCGCAAGCTGGGGGAACTCGACGAGCGGTATGCGATGGAGGCGACGCTGCGGCCGGTGGCCCTCATTCGGACGCGGGTTCCGGTGCTCGCGGCCGACCTGTCCGTGTTCCGCAAACAAGCCCACCGCGTGCATCGGGTGTATTGGAACCCGCTAATCAAGCACTTCGAGCCGCTCGCGTGCAGCCGGTGCGGCGTCGGGACGTTTACCGTCGCGTTCGAGAACGAAAGCGTCGCGCCGCTCTGCGGAATATGCTTCCAGAAATAACCGATCGTGCGCTGCGAACCGTTCGACGGGGCTGAGGCGGTCATTGCGGGTTTCGCCAAGGCTCCTACAACCGGTCGCTGCCGGCGGGAAGCGGCCGGAGGGTGCGGTCCTTCGCGGTGCAATGCTTCGGCGGCGCGGAATGTCCCCAATCGGACCGCCGCTTGCTTGGACGCGCGCCGTTCGTTGAATTATGCTTTAGCTGCCGACGGCGGGCGAAGCCGGCGGCGGTTCGGACCGGCTCGCCGCGATCGAGCGGTTCTCACTTCACGCGAGGAACTTGACGATGCACCAACCGACGACCTGCTTTCCTTGCCGATACGCCCGGTTCGCCGCGCATCTGGCGGCGACGGCGATGTTTCTTGCTGGGACCGCGGCACGAGCGGCCGATCCGACGATTGCGACGCACGCGCGGTGGGTGACCGCCGTTGCGTTCACGCCCGACGGGGCGACGCTCGTGACGACCGGCGGCGAGAGCTTGCTGTATCGGCCGGGCGACGTGGTCGTGTGGGACGTGGCGACCGGCAAGCAGAAATCGAAGCTCGCGGGCCACGAAACGTGCGTGGGGTCGCTCGCCATTTCGCCCGACGGCGCGACGCTGGCAACCGGCGGCATCGACGGAGCGATACGCCTGTGGGACCTCGCAAGCGGACAAGAGAAAGCCAAGCTCGACAAGCACAAGTTGTGGGTGCGGTCGCTCGCGTTCTCGCCCGATGGGGCGCGGCTGGCTTCGGGAAGCGAAGACGGAACGGTCGTGATCTGGGACGTTGCCGCCGCGAACGAAGACAAGACGATCAAGGCCCACGAGGGAACGGTGTATTGCGTCGCCTATTCGCCGGACGGAGCAAAGCTCGCGTCGGCCGGCGGAGAAAAGCTCGTGAAGTTCTGGAATCCGGCCGACGGTGCAGAGACGGGCAAGCTCGAAGGACACGGCGACACGGTGTGGCGCGTAGCGTTCACGCGCGACGGTTCGAAGATCGTCACCAGCAGCGCCGATCGGACCGTGAAAGTCTGGGACGCGGCCGGCAAGGAACTGTTCACGCTCGCGGGGCACAAGGATTGGGTCACGTCGTTTGCGATTTCGCCGGACGGCAAGACGCTCATCACCGGCAGCTTTGATCGGACGGTGCGGCAGTGGGATCTCGAAACGGCGCCGCAATCGGCGCCGTCGGTTGCAGCGGCGATCGCCGCCGAACAAGCGGCTCGACAAGCAGCCATCGCGGCCGACGGCGACGCGGCGACGGCGGCCAAGACCGTCGAAACGGCGAAAATGGCCCTGAAGGATGCGGGCGAAGACGCGGCCAAGAAAGAAGCGGCTCAAAAAATGCTCACCGAAGCGGAAGCCGCGGCAAAGACGGCGAACGATAAGAAGGCGGAAGCCGATAAAGCCGCTGCAGATGCGAAGGCCAAGCTCGACGAGGCGCAGGCCGCGCTGTCCACGGTGCTCGCCACACTCAAATCGACGATTTGGTCCGTCGCCCTCTCGCCGGACGGCGGAACGCTCGCGGTCGGGAGCCACGCCGAATCGATTCGGATGTGGAAACAAGGCGCCTGGCAGCCGATTCATGCCCCGGCGACGCCGTGATCGTCTCGGCGCCGACGGCGAGTCGACCCTGCGAACGGTTTTTCAGCAAGGCGATCGGACCCATGCACAACCTCGACGCCCAGACCGCGACCGCGATTCGCGATGGACTCGCGTGGTTGGCCGAGCAGCAAGGCGACGACGGCGGCTGGCATTCGGCGACGTATGGCGCGATGCGCGGCGGCGCGGCGATCACGGCGCTCGTGCTGTATGCGGCGAGTTGCGTTAACGAGCAACTTCGAGGCGTACACGGAGCGCGGTGGCGGCGGGGCGGCGAGTTTCTCGCCCGCGGCGTCGACGACGACGGCTGCCCGCGGAATCCCGACAAGTCCGTCGACTTCCCGACGTATGCGGCCGCGCTTTTGTTGCTCGCAGCGCCGCGGTTGAAGCTCGACTTGCCGCGGGCGAAGCGGCAGAAGCTCGTCGATTACCTGCTGGCGACGCAGATCGCCGACGCCCGCGGTTTCGGGCCGAAGGGTCCGCATTACGGCGGCTGGGACCTGACCGGCGACGTGCGGATGCGCGGATTCACGACGGGGGCGAACGTCTCCGTCGTGTGCTTCGTGCTCGAAGCGCTCGCGGCGGAAAAGACCGACGCAGCCGACGCGGCCCGCAAGGACGCCCTCGCGTGGGTCGCGCGCTGTCAGAACCTGCCGGGCGAGAACCGCGCTAGCGACGGCGGCTTCTTCTTTCAGGCCGACCGGAACAACGATGCCAACAAGGCCCAGTGGACCGACGAGCGCCACGAATCGCCGCGGTCGTATGGATCGGCGACGGCGGATGGGTTGCGAGCGCTTGTGGCGACGATCGGCGACGAGGAACAAGTGCGGAAGGACGAGCGCGTCGTGGCGGCGGCGGCGTGGCTCGATAAGCACACGGAATTGACCGTCGTGCCGGGCTTTCCGCCGCCGCCCGCGGCCGATCCCAAGACGGGCGAAGTCGAGCCGTTCGTCCAATGGCCGCTGGCGCTGCGGTTTTACTACTACGCATCGCTTGCGCGGACGATCGGCTTCCTGCCGGCCGAATCGCGCGACAAACGACGCGCGGAACTGCGAACGCACGTCGTTTCCCTCCAACGGAACGACGGCCGCTGGGAGAACGAAGCACATCACATGCGCGAGAACGATCCGCTGATTGCAACGAGCTTGGCGCTCGTGGCACTGGCGGATTCATAAGGAGTCGTGCGCGTGCTCGACGTTTCTCCGCATCCCCTGCTCGATCTCGCGGCGTTCACGGCCGAGCTTCCTCGGCCGCTCGGCGAGATCGAATCGTCCCCCGAGTTGCTCGCCCTGTTTATGCCGGGCGCGACCGGGCCGATGTCGTCGAGCGACACGGTGCGCGAGGCGGTGCGAAAGCTCCTGCGGCACGGCGGGTTTCGCCCGACGGGCCGGAGTAAACCGGCTTCCGAGTATTTGATCAAGGCGGTCGCCGAGGGGTTGCTGCGGCCGATCAATCTCGCCGTCGACGCCTGCAACGCCGTGTCGCTGCACAGCGGCATGCCGATCAGCGTTGTCGACCTGGACAAGGCCGTCGCGCCGCTTTCGGTGAGCATCGCGCCCGAGGGAGCAAAGTACGTCTTCAACGCCTCGGGACAGGAGATCGACTTGGGCGGGCTGCTGTGCCTCTGCGACGCGGCGGGGCCGTGCGCGAACGCCGTCAAGGACGCCCAACGAACCAAGGTCGACGCCAACACGCGACGAACGCTGTCGATCGTCTGGGGCACAAACGCTCTCCCAGGTCGGGCGGCGGAAACGGCGCGATGGTATCGGGAGATACTCGAACGGCACGGCGTCGTTACGCACGATGCCCTGGTCTGAATCTGCTTTCATTCGGCGGCTTGCTCGACTAATCTGGGCGGACGGGAAGGTTGAGTTGGTTACTTTTTTAACGCAGAGGCCGCGGAGGTTGCGCAGAGGGCGCAGAGAAGAACGATACCGATGCGGTCCGCAGATGGCTCAGATGTGCGCCGATTCGTCAGCGCTACTCGGCTCGCCGATATCAGTTCATTATAGGAATGCCTTTCCATCGTTATTCGCATCGAGGAGCGCTATTATGTTGTTGCGTGCTTTTGCATTGGTCCTGGTATTGATTTCTTCCGGCTTCGTTCGCGCGGCCGACGATGAGAAGCCCGTCGCCCTGTTCGACGGCAAGTCGTTCGACGGTTGGGAGGGGAACCTCGACGTGTTTCGGATCGAAGACGGGGCGATCGTCGGCGGGTCGCTGAAGAAGGACGTCGCCCGCAACGAGTTCCTATGCACCAAAAAGGAATACGGCGACTTCGACTTGCGGCTCAAGTTCAAGCTGCTCGGCAAAGGCGCGAACGCCGGCGTGCAGATTCGCACCAAGCGGATTCCCAATCACCACGAAGTCAGCGGCTATCAGGCCGATCTCGGCGACGGCTACTGGGGCGCACTCTACGACGAATCGCGGCGGAACAAGATTCTCGCCGCGCCCAAGCAGGGAACGCTCGACAAGGCGCTCAAGCGCGACGACTGGAACGACTACCGCATCCGCTGCGAAGGCAAACGGATTCAGCTTTGGGTCAACGGCGTCCAGACGGTCGATTACACGGAGCAGGACAAGGACATCGCCGAACGTGGCGTAATCGCCGTCCAAATCCACGGCGGCCCGCCGAGCGAAGCGTGGTACAAGGACATCGCGCTCGTCGAACTGCCGGCAGACAAGTGATTAGGAAATTCAAAAGGCAGAATGAAAAATGAAGAATGAAGCAGGCGGGCGACGCCGAACCCGCGCGGTAGCCGGCTGATGCTTTACATTTTGCACTTTTCATTTTGTATTCTTCATTCTCGCGTGTCGGCCGCGCCCGGCGGTTTACTAAGGATCGTCCGCATTTCATCGAGGATCCGCGGCGTTTTGACGTCCGTCTCGCCGGTGACGAGCAGCACGAAGTTGTCGGCGAGGATTTCCTCCGCGTGGATGATGTAGCCCGTGTTCCGGCCGATCTTGTCGTGATACGACGGCGTTTTGGCGGGGTCGAGAAGCTGCGGTTTGCCGTCGACGAGCCGCGCGGCGAACTTGCCCCCGGCGGTTTTTTCGACGGCGATCAAGCGGAACTGCATGTGGGCGAAGAACTCCTTGCCCCCGGCGGCATCGTACTTCGCGGAGTCGGCCAAGAGAATCGGCACGACCAGCACCGGCTTATCGTCGACCGCGATTCCCACCGCATGTTCGAGCGTCGGCGCGTCGGGATTCGTAATCCTGCGCGCGGCCAACTCCTCGCGCAGCATCACCGCGCCACACCGCGAGAAACCGACGACCGCATAGAGCCGTTCGCGGAGTTCTTCGTTGTGGCTCGAAAGAATGTGAAACAGCTCGTGCAACAACAACCGTTCGAGCGATTCGCCGCCGCGGCCGCCGACGATGTTCCGCGGTAGGACAATGGCGTTCTGCCGGCAATACGCGGCGCGGCCTTCTTCCTTGCCGGTCGTTTGGATCAAGAGAATCTCCCGCGGCCAGGGAAGCTTCCACGGCCGCAACCGTTCGCGAACTTTTTCGAGCGCGGCGGCGAGTTTCTGGCGATCGGCGTCGCTCCAGGTGATCGCTTCGCCGGCCGCGAACTTGAGATACTCGTCGACGGAAACGTCGCGGTCGGTCTTGAGGCGCGCCTGCCGATCCCACGGGCTTTGGGCGTCGACGAACCGGTCGCGCTTGCCGAGCACCGCCTGGCCTTGCTCGTCGGTGGCGAAGCGAATGCTCGTATCGGCCGCGATCGGCACGACCGCGTTTGCCGAGTCGTCGCCGACTGCGATCGAACCGCCGAGCAGCGCAACGCCGATCGCCGCGGCAGCGACGCAACACGGCGCGTTCACTCGCCCAACACCCATCGCACCACCTCCACGAGTCCGTCGTCGTCGTGCGTCGGCGCGATCCGGTCGGCCGCCGCTTTGAGTTCCGGCACGGCGTTTCCCATCGCGACGCCCAAGCCCGCGCCACGGATCATCGGCAGATCGTTCACGTCGTCGCCGACGGCACAAATCTCTTCCGCGGCGATGTTCCAGGATTCCGCCAGCCACATCACGCCCGACCATTTGGTCATTTCGCGAGCCGCGATCTCGCACATGAAGCCTTCGTACCGCGGGCTGCGCAGGACGTGTATGTATAGCTCGCCCGGCAGCCGCGCGTCGAGCTGCTCGTGCATCGCGAACATCTCTTCGCGCGTGCCGATTGCAAATCCCGCAAACGCGCCCTCGGGCGGAGCGGCGACTAGGTCGGGCGTGTGCCGCCCGTTCGTCGGATTCAAGCGAATGAACTGCGCGAGCTCGCTTCGCCGCGGCGGGTCTACCGGGAAGTGATACTCGTAGCCCGCCGTGAACGTGTCGGTATACACGACCGGATCGTACCCGGCGTCGTGAACGGTGGTGAGCACTTCGCCCAGTACATGGCGGGGAAAGTCGGCGCGAAACAGCGTGCGATGGTCGCTCGGCCGCTTGATGAGCGAACCGCACGAAGAAACGATCGGCGTGTCCAGGCCAAGCTCGACGGCCAGCGGCCGCGAACGGCCATACTGCCGGCCAGTCACGAGAACGACGCGCACGCCAGCGGCCGCGGCACGCCGCACGGCCTCGGCGACCGCGGGCGTAAGCTCGTCGCGGCTATTGACCAGCGTGCCGTCGATGTCAACGGCTAGGAGACGATAGTTGGGCAAAGGGAGTCTTCTCAATGAGCAAGTAGAGACAGAGCGAACCGAGCGCGGCAACAAGCAGGATCGAAAGCGGCAACGCGGAAAAGTAAAGCGTAAGTGCCAGCATTGAGAATGTTGCAAGGCACGTTGTAAGGCCGTAAGTGTTCGCCAAGGTGCGGCAACCTCGCGCGCAAAAGTACGCAATCATGCCGATGATCGTGGTCAGCGCCACCGGCTCAATGATGTCCACTCCCAAGCCGGCACGAATTGCTTCGATCCATCGCAACATCACTAGCATCCCGATAGGGATTGCGAAACATGCCAGCGCGGCGAGCGATACGCGGCGCCAGACTATACGCTGGCCGTTACGAGCTCGCCATGCTGCGAATGCGGCGACGATGAGCGATACGTTGACCGTGTAGGCTACCCAGTGCTCCTTGATCGCGACAGCAAACGCGAGGGGAATGTGCGCGAAGTCGTCCGCGGGAACGAGTTCACCCGATTCGATCCACCACGCTCGATGGTAAAACACGTTCCACGGCGAGGCGGTGAATGCGATCCCGCGATCGTCGGACGTCCGAGTCACCACCAGATTGCGGCGATACTCGGTTTCTGCGAGTACCTCACCGTCGGGCTTGCGGAGAATCAGTTTAACTGGATCGGTAAACACTATGCCATCAGTCCAATGCTGAACGACTTCGAACGGTTCGCCGTTGGGCGCGGTGAGCGTGGTTTCGACGTGCTCATAATCCTCATGTGCGAGCGTCTGCGTCGGCACACCGACCGCAAACACACCAAACGTAATGAAAGCGATCAATCGCATAGTCGGTCCGCGAAGGGATTCGCCTCGTACAGTGTGGCTTTCCAGCACGCCACCAAATGCTCCTCGCCGATCAACCGCTGCGGCTCCTCGCGGCACCTCGCTTCCACCAGCGGACACCGATCCGCAAACGGGCAGCCCACCGGCTCGTACTCCGGCGAGCCGATCTCGCCTTGTAATACGATCCGCTCGCGGGTTCGTTCGCGCACCGGGTCGGGAACCGGTGCGGCGGAGAGGAGGGCTTGCGTGTAGGGATGCCGCGGGTTGCGGTATAGCTCGGCGGCGTCGGCTAGCTCGACGATCCGGCCCAGGTACATCACGCCGACGCGGTGCGAAATGTGCCGCACCACCGCCAGATTGTGGGCGATGAACAGATACGCGAGGCCAAACTGCTGCTGCAAGTCCATCAGCAGGTTGATGACTTGGGCCTGAATCGACACGTCGAGGGCCGAGACCGGTTCGTCGCAGACGATCAGTTCCGGACCCGCCGCGAGCGCCCGAGCGATGCCGATCCGCTGCCGCTGCCCGCCGGAAAACTCGTGCGGATAGCGATTGAGAAACCGCGGGTTGAGGCCGACCAACTCCATCAGCCGCAGCGTTTCAAGCTGCCGCGTCCGCCGGTCGTAGAGGCCGAAAATCTTCATCGGCTCGGTGATCGTGCGTCCGACGGTCATCCGCGGATTGAGCGACGCCATCGGGTCTTGAAACACCATTTGCATCCGCCGGCGATAGGGAAGTATCGCCTTCGCCGAAAGTCGGTCAATCCGCGCGCCGTCGAGGAGCACTTCGCCCGCGGTCGGCGGTACAAGGTTCACGATCGCCCGAGCGGTGGTCGACTTGCCGCAGCCCGACTCGCCGACCAATCCCAGCGTCTCGCCGGGCCGAACAGAAAACGAAACGCCATCCACCGCCCGCACCACCCGCTCCCGCCGCCGCCACGGCGGACCATGCCACGACGAGAAATGCACGGCCAGTTCGCGCACTTCCAGCAGCGGCACGGGCAGACCGCAGGCCGGAGGCGCGAGACCGGTGGATTGGGCGGTTGTTGTGGCGATGGCGAGGCTTCCGGCAGAGTGGTGAGACCATTCGGTCGACCAAATGGCACGGTCGGGAGACCGTGCCATAACGCGAGCGCGACGCATCTTTTACAATACGTGAAAGACCACACGTCGCCCACCGTGAATCCCCGAATGCCGAATCCCGAATCCCGACGTCCGCATTCCCCGACCCCCGACCCCCGACCAACGATCCCCGGCCGCGTCGTCGCCGTCGACTACGGCACGGTCCGCATCGGGCTGGCGATCAGCGACCCTGCGCGGACGCTGGCCAGCCCGCTGTCGATCTACGCGCGGCGCGATAAAATAACGGATGCGGCGTTCTTCAAGCGGCTCGCGGCGGAAGAGCGCGTCGCGCGGTTCGTGGTGGGCTTGCCGGTGCACAACGACGGACGCGAGAGCCAAAAATCGTTCGAGGCCCGCGAGTTCGGCCGCTGGCTCGGCGAGACGACGAACGTGCCGGTCGACTACTTCGACGAACGGTTCACCACGGCCCAAGCGGAAGAGCACCTGCTCGCCGCGGGACTGACCAAGAAGCGCCGCAAGGAGCGTCTCGACAAGCTCGCCGCGCAGATCCTCTTGGCGGCCTATCTCGAAGCCGGCTGCCGGAGCGACGAAGCGCCGCAAGGTCTCGAAGATCGCCGCGAAGTTCGGCGGGAGCAAGGGCCATGAAACTCGTCATCGGCTGCGGGTACTTGGGCCTGCGCGTGGCGCGATTGTGGCGCGACGCCGGAGAAGTTGTAGCGACGCTCACGCGCAGCGCCGCCCGCGCAGAAACGCTCGCCGGCGAAGGTTTCGTGCCAATTGTCGGCGACGTGGCGCATCGCCACACGCTCGGCGCCTTGCCCGCGGTCGACGCGGTGCTTTTCGCCGTGGGCTACGATCGCGCGTGCGGCCTGACGCATCGCCAGGTATATGTCGGCGGACTCGATAACGTGCTCGCGACGCTGGCTCAGTCTCCACACGCCGACGCGCTGCGAAGGTTTCTCTACATCAGCACGACCGGCGTCTACGCGGCGAACGATCGCGACGAGGTCGATGAAGACGCCGCGTGCGAACCGATCACGCCGGGAGCGCAAGCCCACTGGCAGGCCGAACGGGCCCTCGCGGCAAGCGGTTTCGCCGACCGGGCGATCGTGCTCCGCATGGCCGGTCTTTACGGCTGCGAGCGGATTCCTCGGCTCGACGATCTTCGGGCATGCCGACCCATCGCCGCCGCGAGCGAAGGGTACGTCAACTTGATTCACGTCGACGACGCGGCCGCCGTCGTGCTCGCCGCCGAAGCGCGGGCCGCCCCGCCGCGCGTGTACAACATCGCCGATGGGAGTCCGGTGAATCGGCGGGAGTACCTGGACGAGGTGGCGCGATTGGTTCACGCGCCGCCGCCGCAGTTCGTCGAAGCGGCCGTTGAAGGGCCAGCGTTGCGCGGTTCCGCGAGCAAGCGCATCGGCAACCGGCGGATGGCTTTCGAGTTGGCGCCGGTATTCCGATATCCTTCATTTCGTGAGGGCCTCGCTGCGGCGCTCGGCGACGCCGCAACCTTGGCAGAAGAGAGCGTCACCGCGCGCTAGCGAGGCGATATGCCAGGACGAACCCGCGGCCGGCGCCGCTGGTAGAGCGGCGTGCCCTGCCCCCAAGGGCCTTGGCGGCGAGCGCAGTTTGCCACTGGATTCGCCGCGGGCGTTAGGCAAGAATGGAGGCTTGTCGCGTCGGCGAGTAGACCTCTCCGGTGGTTCGGTATGCGGCCGCTGCCGGGTCCGCCGGGAACGCGCCTCCTAGTTGCAGGGCGAAATGGACAGAATCGCCATCGTCGGCTCGTCGGGCCACGCCAAAGTCGTCATCGACATCGTCGAACGCGAAGGTCGCTTCGCGATCGCCGGGCTCGTCGACCGCTATCGCGAGGCGGGCGAATCGGCCCTCGGCTATCGGATTCTGGGCACCGAAGACGACCTCCCCCGGCTCGCCGAAGAACTGCACATTGCCGGCGCCATCGTCGCCATCGGCGACAACTTCGTCCGCTCGCAAGTGGTCGAGCAGGTCCGCCAGCTTTGCCCCGGTCTCGCGTTCGTCACCGCGATTCATCCACACGCTACCATCGGCCGCGACGTCTCGATCGGCGAGGGCACGGTCATTGCGGCGGGCGTGGTCGTCAACCCCTGCTGCACGATCGGCCGGCACGCTATCCTCAACACGAACGCCTCGCTCGACCACGACTCGACAATGGGCGACTTTTCGAGCCTCGCCCCGCGGGCCGCCACCGGCGGAACGTGCCAAATCGGCGATTTCGCCGCCATCGGCATCGGCGCGGTCCTCCTGCATGGCATCTCCGTGGGCGAACACACGGTCATCGGCGCCGGCGCCACGGTGCTCAGAAACGTCGGGCCATACTGCGTCGCCTACGGCGCCCCCGCCCGCGAAATTCGCAAGCGCGCGGCCGGCGACCGATACCTGTAACGGTCCCCGATTCGGTGGCCGAGCTTTCGGTATCCCGCCTTTCGGCGATGCAGTTTTCGGAAGGCGGACGCGAAGCCCCAAAAGGCCAGAAAACAGGTCAGGAAATCGCCGGCGCAGGACGGATTGTCAACGCGCCGCAAGGGGCTATAATTCGGGACTCACCGTTGGCCCGGTAGCTCAATTGGTTAGAGTACTGGACTGTCGATCCAGTGGTTGCGGGTTCGAGTCCCGTCCGGGTCGTTTTTGTCTTTTGCCGCGAGAATCCACGCTTCCCGATTAGGCCAGGCGACGCGCGGCTTTCTGTTTTCGCGAACCTTGCCGCGTGCTGGGCTGGTTGACCACCTCCACATATTGTGTGTCGTACGGCCACTTGGGGACCGCGTAGAGCGGCCCGGCTTCGCGTGGTTTTCCTGGCGCGACGTACCGTCGAGCAGTTCGCTACAAGAACCGCTCCAGCGCCCGCCGGCTGTAGGCATCCAGCGCGCGCGTGTCGTCGATCACATAGCGAATGCCGTGCGAATCGACGACGATCGCCCGCCGCGCGTCGAGCCGTCGCACGTCGTCGTCGTTCTTGACGACGAATTGGGTCCGCCCGCGGTCCGTTTCGACGTCCCATTGCGAAGGCTCCGTCGCCGAGTGGACGCGATGAATCCGCACGATCCGGGGCACGAACTCGATCTCGGCAAACGCCGCTTCGAGCTGGGCGCGGAGCGTCGCCGGCGCTGCGTCGAGCCGCGGGACCCACGCTAACTCCGCCCCGTTCTCGTCGACGATCGCTACGCCCCCGAGCGGATCCGTCAGGGGAAACGCCCGCACCGGCGAAACATCGACGTGCTCCGCGCCCGCCACGTCGACGAGCACCAATCGCCCCCAAGCATCGCGGCGGAGCGAGACACCGTTCAAGGAACCAGCAGCAGCGGGAGCGTTCGTCATGCGCGGAAAGCAAAAGGCGGAATTGAAAATCGTAAATGGCGAATTGCGAATGGTAAACGACGCGCCCTTCGGCTCCTGTGACTCGCGTTATCCGAATTCGGCATTGAGCCTTGAGCCTTCCTTGAGCATTGAGCCTTGGTCCTTGAGCATTCGCCCTACGCGCCCGTTGCCTTGTAAAGATTGAGCGTAATATGCGCCTGTCCCTGATGGTGCGCCTCGTGCCAACCGAGAATGTACAGCACGTCCTGAATCGTCAGCTTTCGCTCGGCGAGGGCGGCCGGTATCTCGCCCAAATGCTCGTCGCCGATCCGCGACAGCGTGTCGAGCAAGTTCGCCCTCGTAACCGCTAACGTTTCGCGAATCGTCTCGACCGACGGCACGTCGTCGTCCGGCGTGCTGCCGAATCGAAATCGCGGCCACAGTTCCGCGACAACGCCCTTCTTCTCCGGCGCCAACCGCTCGGACGCGAATAGGTCTTCGGTAATCGCCACGTGCATCAACTGCCAGCCGATGTGCGCCCGCCCATGTCCCGGCCGCCAGCCAAGTACCCGCCGCGGGTCCGCCTCTGCCGCCACCTTGTCCAGCGTCGAGAGCGTGCGGACGCGGTAGAATTGGTAACTCTTAACGAACGATTCGACCTGCGACAAAGACCCCATCTTCCATCAATCTCCGTATCGGCAACGTGCGAATTCCCCCCACCACCGACTCGCAAAAACCGCAAAGCAGCAGAGAAGCAAACGCGCGCCACATAAAAAAGCTCGGACCCAGCGCCTCATCTTGCCTTCTGCATTCTGCCGTCTGCATTTCCTCCGCACCTTTGCTCCTTTGCGGTTAAGCGGACTTTGCGGTTAAGCGGACTCGCTACTCCTCCGACGCCTCCGCCCCGCCGTACTTCTCCTTGAGCACGTCGAGCTCCTTGGAGAGCGCCTCGACCTGCTTCAAGAGTTCCGGCATGTCGGCCGTGACCATCTCGACCGTCCCGCGCTGGTTTACCTTGATCCGGTGGGTCGTGTCTTGCACCACGTCCGGCACGTCAGCATCCCAACACTTCGCAAGGCCGCACTTGCTCGGCGCCGCGAGCGGACGCACCAGCCGCATCCCCACCGCCCGCGCCGCGTCCTCGGTATACCACCACGGACTCAGCGGCCGGTTCGGGTCGCTGGCCTTCCAATCTTCATCCTCCGACGGCATTCGCGCCGCGCTGCGGCAGCGTTCCGGATCGGAATCCCAGCCGCCGCCCCGCGCTACGCGATGCTTGACCTGATCCGGCCACCGCACCGCGTCCCACGCTTTGATCGCCTTCCCGCCGGACTTCTCCGCCAGCTTGGCATAATGGTCTTTAACCAGTTGATCGAGCACCCATTCGCCCGCATTGCCGTGCATGTCGTACAAGCCCCAGGGATTCGGCTTCTTCCCGCCGACCACGTGCGACTTGTCGTCCGAGTTATCGTAAGTCCAGGCGTATTCGCCCAACTTCGCCGGATCGTCGCCGAACGAATAGGCCGTCGTCGTTCCCGCGCGGCAAGCATATTCCCACTCCGCTTCCGTCGGCAAGCGATACATCGCGCCCGAAAGCTTCGAGAGCCACTTCGTATACTGCCGGGCGGCAAAGTGCGACATCGTCACCGCCGGCTGCCGCTTGTCTTCCACGTCGGTATACGTCTGGTCCGGATCGTACAGCTTCGTCGGCGCGGTCACGGCGTCGACGTCGTTGAGCTCCTGCTTCTGCCCAAGCTGCTTGGCGAGCAGCGCGAATTCCGGCTTCTTGAGGGCCGCCTTCACGACGTCCTGCTGCTTGGCGAACAATAGCAGCGTCGACACCTGGAGCTTGTCCGCGTTGCTCAGCGTCGCCAATGCCGCCTCGTCCGCCCGCACCTTGTCGAACAGCGGCTTGAGCTTGTCGCGAATCGCCTTCTTGTCGTCGTCGATGTTGAGGGTCTTCTCGTCGAACGCCAGCACGTTCCGCATCCCTTCCAGGTCCTTGAATGGCTTATAGGCGTCCATGTACCGCTCGTACTCGTTCCACGTCACTTCATACTTGCCCATCCAGAACGGCGCGACCTCGATCTCCACCTGCGGGCCTTCGCAATCCTCCCGCTTCGCCTCGCCCTCGGGACTGCCGAGCTTGAACTTCCCGCCGGGAATCGGAATCATCTCGAACTTCACGTCCGTCCCGGGTATCGTCGCCGTGTAGGGGACCATGTACCCGCGGTCGGTCTTGATCACGGGACCGGAAGCCGGCGGCGTCGCCGAAAAACCAGGCTCGTCGGCCGCCGACTCGATCGCGGCTCCAGCGAACCACATCGCCGCAACCCCCAACGCCGCCGCCACCAATCGACTCAAGCTCGCACGCATCATCGTCTTCGCCCTAAATCAAAGCGTTTTTGGCTTCCTCACATAGTTTACTCAATCCCTGGCCGCATCGCATGGTCCCCCCTCGCCTTTTGCCGGCCGCCGCCGCACCGTAAAATCGATGCTTGCGGCCAGTCCCCGCCTCCCATCGGCGATCATCTGCGAAATCTGCGGATCATTCCCAGGAACCCCGCAATGCCCGACATTCCAAAAATCCACATCCTCGGCCTCGGCGACGACGGTCTCGACGGCCTGACGCCCTCGGCCCGCCAACTCATCGACCAGGCCGAGCTAATCGTCGGCACGCCGCGGCTCCTCGGCCTCACCGGAACAGACAAGGCCCGCCACCTCGCCGTCGGCAACGATCTCGACGCCGCCGCGACCCAGCTTTCCTCCGCCGCGGGCAAACGCATCGTCGTCCTCGCTTCCGGCGATCCGCTGTTCTACGGCGTCGCCCGTTTCTTTTGCGACAAGCTCGGCAAAGACCGCTTCGAGGTCATCCCGCACGTCAGCAGCATGCAACTCGCCTTCGCCCGCGTCAAAGAAAGCTGGGAAGACGCCTACCTCGCCAATCTCTACAAAGGCCCGCTCGAACGCACCTTCGACGCGATTCGCACCGCCGAGAAAGTCGGCCTGTTCACCAGCGACGAACTCACGCCCGCGAAGATAGCCCGCGAACTTCTCGACCGCCGCATCACGTACTTCCGCGCCTACGTCTGCGAAAACCTCGGCTCGCGCGACGAGCGCGTCACGCAAGGCGAGCTTTCCGAAATCGCCGCCCAAGAGTTCTCGCCGCTCAACGTGATGATCCTCGTCCGCAAGCCGAACGTGCCCGACAAAGCCTCCGACGGCAGCACGCTTCGCCTGTTCGGCAATGCCGACGACGTGTTCCTCCAATCGCGGCCCAAGCACGGCCTCATCACGCCCGCCGAAGTCCGCTCGATCGCCCTCGCCCAACTCGGTCTCCGCCCCAAGAGCGTCGTCTGGGACATCGGCGCCGGCAGCGGCTCCGTCGCCATCGAAGCGGCCCAACTCATTCCCGCCGGCAAGGTCTTCGCCATCGAAATGGACGTCGACGACCACCAACTCATCCTCTCGAACGCCCAGCGGTTCGGCGTCACGAACCTCGACGCCGTCCTCGGCCGCGCTCCGGAAGCGTGGCAAGACCTGCCGAACCCCGACAGCATTTTCGTCGGCGGCAGCGGCCGGACGGTGAAGCGCATCGTCGAGCAAGCCTTCGATCGCCTCAAGCCCGGCGGCCGCCTCGTCGCCAGCGTCGGCAGCATCGAAAACCTCGCCGCCCTCAACGAAACGCTCTCTGCCCGCAGCACCGACGCCCAAGTCTGGATGATCAACGTAGCCCGCGGCACGTACCAACTTGAAAGAGTCCGCTTCGAAGCCATCAACCCCAGCTTCCTAATCGCCGCCACCAAACCCAAGTAAAGCGCAGCGGAGCGTCTCTTCCCCCCGAATCCTGAATCCCGAATCCCGAATCCCATGCTCCCAAAAGTCTTCCGCCTCCGCCAACGCTTCGACGACTCCCGCGTCGCCGACATCCCCGCCGAGGTGTCGCGCCAACTCGCCGCGCTCAACCTCGGCACGCGCGTCCAGCCCGGCCAATCCGTCGCCATCACTTGCGGCAGCCGCGGCGTCAATAACATCGCGATCATCATCAAAGCGGCCGTCGACCACTTCAAGTCGCTCGGCGCAAAACCCTTCGTCGTTCCCGCGATGGGCAGCCACGGCGGCGGCACCGCGGAAGGCCAACGCGAAGTCCTCGCCACCTACAACGTCACCGAAGAGTTCGTCGGCTGCCCCATCCACGCCAGCATGGAGACCGTCATCGTCTGCCAAACCCGCGAAGGCTTCCCCGTCCACTTCGACAAACACGCCTTCGCCGCCGACCACGTCCTCGTCGTCAACCGTGCGAAGCCACACACCCGCTTCGTCGGCGACATCGAGTCGGGCATGATGAAAATGATGCTCATCGGACTCGGCAAGCACGAAGGCGCGAAGATCTATCACAAGGCCATCGAAAACTGGAGCTTCGACCAGATCGTTCGCTCCGTCGCCGCCGAAGTCATCGAACGCTGCCGCATCGTCGGCGGCCTCGGCATCGTCGAAAACGGCTACGACGAAACGGCCAAGATCGCCGCCACGCTCCCCGAGAACATCATCGAAACCGACAAAGCCCTCCTCCGCGAAGCCAAACGCCTCCTCCCAAGACTCCCCTTCGACGAAGTCGACATCCTCATCGTCGACGAAATCGGCAAGAACATCTCCGGCACGGGCATGGACACCAACGTCCTCGGCCGCAAGTACAACGACCACGAAGCCACCGGCGACGAACGCCCCAAGATCAAACGCATCATCGTCCGCGGCCTAACTGAAGCCACCCACGGCAACGCCACCGGCATCGGCCTCGCCGAGTTCTGCCTCTCCAGAGTCGTCCGCGAAATGGACGCCAAAATCACCGCCATCAACTGCATCACCGGCAGCCACCCCACCGCCGCCATGACCCCCATCCACTACGAAACCGACCAAGAAGTCCTAGAAGCCGCCCTGGCCACCATCGGCCTGGTAGAACCCCAAAACGCCAAACTAATCTGGATCCGCAACACCCTCGACCTCGCCGAAATCATCTGCTCGGAAGCCTACCTCGACGCGGCAAAATCAAACCCAAACGTCGAAATCCTCAGCGACGCGACAGCGTTCCCAATTGACAACGAAGGCATGATGCAACCATTCGCGTAGGTCAGGCACCCCTGTGCCTGACGGAACTGCCAATTGACGCTCCATTAAGCAAACGCGCGATTAAGCGAAACCTCGTCGAACGCCGGCGCCGTCACGCAAGTGCGTGCCTAACCTACTTCACTGCTTCACTATGACACGTTACGGATTGTTGTGTCAAACAACTGTCGAATGTGCTCTTCCTTCACTTTCTGATTTATTGCTTGCCGAACGAACACCTTTAGATCTCTATCTCGCAGGATTAGAACCATACCTTTGAGCTTTTCGCTTATTCGCCGGATGTGTTGGTAATGGTGCTTCTCGATATCGTCGCCACGAAAACACAGAATCACAAGTCGCCCAATCGCGCTGTTCATATAGTATTCCGCTTGGTGGAAGTCTGCCGCCTCAATCAACGATTTGTTCTTGCACTCCCAGATAACCTGGCACGCGTCATACTTGTCCTTCATTAGCTGCCAAAAACCCTGCTCCGCAACATTTGCTGCGATCCAGTCGCGAATCACACGTCCCTCATTGTCTTGTCGATGCGGCTCTAGGTTATTCAACCATCGAAAGAAGCACAACCGAATTACTTCGCCGACAATACGCTCATACTCGTCGTCATAGTCATTGCCGGTTGGGGTGGCGTCAAGGTCCGTTAGAATGCGCCGGAGCCGTTCCTGATACTGTTCCAAATCAATTGCTTCCGGCAATTCAAGAAGCAGGCCTTCTCGCTGCAGTACAATGTCCTCAAGATCACCGATTACCTTCGCCTGTAAATCGAGCGCTCGCGCTAGGCTTGGATGGATGACTACTGTCGACGAGGACGAAATCGTTGGAGGGCTTGCAGAACGTAATCCGACGCCCCTATATTCAACTACAGCGCCGCTCCGAATGCCCCAAAACCCGATGGAATAAAGTAACTCGATGAAGAGATGCGGCGCGGCAACTCGTGACAGCCATTGTCCGCAGTAGCTCATCACTTCGCTGTCGGCCAGCAGCTTTTGGATAAACGCCGTAACCGCCGGCACTGTGAATTCCGTTGCAAGGCCGTGGAATCGGTTGAGCACGAGTTGTATCTGCGGAAAATTCTCGGAGTATTCATCTCCAAGATCCTTCAAACGACTCTCCGAAAAGCGAACTTTCGCTGCGTCCATGTCTTCGACCGTGACTCTTTGGTGCCGGGACGCCTGCGCCGACTCAACCGCAAGCGAGCAATATGTGAGCACGTCACGAGGACGTTGTTGGCAATAGTCGAGAATCATCTCGCTCGCGGGTGCGCTACCAACCATGTCGAACAGCAACTTCCAGGTTTCGCCCAAAGGCGGCTTGGGGTTTAGCGGAAGCTGCAGTCGGCGTTCCACCATCTCCTGTAGCTGCTGCCTGGTCCAGTCGAGCGATACGACGCACGTTTCCAGACGCGTGAATTCGGGATCGATTGCCCTAACTCGCTCAAAAATATTCTCTCGAAGAAAGAGCATCGGCCTGATTCGCTCGCATGTCGCCGACATTTCCACGCAGGCATGCATCGTTGCCATCAGCGCCAGCACGGCGGAGTCCGATCCGTCCCATGCGTCGTCGATCCTATCGATCAGGACCAGATTTGTACGCGAATCGGCTCCCAGCACGATGTCAGCATCCTTCACAATTTGCTTTGCTTTGTTCATCAAGCGAAGCCACTCTTTGTCGCGACCCCGCTTAAGGGCATCGTAAGCTTCTTCTGCAAAGGCGAGAACTCGCAAGTCAAACGTGTAGGATTCAATGTAGTTGCGTTCTGCAATCAACGAGTCGACAAGCTGTCGAGGATAAAGCGAGTGTGTTCGAAGCTGCTCGGCAAGCACTTCGTCGACAATACCCCGCTTAAATGAGGCGACCAATCCGTGAAATGCCTTATGTCGGGGGTCTGCTGGCAATGCACAATCTGTGCTTCCGGTGAGCGCAGTAAACACTTCTGGGTGAATGGTAACGACGCGCAGATTTGGTGCGTTACTGAGATAAAGAGTCAAAGCCGTCTTTCCAGTCCCTCGCCTGCCGACAAAAAAGCACTTTGACCGATTGGGATCAAGTGCGGCTTGAAGCGCCGGTGTAACGACGAAGACTCCTTTTTGCATCAATATCTTGTCGTATTCCGCGAAGGATTGTCCAAGGATGATGCGATTGAGCACATCCTTTGGAAGCTGCACTACAGCTGGTCCGGCGGTTTTCTTCGCCATATTTGCCACCGATCTAGATCATCATCGCAACCGGTCGACCGCACTTCATCAATTCAGGCACTTGATCCATCTCGCGTTGTGGCGCGTCTTCCGGACCGTACCACGCACGTGACCACAGGTCTCCAAGAACCACGCTACTCCCCAACCTCTACGTCCCTCCAATCCAGCTCCCCAACCAATTCCTTCGCAAAACTAACCACATTATCCCGGTCCTCCTCCGACAACTCCAACAGCGACCCGCCCCGGCCGAGCTTGCCGTCTTTTCCTGGGCCGATGATCTGGCACGTTTTCGGAGCCAGATAGTGCCGCACGCCCGGCTTCTTCGCGTCGGGCATGTCGTGCTGCTCCGAGCCATTCCTCCCGAACCCCGCGCCCCGCATCCCGCGTCCCGCGTCCCTCAAAAAAAACGCGAGAAGCGTTGAATAATTCCCTCTCCCGAGCTATTCGCTCCCCGAATCCCGCGCCCAAAAACGCGAGAAGTGTCAAATAATTCCCTCTCCTGGGCCAACGACGCCACTTTCCACCAAGTTCCCCAAAAAAACACTCGCCAAATCTCGCCCAGCGTGTTCCAACTCGCGTCCCACCGCGCGTCGTCAGCCTCCGCGCAAATAACGCCCGCCGTCGAAGCCATCCCGCCGCCGGAAGCGCACAATCGTCCATCACCCAGCCTACCAAATTCCGCACCCGCCCGCCACCCTTAAAATTTGACACCCGGACGACTGGAAGACGACGACGCCGACGCCGCGCACGATCGCCATACCTGGCCATAACTGCTCGTCATCCCTCCTCCTCGCGCCGCCCGACCTCCGTCAGCTCAACGAACCGCACCGCGTCGCCGACGCGAATCGTTCCTTCGCGCAGCACGCAGGCCGAGATCCCGCCGTGACCGCGCATCGCGTTGTACCCGCCGGCGCCGAGGTTCTCTTCCATCCGCGAGCACGGCGCGCACGGACCGGTCCCTTCGAGCAGCACGTCGCCGATCAAAAACCGCGCCTTCGCCAACGCGGCGAGATTGATGCCCGCGACGACGACATTCCGCCGCACCCACTCCGGCGCGACGCGATTCATGCCGAGCAGCGCCGCGACGACGGCCAGGTGCTCTTCCTGAATCAGCGTGACCTCGCGCTTCGACTTTCCCGACCGGGCATGGTGATCGCCATCGAGACCCGTCCCCACGCGAGCGACCGCTTCGGCGACCGCGACCAACTCCGCCCTCGGCCGCGGACTCAGCCCAATCCACGCCACGCGGCCGATCTGCGGCAACGTCGAACGAAGCTCGGCAATCGTCTTCATGCCACCGGCCGAAAACAAAGAATTGACCGTAAGTTGACGGTCCGACCTGCAAAAACGCCCGCCTTTGCAGCCCGGCCGATCCCACCCTACTCGCCACGGGCGGACGCGCCAATTGACTTCGCCACGCCCCCGTCCTTAGGATCGAAATAAGATCCCCGGCGAGCAAACGCAATGCACCTTCCCGCGAGGCACGCAGAATTGAACCGATCCGGGAGCGATGCTGCGCGGCGGCAACGAGGACCTTGGCGGAATCCCGTCGCCGCGATGCAAGCCGTCGCTTGGGCGATCCTCTTGTGCCTGCTCGCTGCTCCGGCCATCGCCAGGCAAGCCGCCGCAGACAAACCGGTCGATCCGCCGCCCGCCAAGGAGAATGAGGCCGACGTCGCCGCGGACGAACCGCCCGCGCGGACCTACGAAAACGCCGTCGTGATCCGCTTCGAGGGCGTCATCACGACGATGCTCGAACAGTATTTCTACCGCAAGCTCGCGGCGGCGGAGAAGCAAGGCGCGGACCTCGTTGTGGTCGAGATCGAAAGCCCCGGCGGCGACGCCGACGCCAGCTTTCGCATCGCCGAAACGCTCCGCGACGTGAAGTGGGCTCGAACCGTCGCCTTCATTCCCAAGGCGGCTTACAGCGGCGCCGCGGTCGTGGCGATCGGCTGCGACGAAATCCTGATGGTCCCCACCGGCCAGCTCGGCGACGTCGGCGTGATCTTCGCCGACGTCGAAGAGATGACGATGAAATACGTCCCGGAGAAGTATTTGAGCGCCTACGTCCGCCGCTTCCGCGATCTGGCCGAGGCGAAAGGCCGCTCGCCTGCGCTCGTCGAAGCGATGATGGATCGCAATGCCGAAGTCCATCAATACCGCAACACGCGCACCGGCGAAGAGCGGTACATGACCGCCTCCGACGCCAAACAGGCCGGCGCGGAATGGACTCAAGGCGCGTTCGTCGCCGAATCCGCCAAGGACCGATTCCTCACCGTCGGCGGCAAGCGGGCGCTGGAACTTAAGCTGGCCGAGGGCCTGGTCGCCAATCGCGCCGCTCTGATGAAACGCTACGGCGTCGAGAAACCGCCCACCGTCATGGAATGGACCGCCGTCGATACGACCGTGTCCGTCTTGAACAACGCCTGGATCACGGCCCTGTTGCTGATCGTCGGTCTGGTGTGCCTGTACATCGAGTTCAGCGCCCCGGGCATCGGCATCGGCGGATTGCTCGCGGGCCTGTGCTTCGTGCTGTTCTTCTGGAGCCGCTTCCTCGGCGGCACCGCCGAATGGCTCGAAGTGATCTTATTTCTCGCCGGTGTGGCGTTTCTCGGCGTCGAGCTGTTCGTTCTGCCGGGCTTCGGCGTCGTCGGGCTGACCGGCTTGCTGCTCATGGTCGCCAGCGTCGTCCTCGCGTCGCAAAACTTCTTCATCCCGCACACGCCCGAAGAAATGCGCGAGCTCCGCACGAACCTGCTCGTCGTAGCGGGCACGGGCGTGGGATTCTTCGGCGCCGCCGTGTTCGTGAGCAAGTATTTCGGCATGATTCCCGTGCTCAAGGCATTGCGGCTGGAACCTCCGAAGCCCAGCGTGTCGCCAGCCCGCGATGCGGCGCCGAGCGGCGATTTGCCCGTGACCGTCGGAGCGACCGGCGAAGCCCACACCGCGCTCCGCCCCGGCGGCAAGGCCAAGATCGACGGCCGGCTCGTCGACGTTGTCGCCGAAGGCACATTCATCGACCGCGGCCGGACGGTCGAAGTCGTCGAGATCGCCGGCTCGCGGGTGGTCGTTCGCGAGGTGTGAAAAGTATAGAACGACAAGCCCCCGGCCTTGGGCACCTCGACGATTAGCGTTCACCGAGTTTACCCGTCGGATCTGGGTGCGCGATGATTGGCGTTCCGTCGTTGATCGCAGCAGACCTTAATCCTGAGTGCTTGCGTCAGACTTACCGTACCGCCGGCGCAGTTCGCCTGCGAAATTGGCGTTATACGAGCCTTCGTGCCAGCCGTCGATGTGAATGACGCCGCCGTCGGCGCAAATGTAGCTTCGCAACAGCGTTGGTTTCTTGGTAGCGTTAAGCCGGTCGATTTCGGATTCAATGCCCTTGCGAATCGTCGCCTTTTGCTCGGGCGTAGCTTTGTCGAGCCTTGCGAGATTCCCCAGCGCCAAGGTGCAAGCTTCGACCTGCAATTGCCACAGCGGCTTGGCCGCGCGTTGTTTTCGCCATTCGACGAGATTGCGTATGCCCGCGGTCGGCGCAATC
The DNA here is from genome assembly GCA_003576845.1 of Planctomycetota bacterium. Lineage (GTDB taxonomy): Bacteria > Planctomycetota > Planctomycetia > Pirellulales > PLA5 > PLA5. The sequence continues at coordinate 72,784 of QEVJ01000035.1, forward strand.
CGCTCCCAAGGCTTCGTGTCGTTCTCCGCGCTGACGGAATGCCGGGCGTAAAGTTTGCCTACGCAATCGTACGCGATCGCTTCGCAAAACGCCCCAACCGTGAAATCGCGCCCCGCGTCCTCATCCGGTAGGCCTGGACCGGTCAGCGCCAGCGTGATCGAGTAGCGCTTGTCGCCGATGTGCTTGAGGAGTTCTTCCCATAGCTCCGGCGTCATCTTTCGGTCGATTGCATACAGTGCCACACGGACGCGTTCGTATTCCTTCCAGTCGTAATCCGCGGGAAAGATCGGCACCTTGTGGCCTTCCAACACCTCATGATCGACATATTTCGGTGGCCGATTCTTGCTCGCGAGTGCCGCAATCATTTCCGCCGGCGACGGTTGCTTCGCCTTTGGCTCGCCGGCGTTTACCGTCGCGCAATGCAACGTAACGACCGCCCCGACGAGTACCAGAACGCAGGCCGCCATTCGTTTCATAGTGCCCTCCGGAGGAATACAGGCGACGGGAGTCTTCACTCATAATTCCGCGTCCGCCCGAATCTCTGCATCAATTTCGTCCCGGTGGTCGAAGTAATACGCAAGCGCGGCATGGACGTCGGCGAGCGAGAGCTGCGGAAACTCGCCGACGATCTCTTCCGGCGACCGGCCCTCTTCGTTCCAAAGAACGATGTCCTGAACGCGAATTCGATGCCCGGCAATCCGCGCCTTGCCGCCGCAGGTGCTTGGCGTTTTGACCACGTGTTGCTTTTCGATCGAAGTATCCATGCCTTGATTGTATTCGGACCGCCCACCGAGAGGAAACGCACATCGGCGGGCAAATCTCACCGGAGTTTGGCAAGCCCGCACAAAACAAAACGCGGATTGAAGAACCGTAACTGGCGAACGCCGCCCATCGCCCCGGCAACTAACGTTTCCCGCCCACTTTGCCGAAGAAACCTAGGAAACCGGATTTGCCGGTAGCGACGGCGTTGGGCCGTAAACCAAAATGCCGATGCCACCGCCGGGTTCGCCCTGCTTGCCCGACCGGAAAACTTGATTTCCCGCCCCGGTCGCATAAGATGACAGCACGGCCGCACGTGAGCGAGCCACGCGCCTTGCCCGCCGGCCGGTTCCCGCCCTTTGGACGCAACGTCGGCATGACCCACGCCTCCGCCTACCGCCGTCCGGCCCTCCGCCCGGTGTTGTGCCGCTGTACTTGCCCGGCGTCGCCGGGCTTTGTCGCTTAGGGTACAGCGTCGGTTAGCGTACAGCGTTGCGTTTCGCCTCTTTCCTCGTGTCCTGCGAAGCCGGTTTGCGCGGGCATCGTGTCTCGCCCCAGCGGCCGCAGCGACGGGAGTTTTTCACTCATGGCTTCCGATTTTCGTCTCAAGGAACAACTGCCCGAGCTTACCGAGCGAATCGTCGCGACCTATCGCGCCGCCGGTTCGATCCATCACCTCGGCCATTGCCCGCTGCCCAACCACGACGCCGTCGTCTCGATCGTCGAAGACTTGAAGGAAGTCCTCTTTCCTGGCTATCGGCGGCGGGAAGGATTGCACCTGGGTAACGTCGAGTTCTACGTCGGCGACCTGATCGACCGGCTGCACGATCGCCTCACCACTCAAATCGCCCGCGCCCTGCGTCACGAAGCCCGCGCCCACGCGCCCGACGAATGCGACGAAGACTTCGAGGCCCTCGGCCAGGCCAAGACGCTGTTGTTTCTCGATAAAATTCCGGCCCTCCGCGAGACGCTCGCCCTCGACGTGCAAGCCGCTTACGACGGCGACCCCGCCGTGCGCACGTTCGACGAAATCATCTTCTGCTATCCCGGCTTGGAAGCGGTGACGGTCTACCGCATCGCCCACGAGCTGCACGAGCTCGACGTGCCGTTCATTCCGCGGATCATGACGGAATGGGCCCACTCGAAAACCGGCATCGACATCCATCCCGGCGCGACGATCGGCAAGTATTTCTTCATCGACCACGGCACGGGCGTGGTCATCGGCGAGACGTGCGAAATCGGCGACCACGTCAAGCTCTATCAAGGCGTCACCCTCGGCGCCCTCTCGTTCCAAACCGACGCCGACGGCCACCTCGTCCGCGGCGAAAAGCGGCATCCCACGATCGAAGACCACGTCGTGATCTACGCCAACGCCACCGTCCTCGGCGGCCTGACCGTCGTCGGCCACGACTCGGTAATCGGTTCCAGCGTCTGGCTAACCCGCAGCGTCCCCCCGCGCACCACGGTCGTCCTCGAAAAGCCCAACCTAAAAATGCGCGGCGAAGGAGCCGAAGAACTCAAACCGCAGGCGAATTACCAGATCTAAAAAAGGGGACATGACTCGTTTTCGTCGGAAACGAGTCATGTCCCCTTTATTCAATGCGCCCTCTTGCAGTTGGACTGCGGATGCGTAGTTTCGTTGCCGTGCATTTGCGGGATATTGCTTTGCGCGGAGTCCCGCCGCCGCCCGTAAACTTTCGCCGGCCCTCCGAACTTACCGTGGTAGCAATGCTTGCGGCAGCAAAGTTTCACAGCAACGGGCCCGACAATCGGAAATGCCGACCGAATGCGCGGAATCGTCATCGCGTGCATGGACGATGATTTAACTGGCGCAGAGGCAACGGCGCAAACGGTCCTGCCGGCGAAAAGGAACGACGCATGTACGCGGACATTCGTAAATCCGTGCGCGGCGCGCGGCATAGCGGCACAGCGATGGTCGCGGCCGCCGCTGGCGTTGCGTGGACCGTCGCGCTCGCCGCTGGTTGCCATACCGCGTCGGCCTGCCGCGACGATTGTGTCGCAAGATGCGTGGGCGAACGGATGGGCTTCGAATTGGCCCAGCGGCAATGCGTTGGTCAGCTCGTGCTGCCCAACGGCGCTTCGCTCGGTGACGGTTTGACCGAAGACGAAGCGGCGCTGATCGCGCTGTGGAACAACGCGGCCTTCCAAGAACTGCTCGCCGACCTGGACATCGCCCAGGCCGACCTCGTGCAAGCCGGCCTGCTGCCCAATCCCGAAGTCGGCTACTTCTTCGCCGTCTCCGAAAAACCCTTCAAGTACGTCTTCGACTTCCCGCTCGAAGCCCTGTGGCTCAGGCCGATCAAGATCGCGGCCGCCGAGCGCGAGGAAGCCCGCATCTGCGAAAAACTCTCGCAGGCCGCGCTCGACTTGATCCGCGACGTGCGGCTGGCGTACGCCGACACACTGTTGGCCCAGGGCAAGCTTCGAGTGTCCGAAGAGGCGATCGCGGTCCGCACGTCGATCGCCAATGCCGCCCAGGTCAAGCTCGACGCCGGCGAAACCAGCCCGCAGGAATCGGTCACCGCGAACCTCGACTTGCTTCAAGCGAAGCAAGACGCCGTGAAAACGCGATTCGACGTATCCGTCGCCGAAGAAAAACTGCGGCACCTGATGGGATTGGGCCTGGACCGCACGCCGCTTCGCCTGGAACCGCTCGCCACGCCCCTGCGCTCCGATCTGGACGCCGAATCGCTCGCCGGCGACGCGGTCGCCACGCGGCCCGACGCTCAGGCGGCCGAACAAAACGCCGCCGCCGCCGCCGAACGCCTGCGGCTCTCTCGGGTCAACTGGGTGCGCTTTCTCGGCATCGGCGATGCCACCAGTGGTCGGGATAAGGGGCACGAACTCGGACCGGCGTTCCGCGTCACGCTGCCGATTTTCAACTGGAACGAAGGAAATATCGCCCGCGCCGAGGCCGAACTGGAGAAGGCCGAGCGCCAGCGCGACACGATCCGCGATCAGATTCTGTACGACGTACACGCCGCCGATTATCATTATCAGCAGGCCCGGTATGAAATGGAGATTCTCACCCGGCAAGTTCGGCCGGAGGCCGAAGCGGCGATTCGCCGCGCGGAATTGGCCTATAAGGAAGGCAACACGCCCTACGTCGTGGTGCTCGAAACCACGCGGCAGTTGCTCGACAGCCGATTGCGCGAAGAACAATTGAAGTCCGACCTGCACCGGGCGTGGGCCGAGTTGGAACGCGCCGTGGGTCGCCGCCTGGGAGCATCGGACGGAAAAATCAAACCGCTGCCGAGTGTGGACGATCCGGCGTCGAAAACTGCGCCAGAGCCTGCGCCTTCCCCATGAACATTTCTCGCAATGCCCTGCCGCCGATCTTCTTTGCACTCTTGATCGTCGGCGGATGCGGCGCCACGTGGTGGCTGCTGCTGGCGCACTCGTCCGGCGCGGGCAAGCCGCCGCCCGTCAACCCCGCCGTCGTCGCGCATCCGATCAAGGAGCCGCAGCTCAATACGATCGCGCTGAGCGACGAGGCGGTGAAGAACCTCAACTTGCAGATCGCCGCGGTCGAGCGCAAATCGCTGCCGCGAGTTCGCGTTTACGGCGGCGAAGTCATGCCGGCCATCGGCAAATCGGTCATCGTTGCCGCACCGTTGACCGGCACGCTTCGCGCTGCTGCCGATGCCATGCCCAGGGCGGGCGAAGCCGTCGCTCTCGGCAGGGTGCTGTTCGAGTTATTGCCGCTCGTTACTCCAGAGGGCCGCGCGAATCTCGCGGCCGCGAAGATCGACGCCGAAGGCCAGGTCAAATCCGCCCAAACGCAGTGGGAAGCCGCCCAAATCGCCTTGAATCGCGCCAAGAAACTCCTGGCGGGCGAAGCCGGCAGCCAGCGCGCCGTCGATGAAGCGCAAGCGCACGTCGACCTGGCCAAGGAGAATCTCGACGCGGCCAAAGCCCGCGCCGCCGTGCTCGACAAGGTCGCCGGCGAACTCGACGACGGTACGGCCGCGCCCATTCCGATCGCCGCTCCGCAGCCGGGCCTGTTGCGCAGCGTCTCAGCGATGAACGGGCAGAGCGTGCCGGCCGGCGCGCCGTTGTTCGAGGTCGTCAACCTCGATTCGGTCTGGATTCGCGTGCCCGTGTACGTCGGCGACGCAACGGAAGTCGATACGGCCGCAAAGGCCCGCATCGGCAACCTCACGGCGCGGCCCGGCAAGTACGAACATGCCGCACGCCCCATCGCCGCTCCGCCGACGGCCAACGCCGCCAGCGGCACGCTCGATATGTACTATGAACTCGACAACCGCCACGCCGGCTATCGCCCCGGCCAACGCGTCGGCGTAAGCCTCGCGCTGGCGGGCGCCGCCGACAGCCTCACCGTTCCCTGGTCGGCCGTCATTCACGACATCTACGGCGGCACGTGGGTTTACGAAGCGACCGGCCCGCGCGAGTTCGTGCGGCGGCGCGTCGTCGTGAGGTACGTCATCGGCGATGCGGCGGTGCTCGCGGCCGGTCCGCCCGCAGGCGCGGAGGTCGTCGCGGCCGGCGCCGCCGAACTCTTCGGTACGGAAACCGGCTTTAGCAAATAGCCCAAATCTCACGGTTCCGTATGCTTTCCTGGTTGATTTCCACGTCGGTGCGGCTGCGCGTCGTACTGTTGGCGCTGTGCGCCGTGTTGTTGGTGTTCGGCTATCGCTCGCTCGGTCACGCCCCGCTCGACGTTTTCCCGGAGTTCGCGCCGCCGATCGTCGAAATTCAGACCGAAGCTCCCGGCCTGACCAGCGAGCAGGTCGAAAGCCTCGTGACGATGCCGCTAGAAAACGCCCTCACGGGCATTCCGAGCGTCACGGCGGTGCGATCGAAGTCGGTCCTCGGCCTGTCGCAAGTCGTGCTCGTCCTCGCTCACGGCGCCGATCACCTCAAGGTGCGGCAACTCGTGCAAGAGCGCGTGGCGGCCGAGAGTCGACAGTTGCCCAGCGTCGCCGAGCCGCCCGTCATCTTACAGCCGCTCTCGTCGACCAGCCGTGTGATGAAGATCGGCCTCTCGTCGACGAAGCTTTCGCAACAAGAGCTAACGCTACTCGCGCTGTGGACCATGCGGCCGAAGCTGATGTCCGTTCCCGGCGTGGCCAACGTCGCCATCTGGGGACAGCGCGACAAGCAGTTCCAGGTGCTCGTCGATCCCGATCGGCTGCGTGCCAATGGCGTGACGCTCGACGCGGTGGTCAAGGCCGCCGGCGACGCCGTCGCGCTCGACACCGGCGGTTTCGTCGACACTCCCACCGCGCGGCTGGCCGTGCGTCACCTTTCGCCGATCGTCGAGCCGGAAGATTTGGGCCGCACCGTCGTCGACTTCCGCGGTGGGGCGTCCGTGCGCCTCGCCGATGTGGCCGATGTCGTCGTCGGTTCGCCGCCGCCAATCGGCGACGCGGTGATCAACGACGGGCCGGGCCTGTTGCTGATCGTCGAAAAGCAGCCGGAAGGGAACACGCTCGACGTGACGCGCGGCGTCGAGGCGGCGCTGGCGCAGCTTACGCCGGCGCTCGTCGGCGTCGACGTCGACCCGACGATCTTCCGCCCCGCGACGTTCATCGAACGCGCGATGCACAACCTGACGCAAGCGCTGGCCGTCGGTTGCGCGCTGGTGATCGTGATTCTCATTGCGTTCCTGTTCGACTGGCGCACCGCGCTCATCAGCCTCACGGCGATTCCGCTCTCGCTCGTGGCCGCCGTGCTAATCATCACGTGGCGCGGAGCGACGATCAACACGATGGTTCTCGCCGGACTGGTGATCGCGTTGGGCGAACTGGTCGACGACGCGATCATCGACGTCGAGAACATCGCCCGGCGTCTGCGCCTGAACCGGGCCGCCGGCAATCCGCATTCGGCCTTTCAAGTCGTGTTGTCCGCGTCGCTCGAAGTCCGCAGCGCGGTCGTCTACGCCAGCTTCATCGTCGTGCTGGTGTTCGTCCCCATTTTCTTTCTCGACGGTCTGGCCGGAGCGTTCTTCCGGCCGCTCGCGATGGCTTATGTGCTGGCGATCCTCGCGTCGCTCGTCGTGGCCCTCACCGTCACGCCCGCGTTGTCGTACATGCTGCTTGCCGGCCGATCGGCGACACGCGGCGAAGCGCCGCTGTCGCGCTGGCTCAAGCGGCTTTATCGCCCGCTGTTGCCGTCGTTCGTCGCGCGGCCGTATTTGGCGCTCGCCACGCTTGTGGTGATGTTCGCGTTCTCCGCCGCGACCGCGACGCGGCTGGGGCAGGAGTTCTTGCCCCACTTTCAGGAAACCGACTTCCTGATGCACTTCGTCGAAAAACCCGGCACTTCGCTGGCCGCCATGCAGCGCGTCACCGTCGAGGCGAGCAAGCGCCTGCGCGAGATTCCCGGCGTGCGGAACTTCGGTTCGCACATCGGCCGCGCCGAAGTCGCCGACGAAGTCGTCGGACCCAATTTCACCGAACTATGGATCAGCGTCGACGAAGACGCCGACTACGCCGACACCGTCCGCCGCGTCGAGGACGTCGTTCAATCATATCCGGGTTTATACCGCGACGTGCTCACGTACCTCCGCGAACGGATCAAGGAAGTCTTGACCGGCGCGAGCGCTTCGATCGTCGTGCGGCTCTACGGACCGGACCTGGAGGAATTGCGCGCCAAGGCCAAGGAGGTCGAAACCGCGATGACCGGCGTACCCGGCGTGACCAGTTTGAAGATCGAGCCGCAGGTTCTCGTCGCCCAAATCGAAGTGCAGCTTCGGCCCGATGCCGCCGAGCGTTTTGGCTTGACCGCGGGCCACGTCCGCCGCGCGTCCACGACGCTGCTCAAAGGCGCAAAGGTCGGCGAGGTCTACGAGGGGCAGAGGCGATTCGGCGTCGTCGTATGGGGGGCTTCCGACGTCCGCACCGACGTCGCCGCGTTACAAGCCTTGCCCATCGACACGCCCTTGGGCGTGCAGGTTCGCCTGGGCGACGTGGCCGAGGTCGCGGTAGTGCCCGCATCGAACGAAATCAAGCGCGAAAACGCCTCGCGGCGGCTCGACATCACGTGCAACGTCGAGGGACGCGACTTGGGTTCGGTCGCCCGCGACATCGAAAGCCGCGTAAGACAGGTACACTTCGACCGCGAGTACCATCCGGAGTTCCTCGGCGAATACGCCGCGCGCGAGGAATCGGCGCGGAAGCTCTACGTGCTCTCGGCGGCGGCGTTGGCCGGCATCGTCTTGCTGTTGTTCGTCGACTTTCAAGCCTGGCGGCCCACGCTCATCGTGGCGCTGACGATTCCCTTCGCGCTCATCGGCGGCGTGGCGGCCGTGGCGATCAGCGGCGGCGTGCTGTCGCTCGGCTCGATCGTCGGTTTCGTCACGGTGCTCGGCATCGCCGCCCGCAACGGCATCATGATGGTCAGCCACTTCCGGCACCTCGAGTTGGAGGAGGGAGTTCCCTTTGGCCTCGACCTGATCGTCCGCGGCGCGGAAGAACGGCTTGCGCCGATCCTGATGACGGCGCTGGCAACCGGGCTGGCGCTCGTGCCCCTGGTGATTACGGGCAACAAGCCGGGGCACGAAATCGAGTATCCGCTGGCGATCGTGATCCTTGGCGGCCTGGTGACTTCTACGATCCTGAACTTGTTCCTACTGCCTCCGCTGTACGCGCGGTTCGGAAAACCCGTGGCAGCAGTCGCAGCGGCCGGCGCGACGGACAGCAAAAATAAAGCACTGTCATGGCTGAATTTGCATTTCTGATTGCGCGCATACGGTGAGCGCAACTACGGTCAGCGTAGTTTCGCGAGTGCTCGTTGTCTACCGA
>QEVJ01000217.1 GCA_003576845.1 Planctomycetota bacterium
GTGCATTTGCTCTCCATCTCGGGATTGCACCTGGGGATTCTCGCGGGCTTCATGTTCTTCTTTTTGCGCTTGGGATTCGTGCCGCGGCGATTCGGTCTCGTTGCCATCGCGATCGCCGTGATGCTCTACGCCCGGCTCACCGATTCGGAGCCGCCGGTGGTTCGGGCGACGGTGCTCGTCGTCGCGCTCTGCACGGGGGCGCTGCTCGGTCGCCGCGCGCTCGAATGGAATACGCTCGCCGCCGCGGCGATCGTCGTGCTCGCCATGAATCCCGCGGAACTGTTTCGCGTCGGGGCACAGCTTTCGTTTCTGTGCATGGCCGTGTTCGCGGCGTTCGATATCCGCACGTTTACACAGCCCGCGCCGAACGCGCTCGACCGGTTGTTGCACCAAGCCGCGCCGTGGCCGGTTCGTCTTTCGCGAGCGCTTCGCCGTTGGGCGGCTCAAGTCACGCTCGCGTCGCTGGCGGTCTGTTTGGTAACGTCGCCGCTCGTGATGGCCCGGTTTCACCTTGCTTCGCCCATTGCGGTCGTGCTCAACTGCGTCGTTTGGTTTCCGATGGCACTGGCCATGCTGTTCGGATTTCTCACGCTTCTCGTTGGCGGCGTCTTTCCTTCGTTGGGCAGTGCATTCGGCGCGCTGTGTGGCGCGAGCTTTGAGGCGCTCAACGTAATCATTGCATCCGCTCGCGACATTTCGGGGGGCTGCTATTGGATGCCCGGCCCCGACGATTGGTGGCTTCTCGCGTTTTACCTTCTCCTCTCCGCGCTCGTTTCGCTGCCGCGGGGAACGATCCCGCTCCGGTGGCAAGTCGCGCTGGTCGCCGGCTGGATTGGTGTTGCGTTCGTCGTGGGCGCGGTGCGGGCGTTGCCGCGCGATCGGCTCGACGTGACGTTCCTCTCCGTCGGTCACGGCTGTTGCGCCGTCATTGAACTCCCGGACGGCCGAACGATCCTCTGCGACGCGGGGCACATGGGTTCGCCCGACGCCGGCGGCCGCACCGTCGCCGGCTACCTCTGGTCGCGGGGCATCACGCGCATTGATGCGATCCTGGTCTCGCACGCGGACGCCGACCATTTCAACGCCGTGCCGTACCTTTTGGAGCGCTTCGACGTCGGCCAGGTGCTCGTCGCGCCGGTCATGTTCCAAGAGCGCGACGGGCAGCGGCTCGGCGCGGCGGTCGAGGCGCTCGAAGCCGCCATCGCAGCGAGCAACGCCCAACTCGCGAACGTCCGCGAAGGCGAACGGCTTGCGATCGGCGGCGACGTTTCGCTCCGCATCCTCTCGCCCCCTGCCGAAGGCGTTTTCGGCAGCGACAACGCCAACAGCGTCGTGCTCGCCGTCGAATACCGCGGCCGGCGAATTCTCATCACAGGCGACCTGGAAGGCCGCGGACTCAATCGCATGCTCGAACGCCCGCCTTTCGACGTAGACGTATTGCTCGCCCCGCATCATGGGAGCCTGAGCAGCAGTCCGCCAGAGTTTGCCCAATGGGCGACACCCGAATGGGTCGTCGTGAGCGGCGGTTTTCGCGGCAATCTTGCGCTGCTCGAACGGGTCTACGGCGCAGTCGGCGCCACGCCGCTTCACACGGCCCGCGCGGGCGCGATCCGCGCGTCGATCGACGCCGCCGGCATCGAGGTCCGGACGCTCGGGCGGCGGCGGTTCGCGCGCGAGTGAACATTGCCCTGCCCAATGCGGTCGAGAGCGGATACGATTCCGCAAATTGGCTTGGCTACCTGGCTCGCTCCCGCCGCACTCCCGCCGCCGTTCGCCTGCATGTCCGAAATCCGCCACGATTTACTTCTGCCGCGGTGGGTGATCATCGCCGAGAACCGCGCCGACCGGCCGAATGCGTTCGTCGCGCCCCGGACGGAAAGGCAGAATGGCGATTGTCCCTTTTGTCCGGGCAACGAAGACCGAACGCCCGAGGCGCTGCTCGTGCGCCGCGGGCCGAATTGGACCGGCGACGAGAGCCAGTGGAAAGTGCGCGTGGTGCCGAACTTGTATCCGGCCGTCGACGCCCCTGCTGACGCCGACGCCTCGTCCAAAGCGTCGGCGCGGATCCAGTTTTCCGGCCGTAATCTCTTCCCCACGTCCGTGGGCGACGGGTTCCACGAGGTCGTGATCGACACGCCGGAGCACGTGTCAAGCCTGGGCAAATCGACGGACGAAGACGCCGTGGAACTGTTCGGCGTGTTCGCCGAGCGGCTCGCCGCGATGCGGGCGGCCGAAACCGTCTCGTCGGCGCTCGTGTTCAAGAACGTCGGCGCCGCGTCGGGGGCATCGATCGAGCACGCCCATTCGCAAATCCTCGCCACGCGGCAGCCGATTCACGACCCGACCTTCGAATGGGTGCTCTCGCGCAAGTATTACGAGCGCGAAGGCGTGTGTGCTTTCTGCCGATTGGTCGAGGACGAAGTCGCCTCCGGCCTGCGAATCGTCGAGCAAGATGCTCTGGCCGTTACCCTATGCCCGTTCGCCTCGCGGTTTCCCTACGAAATGTGGGTGCTTCCTCGCGGTCCGCTGCCCCATTTGGCGGGCTGCCCACAAGAAGCGCTCGGCGCGATGGCGACGCTGACCCGCCGGGCGATCGCCCGCTTGGAACGCGTGCTTGACCGGCCGGCCTATAATTTCGTCGTTCACACGGCTCCGTTGCACGCGCCGGAAGTGCTGCACTTCGACTGGCACGTCGAGATTTACCCGCGGATCGCGTCGTGGGCCGGTTTCGAAGTCGGCGGGGGTTGCTACATAAACCCCGTTTCGCCGGAACGCGCCGCCGAGCGACTGCGCGGGGTCGTTTTGGAAAACTGAGGTTGAACCGCGCCGCAGATGTCCGCTACCGTTTCCCTAGATTGCCCAGTCGCTTGCGTAGGGTCCGCTTTGCCGCGAGCGCGACGCCCGAACGTGCCGATTAAAACGATTGCCGAGAGCTTTCCGCCGCCGCTAAAAGGCAGTTGAGCCGCCTCTTTCCGCGAATGCTGGCCATGACGCCGACGATCCAACTCGCGTTCGTTCTGCACAACCACCAGCCGGTCGGAAACTTCGACGGCGTCTTCCAGCAGGCTTATAGCGAGAGTTACAAGCCGTTTTTGGACCTGTTCGAGCAGTATCCGAGCTTGAAGATCGGCCTGCACACGAGCGGGCCGCTAATGGAATGGCTCGATGCCCATTATCCCGAATACCTCGACCGGCTCGCCGCGCTGGTCGGCCAAGGGCGGATCGAAATCCTCGGCGGAGCGTTCTACGAGCCGATTCTGACGATGATTCCGTCGCGGGACCGTATCGGGCAGATTCAGAGCTACACGCGGTGGCTTGAAAACCGTCTCGGCGCGACGATCCAAGGTATGTGGGTCGCCGAGCGCGTGTGGGAACCTTCGCTCTCGGGCGATCTCGTTGATGCCGGCATCCGCTACACGCTCCTCGACGATGCGCACTTCAAAAGCGCCGGCCTCGTCGACGAACAGCTTTTCGGCTACTTCGTCACCGAAGACGACGGCCGGGTGCTGTGCGTATTTCCCGGCGACGAGCGGTTGCGGTACATCATTCCCTTCGACGACCCGCACCGGACGATCGAGTACCTGGGGCAGGTTGCGGCGCGGCATCCGGGAGCGGTGGCCGTGTTTGCCGACGACGGCGAAAAGTTCGGCGCGTGGCCGGAAACGTACCAGCACGTCTACGACAACGGCTGGCTGCGGCGGCTGTTCGATCTGCTCACCGAGAATCAATCGTGGATTCACGTCAGCACGCCGGCCGAGATTCTGGACCGCACGTCGCCGCTGGGCAAAATCTACCTTCCGGCCGCCAGCTATCGCGAAATGACGGAATGGGTGTTGCCGGCGGAGCAACAGAACAACTACCTCGCGTCGCGGCACGGTTTGGAGCACGATTCGCGCTGGCCGCACGTCGCGCCGTTCGTTCGCGGCGGGTTCTGGCGGAACTTCAAGGTGAAGTACAGCGAAGCGAACGAAATGTACGCCCGGATGATGGGCGTGAGCCGGCGGCTGCAAACGGCGATCGAAGGAGGCGCGAACGGCGAGACGATCGGCTACGCCCGCCGCGAGCTGTATCGCGGGCAGTGCAATTGCGCGTACTGGCACGGGGCGTTCGGCGGGATTTACCTGCCGCACTTGCGAAATGCCGTCTTCAATCACTTGATCGCCGCGGAAAATCTGCTCGATCGGGCGGCGGGACGCAACGCGCCCTGGGTCGAAGCGAACGTCGGCGATTGGAACTTCGACGCCCGGCAGGAAGTGCAGCTTGCCAGCGACCGGCTCTCGGTGTTGCTCTCGCCGGCCGAAGGCGGGCAAATGGTCGAGCTGGACGTGAAGTCGATCTGCCTGAACCTGCTCGCCACGCTTACCCGCCGGCCGGAAGCCTATCACGGCAAGCTGCTTTACGGACTCGCCGATGGCCAGCGCCACGCGGCGGTAATCCAGGACCGGATCGTTTGCAAGCAGGAAGGGCTTTCCGAACTGTTGCGCTACGACGCCTATCCGAGGAAGAGCCTGATCGACCACTTTTACACGGTCGGCGTCACGCGTGAGGCCGTCGAACGGGGCGAGGCGAGCGAGCTCGGCGATTTCGTGCTGGCCCCGTACGAAGCACGGCTGCGCCGGAATCCCGATCGTATCCAGGTGCAAATGACGCGAACCGGGCGCGCCGCGGGGCATTCCCTACGCGTCACGAAAGGGATCACGCTCGACGCCGGCGGCTCGACGCTGGAAATCGCCTATCTGCTCGAAGGGCTGCCCATCGGCCAGGAACTGCTCTTTGCCGTCGAGTTCAACGCCGCCGGGATGCCGTCCGGCGCCGACGACCGGTATTTTCACGGCGGCCCGCGCGATGGCGGCGAGCCGGAGCGCTTCGGTCAGCTCGGCGCGCGGCTCGACCAGTCGGACACGAAGGAGTTGCACCTCGTCGATGAATGGCTCGGCATCGACGTCGGCTTTGAGGTCAATCGTCCGACCGGCTTTTGGACCTTCCCCATCGAATCCGTCAGCCAGTCCGAGGGCGGCTTCGAGGGCGTTCACCAGTCGGTCGTCGTCATGCCGCACTGGCGCGTGCTGGCGGACGAGCAGGGCCGCTGGTCGGTCCGCATCCTGATGAGCATCGACACGAGCCTCGCCGAGCGCCGCATGGAGAAGCCGGCGCTCGTCGGCGCGGTCTGAGCGCAATTAACCGCAAAGAAGCAAAGACGCAAAGGATGATTCAACTTCGTTCGCTTTGCGCCTTTGCTTCTTTGCGGTTCAATCGCGCCTTCGTCCGCCGCTTGCTGGAAAGGTCCATTCCGCGGCAGGCCGGTGCGCTTCGTCGATGAGTTTGGCTAGCCGCGACGCAACGTCGGCGTGTTCGGCGGTAACGTTGCGGGATTCGCCGGGGTCCGCGTCCAGGTCGTACAACTCGACCGGCGCGGTAACCGGCGAGCGAACCGCTTTCCACTTGCCGGAGCGGACCGCTTGTGCCCCGCGGCCTTCGTAAAACTCCCAATACAAGTACGCGTGCTGCTTTTGCTCCGCGGCGCGCCCCAAGAGCGTCGGCGCAAAGCTCAGGCCATCCAGGCCGTCCGGAGATTTGGCCCCCGCCAGTTCCGCGAACGTGGGCAATAGATCGGCGACGTACCCGACGAAATCGCTTTCGCCCGACGTGATCGTCCCCGGCCAGCGGGCAATGAGCGGCACGCGAATTCCGCCCTCGTAGAGCGCGCGTTTGATGCCGCGCAGCCCGCCGGAGGATCGGTTGAACTGCGGATCGTTGCCTCCTTCGGCGTGCGGCCCATTATCCGACGAGAAGACCACGAGCGTGCGGTCGTCCATACCCAACGCTTTGAGCTTATCGAGCAGCCGTCCTACGTCGCGGTCCATGCGTGAGATCATGGCCGCATGGGCCTTCTGCGGCTCGGGCCAATCGAGCGCGGCGTACTCGCCGAAGTCGGGCACTTCCATGCCGCGTTTGCCGGCCTCATTGTTGGCGTGCGGCGTGGTCAGTGCCAAATAGAGAAAGAACCGCTCGTCTTTGTGAGTTTCGACGAAATCCAGCGCCTCGGCGGCGAACAGGTCGTGGCTGTACTCCACCCGCTTTGTGGCCACGCCCGCGCCGACGTCGGTTGCGTTCGGAACGACGTTTTTCAGCGGCACGCGCCGTTCGCCGCGAAACAGGAACTCGGGGTAATAGTTGTGGGCGTGCGTCTGATCCAGATAGCCAAAGAACGAATCGAAACCCTGCCGCGTGGGCACGCCCGCAGAGCCTTCGCCGCCCAAACCCCATTTTCCGACGAGACCGCAAGTGTATCCGGCCGAGTGGAGCACTTCGGCGAGCGTGACATCCTCGGGCCGCAAGTCGAGCCGCTTGTTGCCGCGGACGTAGCAGTCGAACCGGCGTAAAAATTGCGAAACCGCAGCCCCTCGCTGGCCATCCGGTCGATCCGCGGCGTGCGGATCCGTCGCTGGCCGTAGCAGCCGAGGTCGCCGTACCCGAGGTCGTCGGCAAGGATGAAGATCAAGTTCGGCTTGTCGGGAAGTTCGGACGCAGGCGCGTTTGCCGCGCCGCAAAGCGCGAACGTCGCCACGATAACCCAGCGGACAAACCAACCGCGTATCGGAACCGGGTGCATCGGTAAATCTCCGCCGGGCGAGTCGAGTCCAAGGCGCGTAGCCGCCGTGCACCAGTATCCGTGGCCCGATCGTAAGGGTCAACGCAGGCATCGCCTTGCCCGACGGCGGGCGCGAAAAAAGCTTTGACGCCCGCGGCGGGTCGCTCTACGATGGAACTGGACTGGCGGTCATGCTGCGTGCGCGTTTGTGGACGCGCACGCTTCCTTTAACGCGGAACGGAGAAGGCAAGCATGGTTCCACCACACGAGTCTGATACTGCGCAATTGTCGCCTTCGAGTGCGGCCGGCGAATTGTCTGGCGATGCGTCCGCCGGGGCGAACGCGGTTTACGACGCCCCGTCGCGCTGGCAGGTCGTTGGGAGCCTGCCGGAACCTTTCGGGCAGTCCTTCGCCGTAGACGCGGCGTATTGTCCGGCTGCGACAACCGACGCTATCCCGCAAGCTGTCGCCGGCGCGATCGTTTATCCCGACGTGTTTTGTCCGCCTCCGGTCGTTCCGCCGTCCCTCGATCCACAGGCGATCCTCAATCCGGCCGGCGCGATTGCCCCGGTTCCCGCTACAAATCCTTCGATCTCTGCGGCCTCGCCGGCACATGCGGAGTCGGCGCCGGTGGCCCAACCCACCGAGTTGCCGCGCCGTTCGCGCCTTGGCGAAGTTCCGAGTTGGCTCATCAGCGTGGTCGTTCACCTCGTCGCGTTAATTGGGCTTGCCCTTGTCGACGAGTGGTGGTCCGTCGACGAGCCGCGGCTGATGACGGCCCT
Source organism: Planctomycetota bacterium (assembly GCA_003576845.1). Taxonomy (GTDB): domain Bacteria; phylum Planctomycetota; class Planctomycetia; order Pirellulales; family PLA5; genus PLA5. Next base: position 7,375 of record QEVJ01000217.1, read on the forward strand.
GCGGCTCGAAGAACGGTCCCTCGATTCTCTGGTCGATGGCGCCGAGCCACAGATCGAGGAAATCGATCTTTCGTCGCTCGAATCGGCCGAAACCGAGCTCGTCGAGGCGGCCGAGAAGAGCGACGTGCTCGAGGGCGTTGGGTTCGAGGACGATTTGCTCTCCGCGAAGGTCGAAGCCTTCGCACCACCCGCCGATCCCGCGTCATTCGTTGCGGCGCCCCAAGACCAGGTTCTCAAGTCGGCGGCGGGTGGCGATTTGAGCGGACGCGGGGCACTTTCCAAGGGCGACATGCTGGCCATGGGCGGCGGAACGCACGCCAGCGAAGAAGCCGTCGCATTGGCGCTGCGGTGGATCGTCGCCCACCAGGCGGCCGATGGCGGGTGGAGTTTCGACCATTCACACGGCACGCGTTGCGGCAAACAGTGCAACGGTCCCGGCAATGCACGGAACGCCCGCAATGGAGCGACGGCGATGGCCTTGCTGCCGCTGCTCGGGGCCGGCAACACGCACCAGAGCGGCAAGTACAAGGAAAGCATCGACCGGGGATTGAAGTTCCTGCTCAATCGCCAGGACGCGAAATCGGGCAGCTTTCACGAACCGCAAGGCGATATGTACTCGCACGGGCTCTCGGCGATCGCGCTGTGCGAGGCTTATGCGATGTCCAAAGACCGCAAGCTTCACGAACCGGCCCAAGGCGCGATCGACTTCATCGCGATCGCCCAGGACCCGGTCGGCGGCGGTTGGCGCTACGCTCCCCGGCAGCCCGGCGACACGTCGGTCGTCGGCTGGCAAATGATGGCGCTCAAAAGCGGGCTGATGGGCTATTTGGACGTGCCCCCGGACACCGTTCGCCTGGCCGGGCGGTTTCTGGATCACGTTCAGGACGGCGACGGCTCGCATTACGGTTACACGGGCTCCGGCGGCGAACCGGCGACGACGTCCATCGGCCTATTATGCCGCATGTATATGGGCTGGCAGCGCGACCATCCGCCGCTGGTTCGAGGCGTCGAGTACCTGCGGAAAACGGGGCCCTCGCCGGGAAATATGTACTACAACTACTACGCGACGCAGGTCGTGCATCATTTCGGCGGCCCGGCCTGGAAGGAATGGAACGCCAAGATGCGAGACATGCTCATCGACCGGCAGACGAGGAGTGGCCACGCCGCCGGAAGCTGGCTGATGGGCGACCCGTTCGTCGACCGCGGCGGGCGGCTCTATTGCACCAGCCTGGCGGCGATGGTGCTGGAGGTTTACTACCGCCATTTGCCCATCTATCGGGAAGAAAGCGTTGGGGCTCGGCCGGCCGCGGATAAGCCGAGATAGTACCGCATTTCCGGCGGAGCGCGGCGGAAAGCGGCGTTTCACTCGGCAATCCGTTAGGACTCCAGCGATACCCAGTGGGACTGGCAGACAAAATGGGCAGTCCGGGGAGAATTTTGCCGATTTTTCCATCCAGAAGATTGACACGGCCCCCTGCCCTAACTATTCTCAATCGCTGGATCGACTGTCTGACGCAAAATACCCGACACACACCCCGATACTACGCACGCAGTAGGAAAGTCGAGGAGTTCTCATGAAGTTCACGTCTTGGATGCGCACCTTGGCGCTGGCCGCCGTGGCACTGGGCATTTGCTCTAGCTTCTCTCATGCCGTGGTGGTTACTCTCGGCAATGGCAATTCGTCCGCCACATTCCACACGGAAGCCACGGATGCCGGCACGCTCGGTTTAAACAACTGGACCGTCGACGGCACGAACCACATGTGGCAACAGTGGTTCTGGTATCGCACGGGAAGCCAGACCCAAGAGTTTCCGGTCGATGGTTCCGGGCCGCTGGTACATGCCAGCACGACCTCGCTCGACTTGGACGGCGACACCCTCGACGACTTCATGGTCGCCCGCTATCGCGACGGCGAAACGACGACGACGCCGGAAACGTTCAACATCGAGATGCGCTATTTGTTGACGGGCGGCACCGCCGGGTCGAACAACTCCGACGTGGTCGAGGTCATCCGCATCCAGAACACGGGCAATCAGCCTTTGGACTTCCACCTGTTCCAGTACGTCGATTTCGACCTGAACAACACGTTTGCCGACGACCGCGTCATTCTCACCGGTTCGCCGGTCAACACGGCTACGCAAAGCGATCCGATCAACATCATCGGCGAAACGGTTGTGACGCCGCCGCCCCAACGCTGGGAAGCGGCCATTTCAGGTGTGATTTTGGGCGATCTGAACGACGGCGACATCGACGACCTCGACTTGACGGTCGGACCGGTCGTGGGCGATGCCACGTGGGGGTTCCAGTGGGACTTCACCGGCGGATTCCGCATTCCCGCCGGCGGTGTCGCGATCATCAGCAAGGACAAGAACGTTCGTCCGGGAGAAGGCGGCATCGTTCCCGAGCCGTCGTCCGTCGCTCTGGCGAGCATGGGTGCCGTCGGTTTCCTCGCCGCGTTGCTCCGCCGTCGCCGCAAGGCCTAAGTTCGACGCGGCCCGACAGTCCGATCCAACTGCCAGACCGAACTCGACTTTTCGCAGACCGCCGGAATCTCCGGCGGTCTGTTTTTGCGCACGGGCCGGCAATCGTACGAGGCCTCGCACCGCGGCAACGGCGCTTGGGGCTTCTTCTCGCCATCCGTGGCCATTATCGTGACGTCGCAGGTACGGACTTTGCCGCGACAACGCCAGGCAGGAGTTCGCACGCCATGATCGACTCCCACCGAAATCGACGACCGGGGCGGTGGATTGCAGTCGCAATGCTCGCCGCGTTCGCCCTGGCGCACGGCGTGCGTGCCGATGAGGTTCCGACGGTTGACGGCGTCGAGGGCCAGCCGTTGGCCGCAAACGCGACGCGACTTGCGGAGGCGCTCGATTACCTCGGTAACCCCCTCTCCGACGGAACCAAGGCGGATCTCCGCCAAGCAGCGAATCAACGCGACGCAAACGCCTTACAGCGGGTGCTCGATCCGCACGTGGCGTTCGTCGTGGCGCTGAATCCGGAAGTCCGCGTCAAGGTCGCACGCGGTCCGGCGATGCCGTCGTTGCAACAAGGCGGCTTTACACCCGTGGTCGTCAAAGTGCTCAACGCCAGCACCGTGACCAAGCCGCTGCAAATCTCCAGTCCGCAGGCGGGTCCGGTGTATAGCGGCGCGAGCCTGGACATCCTGAATCGGCAGGCCCAAACGGAGTTGAACGAAAACGAAAACAAGGACCGAAAGCAGGACCGGTTCCTCGAAGTCGAAATGTTTCGAGCGGCGCCGATGACGGCCGAGCTGAGCGGCCTGGCGGCCGAATATGCGATCGCGTTGATCTACTCCCACGAGCACGGCAAACGCGAAGCGACGATTCGGTTCGACGTAGGCGCGGGCACGCAAGACATCGGGTTTCGCGGCGAAGTTCCGATACCGTTCGACGTGCGGCGGGCGATTCCCGTGAAGCTGTCGATTCGCGACCACGATGGTTCGCCGACGGCGGCGCGGCTCATGTTTCGCGACAAATCCGGCCGCATCTATCCGCCTCAAGCGAAGCGGCTCGCGCCGGATTTCTTTTTTCAGCCGCAGATCTACCGCCACGACGGCGAAACCGTGCTGCTTCCGCCGGGAACGTTCACGCTCGAATCGTGCCGCGGGCCGGAGTATGTCGTCGAGAAACGCGAGGTCGAAGTCCCCGCGACCGGCGACGCAAAAATCAACGTAGCCCTGCGGCGGTGGGTCGACCCGATGCAGTTCGGATTCTACTGCGGCGACCACCACATTCACGGCGCGGGGTGTTCGCACTACGACAGCCCGACAAAGGGCGTCACGCCGCGGGATATGTTCGCCCAGGTCAAGGGCGAGGGCCTCAACGTCGGCTGCGTGCTCACGTGGGGACCGTGTTTCGAGTTTCAGCGGGACTTCTTTTCGCCCCGCGCCAACCGGATCAGCGAACCGAAAACCGTGCTGAAATACGACCTGGAGATCAGCGGGTTCGGCTCGGCGGCTCTGGGGCACGTCTGTTTGCTGAATCTCACGAACCAGACTTATCCCGGTTCCGACGGCACGAAGGAGAAAGGCTGGCCGACGTGGACCGTCCCGGTGCTTCGCTGGTGCAAGGAACAAGGTGGCGTAACGGGCTATCCGCATTCGGCTCTCCACGTCGATCCGCGAGCCGCCGCTAAACGGTTGCTCGAAACGCTTGATGGGAACCACGACGGGCTGCTCGACGCGAAGGAATCCGATCGCGGTCTCGTGCCGCGACCGTTCGCCGCGATCGACGAGGACAAGAACGGTTCGCTTTCGGAGAAAGAGTTGGCGGCAGCTTGCGACGAGGCAGCGGATCGCCTGCCGAACTTGGCGCTGCCGGCGATGGACGGCGGCGGGGCCATGGAGATCTTCGTCAGCACCGCCGAAGGAGTCTGCGACTTCATCAGCGCCATGGACACCGCGCGGATTCCCGAGTGGAACACCTGGTACCACCTGATGAACTGCGGATTTCCGCTCAAGCTTAGTGGTGAAACGGACTTTCCGTGCATGAGCAGTCGTGCGGTGGGGCAAGGGCGGGTTTACGTGCGACTAGGAAAGGTCGAGCAGGTCGATTTCGTCGATTGGTGCCGCGCCCTTGGCCGGGGGCAATCTTACGTCGGCGACGGCTACGCCCACGCCTTGGAATTCAGCGTCAACGGCCGTCGCCCCGGCGAAAAGAACGTCGAACTCGCCGAACCCGGAAAGGTTAAGATCAAGGCCCGCGTGGCGTTTGCTCCCGAAGTGCCCAAGGCGGTTGCCTATGGCCAGATCGTGCCCGGGGCGGGAAAGCGGATGGTCGGCGACACAGTCAATCTGCACGCGCCGCGCGGCGACGACGTGGTTCGCGGCGGCGAGCGGCTCGTCGAAATCGTGGTGAACGGAGTTTCGGTCGCCGAAAAGTCGATTCCCGCGGATGGGAAGATTCACGACGTCGAGTTCGACATCGGCATTGGCCGCAGCAGTTGGATTGCGCTCCGGCACTTTCCGCAATTACACACAAATCCCGTCAACGCGATCGTCGGCGGGCGGCCGATTCGCGCGTCGCGCGAGAGCGCTCTGTGGTGCGCCGAGTCCGTCAAGCTGCTGTGGAAGAATCGGCATCGCTTCATCGCCGAAGACGAACGGCCGCAAGCTCACGAAGCGTATCAGCGGGCGATTGCCGCGTTCGAACGCATCGCGGCAGAATCGCCGGCGAATCGGCTTGGTAACTAGCGAGCGGCCGACCGGAGCACTACAATTCTTGCTCGTTTCCTCCGGTTTTTCGCGTTTTTTTTGGGCTGCGAGATGGCTAAGGCCACGTACAAGGACGCTGGCGTCGACCTCGAAGTCTATCGCGAGTCGATGTCGCGGCTGCCGCGGTTGTTGCATCGCACGTATAGCCCGCGGGTGATGCCGCTCGACGGCGGTTTTGCGGGCCTGTTCCAGCTCGATTTCGAGAGCCGGCTGTTTCGCCGCAACTATCAAGACCCGGTGCTCGTTTCCTGCACGGACGGCGTGGGAACAAAGCTCAAAGTCGCGCAGCTCGCCGGGTGGCACGATACGGTTGGCATCGACCTCGTCGCGATGAGCGTGAACGACGCGATTTGCTGCGGGGCCGAGCCGCTATTCTTCCTCGACTACGTGGCGATGTCGCACGACGACCCGGCGCTTTTGGAACAGATCGTCGAAGGCATTACCGCCGGCTGTCTGCAGAGCGACTGCGCCTTGCTCGGCGGCGAAACGGCGATCATGCCCGATATTTACGCCCGCGGAGACTATGACCTTGCCGGGTTTGTCGTGGGCGTCGTCGAGAAGCGGGACGTGATCGACGGTAAGGCGATCTCGCCGGGTGACGTGGTGATCGGCGTCGCGTCGAGCGGGCTGCACTCGAACGGATTTAGCCTCGTGCGGCGCGTGGTCTTCGACATCGCGGGCCTGAAGGCCGGCGATTTCGTCGAGGAACTTGGCACGACGGCGGGCGACGCCTTGCTGGTTCCCACGCGGATTTACGCCAGCGCCGTGCGCTCGATTCTGCGGCATTACACGGTAAAACACGTCGTTCACGGCATCGCCCACATCACGGGCGGCGGCCTGGCGGAGAACCTCGAGCGGATCTTGCCCGAAGGCGTTTGCGTGCGGATCGAACGCGGTTCGTGGCCGATTCCGGCGGTTTTCTCGTGGATCGGGCGGCTCGGCGAGATCGAACAGGCGGAGATGGATCGCGTGTTCAATATGGGCGTGGGGCTGGTGCTGGTCGTCAGCCCGTACTATGCGGAGAGTGTGGCGGGGCGATTGACCGATTTGGGGTTCGAGAACTGGGTGATTGGCGAGGCGATGGCCGGCGAACGAGGCGTTTTTTTGGCCTAGGGGAAGAAAGAACTCGCGCGCGAACCGCGAGGGCGACTGGATCGGGGCCAGCACCCGACACCGGTCACGATGGGGGTGAAACGTCGCGTTTTCTTCGAGAAAACCGCCGTTTTTCGTGGTCCTTTGGGTCGTTGCCGAGCGGCGGAGGAATGGCTGTTCCTGGGAACGGGAAGTTTTTTTGAGAAAATACGTTGCGGATGTTTGCAATTCCGAAATCGTCTGTGTAGACTACCTGTTACCCGCGGAAAGTTCCGCCTATTTTACCAGTGCATTGGCATTGGCGATTTGGCGGGTACGGCCGCAGGCGGATGCCTCGATCAAACTATTGAAGCGTTGACGGAGTCTGGCCCATGAGTCGAGTTTCTCAACCTGTGCTGCGTAGATGCGTCTGGCTTGCCTGCGCGGCATTGGCCGTCGTTGCTTTGGCTTCTTCCTCGGCTTGGGCACAGAACCAGATTTCGTTCGGCGTGCGGCCGCGATACAACGGGATCCCGAACGCGGGCAGCAACTTGGTGTTCTACAACCTTCCGGCTAGCGGAAGTGTTTACGCCGGTCCGGTGAATGCGGCGTTTGATTTGACGGCCCTGGTGAGTGGCACGGGCACGGAAACGGCTT
>QEVJ01000036.1 GCA_003576845.1 Planctomycetota bacterium
GCAATCGGGTGAATTTCGGGCCTTGCGCGGCGAGCGTCAAACCGACCGGAGGGCGAGCCGCGTCGCGGTGGAGAGGCAAGCGGCCGGCGGTTCGGCGGGGGGTGCACGTCGCGGTTTGTTTTTTAGCTGGCTTGGTGATAGCAGCTAGCGTGGATGAGTCGATCGAGGCGGCGGGACCAGAAGCGGGCGACGGCGTTGGTTTGGCTGAGGCGGTCGGCGACGAGTTGGAGCATGGGGTCGCCGCCTTCGTCCCAGAACTTCTCCGTGCCTTTGATGCGGCGGTCGATTTGCTTGATCGTCGACTCCATCGCGGCGGTCGTGATCGGCAGGCCTCGCTTGCGGTACTCGGCGTAGTTCATGCGCGTGCGGTTGTTTGCAAGGTAAGTGAGCACCGTCGCAACCACGGATCGCGGCGTGCCGGTTTCGTGTTTGTCGGGCGGTCCGAGTTCACAAGACCGCTGCTCGACGGCGGCCAGCAAGCGGTCGATCTCGCCGCTCCACAACCACTGGGCCCAGTCGCGATAACAGAACCAACCTTCTTCGACCGGTCGGCCCGTCATCGCGGCGGCATAGACGTACATCGGCGCATGGACGAAGTCGAGGATGGGCGTGTAGTGCGAGAAGTGCTCGCGCCACACGCTCCAGTTGGTCGCCGAGCCGTCGCCGAGAAATGCCTTTCGCTCGGCGGCGTGGAAGCCGCGCTCGTAGGCCGCGGCGACGAGTCGCCGGCCGAATGCTTCGACGTCGCCGCTCGTCGCCACGACGCTTTTGACGAGCACTTCCGGCCGCCCCCCGCGATCTTCGGTCTCGGCGACGACTTGTTCCTTGGTTTCGAGCGACGCCTTCGCGTCGTGCGTAAAACCCTTGATTTCCCGAGCCATTTCTCGCATCTTGGCGCGGATCGGCGAACGCCGCCGGCAACTCGGGGCACGGATCTTCGGGATGCACTTCGCTGGCCATGCTCAGCGGCACGCCGGCTTTGTACTCGCGCCAATGGCCTTCGCCGTCGGTGGAATCGGCACGCGTCTCGGGCGATGCGTTCTCGCGCTCGTGGACTTGAAACCGCCCGCCGTCCATTTGCACGCACGCCGCGCACGGCACTTGCTCGATGGGACTTGCACGCCGCGCCGGTAACGGCAGTTGTTCGTATGCCTGGGCTGCGGCCTGATACTCGGCGATGCGCTCCTCGCCGATGCGTTTCGCCGCCCGCCAGATGCGCTTCGGCAGCAGCGGCAACTCGGCCAGTTCTTTCATCCCGTCGGAGGCATCCTCGAAGCTCGCCGAATGCGCCGCCGCGAACACGATGCGGCGATACACCCGCGGCGTGTAGGCGTAGTGCGCCTTAATGCCCAATCGCGCCGTCTGAGGGAAAAAAATCCCGCCGACATTGGCGGCAGTGATACTTCGCTTCGCTCACCGGAACCGTGCCCCGCCGCGTGATGATCTCGCGGCCGCGGTCCTCCACGCGGCAACCCGCGTGGCCGCAACGCGGACAGCGATCGTCCTTCACCTTTTCCGTGTGCCGCGCAAGCTTCTGCACGCCCACTTCCCGCGCCACGAGGTCGCCAATCTCGACCATCGCGTCCTCGACGTCGTCGATGGTCTCGTGCTCCCAGGCGTCGCCCTCTTCCTCGGCCTCCGCCGCCAGCACCGCCGCCACCAGTACCTTGAGCCGCTCTTCCCTCTCCTCGATTCGCAATTCCCTCGACTTCTTGCTTGCCATCCTTGGCTCCTTTGCCCCAATTGAACCGCGCCCAACACAAGGACGCTCAAAACTGCCCCCCTATTGTTAACACAACCCACGCGAGCGCGCAAAGTGCGACATGCACCCTCCCGTCGAACCGCGGCGAACTGCTCTTGCCCGGTCGCGCTTAAGTGCCGTATCTTCTGCGGATTCGCGGCAACGGCCTGCCCGACTTCCTGCGCTAAGGACGGCGCGATGCGGTTTCGCTTTCAACGTCTGACGACCGTATACCCGGAGTTCGCCGAGCGGTTCGTCGCGCGCGTGCCGAACGTTCGGGACCTGAGTTACGACGCGCTTTACGCCCGGTTGACCGCCGCCCGCTTTGCCGAGTCGGACTATCACGCGCGGCACATGGGGGCGCTCGGACACGCGGCCCAGAATTGCTTTCTGTCGCTCGAACCGCTGCAGCGCCGCTGGGCGGCGGAGCACGGCGTCAATTTTCGCGACAAACATTGGCTCGCCGACATTGCCGTCGAGCAGGTCCGCGCGTTTCAGCCCGACGTGCTGTTCCTCGACGACCTTTACGTGCTGGATCGCTCGTTGCGGACCCGTCTGCGGCGGGCATGTGCGCATCGGCCGCTCGTGATCGGCTGGCGGGCGGCGCCGACCGACGAGTTCGAGGGCTTCGACGATCTCGATCTCGTGTTGACGTCGATCCGCGGCATGGCCGACGCGTTTCGCCGCGCGGGGGCAAATGCGGCGGTGCTGCACCACGGCTTCGAAACGAGCGTGCTCGAAGAGTTCGTCCCGCCACCCGTTCGCGACATCGAGTTTTCCTTCGCCGGCGGGCTCGGCAACTTGCATCCCGAGCGGGCGACGATGGTTACGGAGATGCTCGCGCGCACGCCGCTTGAGATCTGGGGCGCGAATCCGCAAGTCCGGTTCAAGGACCGTTTGCGCTGGCTTGCAGGCCGCGTCGGTGTGCCGCTCAAGACGAAGTACCGGATGCGGACGCTGCCGCTCGCGTATCCCGGTCGCATCCATCCCGCCGCCTTCGGCTTGGATTACTACGACGTGCTCGCCCGCTCGAAGATCGTGCTCAACCGCCACATCGGTTGCGCGGGCAACGACGCCTCGAACATGCGGATGTTCGAAGCGACCGGCATGGGGGCGTGCCTGCTCACCGACAACAAACGAAATCTCGCCGAACTGTTCGAGCCGGGCGTCGAAGTCGTCACTTACGACAGCGTCGACGACGCGATCGAGAAGGTTGATTGGCTCCTCGAGCACGACGTCGAACGCGAGGCCATCGCCGCCGCCGGACAGCGGCGGACGCTCGAAGACCATTCGTTCGCCGCACGCGTCAAGACGCTCGAAGGAATCATCGGCGACCAGCTTTGTCGCAAGGCGGCGTGAGAGCGGGGACTGGGGACTGGGGGAAAGCGCAACGATGCTCAAGCGGCTTGTCAAACGCTGGCGGCGCGATGCAGGCGGCGGTGCGCATTTCGAGTATGTGCCGGAGGGTTGGACCCGCGAGACGACCGATTCGCTGGTCAAGGGCTGGAACGTCGCGGCCGTGGTCGATGCCCAGCTCGCGCGGCTCGACGCCTGGCGAAAGTCGTTCGCGTCCTCGGCGCCGTTGGGGATGAGCGATGCGAGCCGGCCGGCGACGAGCGGCGAAATCGCGACGCACAACACGGCGGTGTCGTTCGCCTATGTCGTCGCCCTCGCGGCTCGAAACAAAGACCGGCTGTCGCTGCTCGATTGGGGCGGCGGCGTCGGGCAGTATTGCTTCGCCGCCGAAGCGGCCGCACCGGGCGTCGCCATCGACTACCACTGCAAGGAAGTGCCGGTCCAATGCAACCACGGCCGCCGCATCCTGCCCCACGCAACGTTCTACACCGACGATGCCCAGTTCGCTCATCGCCGGTTCGATCTCGTGTTCGCCAGCGGGGCACTGCACTACGCGCAGGACTGGCAGGCCGTGCTCGGTCGCCTCGCCGACGCGACGGGCAGTCACCTTTATGTCACGCGCCTCCCGGTCGTGTTCGAGTCCGAATCGTTCGTCTACTTGCAACGCGCCTACGCCCACGGCTACGACACCGAATACCTCGGCTGGGCGCTCAACCGAAGTGCGTTCCTCGCCGCCGCCGAATCGTCGGGCCTCAAACTCGTGCGAGAATTCCTCCTCAACGAATCTGCTCATATCAACAACGCCCCCGAAGACCCCCAATCCCGCGGCTTCCTCTTCAAGCGCAAGTGTCCCCGTCCCCCGACCCCCGATCGCTGACCCCCGGCTCATGCTCGAAACCATCGAACACAACGGCACGCGCTACGCCGAGATCATCTGGGCCGACACGCGCGTCGACGTCACGACGTTCTTCTCGCCGCCCGAGTCGTCGTTTCAGTTCGGCCTCTTGGCGCACAAGGCCGGCTTCGTCGAGCCGCCGCACTATCACCAGCCCTTCACGCGGCAGATCGACGATTTGCAGCAGATGTTCGTCGTGCAGCGCGGCGTCGTGGCGGTCGACTTGTTCGACGACGCAGGGCACAAGCTCCGCGAGATCGTCATGCGGGCCGGCGACGCCATCGTGCTCATCCACGGCGTCCACGCCATCCGCGTGCTGGAAGACATGCAGTGCATCACCGTCAAGCAAGGTCCGTTCCTCGGAGCCGAGAAAGACAAAGTTTTCGTGGAGGTCGAGCGATGATTCCCGTGTTCGAACCGTGCCTGGGCCAGGAAGAAATCGACGCCGTCGTCATGGCGCTCGGCCGCGGCGAAATCTCCGGCTCGTTCGGCCAGGCGATCACCGACTTCGAAACGCAATTCGCCGCCTACTGCGGCGTCAAGCACGGCATTGCTTGCACGAGCGGCACCACGGCGCTGCATCTCGCCGTCGCGGCCGCCAACATCGGTCCCGGCGACGAAGTGCTCGTCAGTGCCAGCACGAACATCGCCACGGCGCTGGCGGTCCATCACCACGGCGCCACGGTCGTGCCCGTCGATTCCGAAAACGTCACGTGGAACCTCGACCTCGACCTGCTCGAATCGCTGATCACGCCGCGGACCAAGGCCATCATCCCAGTCCACCTCTACGGGCATCCCGTCGACATGGACCGGCTCAATGCCATCGCCCAGCGCCACGACCTGCTCGTCATCGAAGACGCGGCCGAAGCCCACGGCGCCACCTGCCGCGGCCACAAGACCGGCGGCTTGGGGCACATGGCCTGTTTCAGCTTTTATGCCAACAAGATCATCACGACGGGCGAAGGCGGAATGATTACGACGAGCGACGACGCATTCGCCGAGCGCCTGCGGCTGTTCCGCAATCTCGGCTTTACCACGCCGCGGTTCCGCCACCAAGTCGCCGGCTACAACTTCCGCATGACCGGTTACCAAGCAGCGATGGGCGTCGCGCAACTGGCCAAAATCGAACGCTTCATCGACGAGAAGCGGCGCATCGCGGCGACCTACAACCGGCAATTGCGCGACGTGTTCGGCCTGCAACTGCCCGTCGAGTTGCCCTGGGCGCGAAACGTGTATTGGATGTACGCCGTGGCGGTCCAGCCGGAGTATGGCCTCTCGCGCGACGAACTGGCGGCGCGCCTCCGCGAGCACGGAGTCGAAACGCGGACGTTCTTTTGTCCGATGAACCAGCAGCCGTGCCTCCAAAAACCCGGCCGCCGCATGCCGCCGTGCCCCGTCGCCGATCGGCTCTGGGAGCGCGGGCTGTATCTGCCGTCGAGCACCAACTTGAGCGACGAAACGATCGCTTCAATCGCGGGCAAGATCAAGGCCGCGTGGGCCGGCGCCGGATTGGCACGCCGAGCCGCATGACCGTTTGTGATCCAAGCGACCATACATCGACGCGCGGCTAGTACTCGGAGCAGCTTTCAGCCGTGCCCAAAGTGTTGGTCGATTCCTAAACGCATTGGGATCGAGGACTAAATGACCTCTCAAAGTGCCGCGGGCAACACGAACTAATTCCAGCGGGGCAGAGTGGATTCGAATCGGACGCGGAGGTGGTCGACGGAAGTCGCGGCCGCGCGTTGGCCCGTCTTGTAGATGCCGAGGAGCTTGCGGGCGAACACGCGCCAGCCGGTTGTGGTTGTCGCGCGGCGCACGAAGTCGCGCACCATGTCGAGGCTCATAAGAAACATGCCTTGCAGCGCGCGGGTAATGTGTGGAAACAGCCGGTGCTCGATCAACAACGCGTTCCCGGCCCGCCAATCGGATTGCGATTGGTGATCGCCGAAGTTCGCGACGCGGCCGGCCGCGTGTTGGCCGTGTGGTATTTGTTGTCGAACGTTCCGGTTGACGTCGACGCGGACACGATTGCGTTGTGGTACTATTGGCGCTGGTCGATCGAACTCGATCAGCGGATGGACGACAAGCTGGCGGCCGTCGGGTTGATTCCCAAGCGGGCCGTGGTGACGCCGGGCCAGTTCCGCGACGATTACATGGCGATGCGGGCGGACACGAAGGAAAGCACGGCGATCATCTTCGGGCATACCAAACGGTGCTTGCTCGAGTACTTCGGCGCGGACAAACCGCTGCGGGAAATCAACGGCGGCGACGCCGAGGCGTGGCGCATCTGGCTCGGGACCGATCAAACGTTGGCCGACAACTCGATTCGGCGGCGATGCGGCTTGGCTCGGCAGTTCTTCCGCCATGCCGTGCGGCGCAAGCTGGTGGGCGAAAACCCATTTGGCGAGTTGCGGGACGTGGGCGTCCGCGGGAACAAGGCTCGCGAGTTTTTCGTGACCGAAGAAATGGCGCAGGCCGTGCTGGCGGCGTGTCCGGATACCGAGTGGAAGTTGCTGTTCGCGTTGGCTCGGTACGGCGGCTTGCGGACGCCGAGCGAATCGCTGGCGCGACATCGACCGCGAACGCGATATGATTCGCGTCACGTGCGTAAAGACGGCGCATCGCTCCGGGCACGGCCAGCGGTGGATTCCGCTTTTCGCCGAGTTGCGGCCGTACATTCCCGTCGCGTTCGACGAAGCGGCGGACGGAGCCGTGTACGTCATTACGCGGAGCCGCGACCCCAAGGTCAACTTGCGCAAGCGGCTTACCGATATCATCCGCAAGGCCGGCCTGACGCCGTGGCCGAAGTTGTGGCAGAACCTTCGGGCGACGCGCGAAACGGGATTGGCCGACCGGTTTCCGATTCAGGCCGTTTGCCAGTGGATCGGCAACTCGCAAGCCGTCGCCGGGTCGCATTATCTGCAAGTGACCGCCGAGCACGTTCGGCAAGCGATCGAAGGTCCGGGCGAAGCGCGGCAAAATGCGCAGCACAAAGCGCAGCAGAAGGCGTCTGCGAACGCTGCCACCGATTCGCAAGAGGGAACGCGAACCGCAAAACTCGCCGAAAAAAAAAAGCGGTTTTCCCGAGTTTTGGCGATGAGTGCACGGGGGTTCAAGTGGGCGCAGCAGGACTCGAACCTGCGACTTCGACCTTGTAAGGATCGCACTCTAACCGACTGAGTTATGCGCCCGCGGTGATTGCCGGCAATGAATCGTAGTCGGGGCCGGCGTGAGGTGTCAATTGTGGCGACGCTGGGGCATGCGAGGCGGGTGTCCGGCGGTCGTTCTTGCGGAACGGCATTCGAGATGACGCATACACGCGCGTTTTTGCGAGCCAACCGGCGGCCGCAGGAGCGATTGCAGGCGAACTGGCTTCTCGAGGCAACGCGCATGGCTCTGATTGTCTACTTGTCTACGACATTGTACTTTTCGAGTCGGTTCGGCACGTAAGGGTTCATGGAAAACTGGGCGCAGATTTGGTAGGTTAGGGGCGGCAGCGAGAACGGCTCGTGGAGGACGACGCGGCGAGCGTTGCGGTTTGCCAGCGCCATTCCTGAGCGATTGTCCACACTATGAAACCACGGACCCACGGCGGAGGATGGCACGCGATCGGGTATGCGTGGAAGAAAGCCCGCGACGCGGGATTTCTGCGGCTGTGGCGGGCGATGCGGTCGAAGAACGCCTGTAAGACCTGCGCGCTGGGGATGGGCGGACAGGCCGGCGGGATGGTGAACGAGGCGGGGCACTTTCCCGAGGTGTGCAAGAAATCGCTGCAAGCGATGGTCGCTGACTTGCAGGGTGCGATCAAGCCGGAGTTCTGGCAGACGTATTCCGTCGCGCAGCTTCAGGCGTTTTCGCCGCGCGAACTCGAATCGTGCGGACGGTTGACGCAGCCGGTCGTGCTGGAGCGCGGGTCGCAGTATTATCGGCCGATTGAATGGGACGAGGCGCTGGGCCGAATCGCGACGAAGCTTCGATCGGTCGCGCCGCGGGAGACATTCTGGTATTTCAGCGGCCGCAGCTCGAACGAAGCCGGATTTCTGCTCCAGTTGTTTGCCCGCATTTACGGGACGAACAACGTCAACAATTGCAGTTTTTATTGCCATCAGGCGAGCGGCGTCGGACTTTCGAGCGTGACGGGAAGCGGTACGGCGACGATCGAGCTTGAGGACTTGAACGCGACCGATTGCGTCTTTGTCATCGGCGGCAATCCGGCCAGCAATCATCCGCGGCTGATGACGATGCTGATGCAAGTGCGGCGGCGGGGCGGCGACGTCATCGTCATCAACCCGGTCGTGGAGACGGGCCTGGTCAACTTTCGCGTGCCGAGCGACGTGCGGAGCCTGCTGTTCGGCAGCAAGATCGCCTCCCTGTACGTACAGCCGGACATCGGCGGCGACTTGGCGCTGCTTTCCGGCGTGGCGAAGCGCGTGGTCGAAATCGGCGCGGCGGAAGAGCAGTTCTTGATGGACTATTGCCGCGGTTGGGAGGCATTGAGGGCGTGGCTTGCCAGTTTGTCGTGGGACGAGATCGAGCGGAAGAGCGGTGTGCGGCGGGGGCAGATTGAAGAGATCGCCGTTCGGTATGCGCGGGCAAAGAACGCCGTGTTTGCCTGGACGATGGGTATTACGCACCATGCGCACGGCGTGCAGAACGTGCAGGCGATCGGAAATCTCGCGCTGTTGCGCGGCATGGTCGGCAAGCCGGGGGCGGGATTGTTGCCGATTCGCGGGCACTCGAACGTACAGGGCATCGGCTCTGTGGGTGTGACGCCGCAGCTCAAGGACGCGGTGTTCGCGCGGTTGCAGCAGCACTTCCACGTTTCGCTGCCGACGGAAACGGGCATGGACACGCTCGCTTGCATCGAAGCGGCCGACGCGCGGCGAGCGCGGGTTGGTTTTTGCCTCGGCGGAAACCTGTACGGATCGAATCCCGACGCGGCATTCGCCCGCCGGGCGCTCGGCAATCTCGAACTGCTCGTGTATCTCAACACGACGCTGAATACGGGCCACGCGCACGGTCTGGCGGAGGAAACGATCATCCTACCGGTGCTTGCCCGCGACGAAGAGCCGCAGCCGACGACGCAGGAGTCGATGTTCAACTTCGTGCGGCTCAGCGATGGAGGTCCGCGGCGGCACGTGGGACCGAAGAGCGAGGTGGGAGTGATTGCGGCACTCGCGGCGGCGGTGCTCGGCGATGCCGGGCCGGTCGACTGGCGGTCGATGCAGGCGACGGGGAAGATTCGCGAGGCGATCGCCAAAGTCGTGCCGGGATTCGAGAAGCTCGCCGGCATCGACCGCACGAAACGGGAATTTCAGATCGGCGGGCGGACGTTTCACGAGCCGCGATTCGCCACGGACGATTCGCGGGCGCGCCTGCATACGTTCGTGTTGCCGGAACTTCCCGGCGGCGGCGCGATGCTGCGGCTGATGACGGTTCGCAGCGAAGGGCAATTCAACACGGTGGTCTACGAAGACGCGGACGTGTATCGCGTACAGGAGCGGAGGGATGTGATTTTGCTGCATCCGGAGGACATCGCGCGGCTGGGGCTGAGGGCCGAGTCGCGCGTCGCGGTGTCGAGCGAAGCGGGGCGGATGCCGGGCGTCTTGCTGCGAGCATTCGATCGGATCAAGCCGGGAAATGCGCTGATGTACTATCCGGAAGCAAACGTGCTCGTGCCGCGGACGGTCGATCCACTGTCGCGAACGCCGGCATTCAAGAGCGTGCTGGTGCGGGTTGAGGCATGATCGGCCGCGAAACGCTGGAAAACCGCAGCGCGGCCCATAGCCAAGAGCAGGAGTGAGCGGGTACGTTTTTAACGCAGAGGTCGCGGAGGTCTCGCAGAGGTCGCAGGGAATTCAATGCTCGGGCTGGCGACGAGCTGCTCCAAAGATGTCACCGATGGCCGCAGATGAATTATCGCGTCCAAGCGCCAAAGTTTGCCGGACGCAATTCAATCCGTTTGCAACTTGCCCTGGGCCATTCGCGAGTCACACTTTCCGCATACGGTTTCAACTCTGCGACGGAATAAGGCTATGAGTGTCGACGACATCCAACGAATCGACGACTGGTTCGCCGAACGTGACGGCGACGGGGAATTTGCTCGCCATTCTCGTGGAGTCGCGTATTTGATTGTCGGGCCAATTACGGATGGTGGGCGAGCGATTCTCACCACGAAGCCCCGGATATTTGCAGCCGCATTGGGCGAGTTGGGAAGCTCGGAGCGCGAAGTTCGGGACGTTTCGATGGTTGGCCGGTACGGATTGCCTGCAGCCGACGACCTGAAATGGATTCGCGCGGTATTGGGCGACGCAAGGCCCTTGTTTCTTGGCGATATGGATCCGGTCGACCTCTTGATCTACGCGTGGCTGAAGGCACAAGCGGAGATGCAAGATATCGAGTACATGGGCGTTCACGACCGGTTGCTTTGCGCGCTCGGTATATCATTCGAGCGCTGCGTAACGTGTTCATGCTCGCCGAGCGAATGCGATTCGCTGGACTTGTTGGTCCACGTGTTGCCCGGCTTGCGCGAGTTCGTCGGCGCCGACTGTTACTCGGCGCTCGAGAACGGTCAGAAGATCGAACTCGAATCGCTCGTCAGTGCGACGGGGAATCCGGTAGCCGTCCTGCGAGCGGCCCTTGCTTGAACCGCATTGGGCGATTCGCCTTGGTACAAAATGTTCGAGTTCACGCTTCAACATATCGACGCGACGACCGGCGCGCGGGTGGGTTCGCTCGCAACGCCGCATGGTGTGGTCGAGACGCCGGCGTTCATGCCGGTGGGAACGCAGGGGACCGTCAAGGGCCTGACGATCGAGCAACTGCGGGCGACCGGGGCGCAGATGGTTTTGGGGAACACGTATCACCTCGCGCTGCGGCCGGGGGCGGACGTGGTCGAGGCGCTGGGTGGGCTGCATCGCTTTAGCGGCTGGGACGGGCCGATCCTTACCGATAGCGGCGGGTTTCAGATCTTCAGCCTGGCGGCGAACGCGAAGATCACCGAAGAGAAGGCCGTCTTTCGGTCGCACATTGACGGGCGGCTGTTCGAGCTGTCGCCGGAGCGGGCGATTCGCATTCAAGAACAACTCGGCAGCGACATCGCGATGGTGCTCGACCACGTCGTGGCGCTGCCGGCGGAGGCGGAGGCCGTGCGCGACGCGATGGAGCGAAGCGTGCGGTGGGCGGCGCGGTGCAAAGCGGCGGCGCGGCGCGGCAATCAGGCACAGTTTGCGATCGTGCAGGGCGGACTCGACGAAGGGCAGCGCGTGTGGTGTGCCGAGCAGCTTGCGGCGCTCGACTTTCCCGGCTATGCGATCGGCGGACTGAGCGTGGGCGAAACGCCGGCCGAGATGTATCGCGTACTCGACTTCACGACTCCGGCGATGCCCAAGGAGAAGCCGCGGTATTTGATGGGCGTGGGGCGGCCGATCGATATCGTCGAAGCGATCGCCCGCGGCGTGGACATGTTCGATTGCGTAATGCCGACGCGGAACGGGCGGAACGCGCTGGCATTCACGAACGCGGGACCGGTGCGGCTTCGCAACGCGAAATATGAACGCGAGGAGCGGCCGCTCGAGGCGGATTGTCCCTGTCCCGCGTGTAAGCACTCGCTGGCGTTTCTACGGCACCTGTTCATGGCCGGCGAAATGACCGGGCCGATCTTGGTATCGATTCACAATTTGACGTTCTATCAGCGCGTGGTGCGGGCGGCGCGGGACGCGATTCGCCGGGGGCGGTACGCGGAATTCCTGGCGGACCGCCGCGCGATTTGGAGCGCGAATGGGGTTGAATCGGCGGAGAACGGCACCGAGGACGCGGCGGGCGGCGACATGCTCGACGAAACGACCGCTCAATAGATCTCGATACTCTTCACGCAATTCCCGCCGGAGGCTTGGGCGGCGTAGAGGCAGCGGCTGGCTTTTTCGACGAGTGCGCTCACCGGGAAGTTGCGTGGCGGGAGAGCGACGGTGGCGACGCCGACGCTGGCGGAGAGATTGGACCACGCTTCGTCGCCGCGGGATTGGGCAAGGCGCTGAACTGTGGCCGCAATTTGCGAGGCGAGGGCGACGGCCTGGTTGCGGTCGCAGTCGGCGAGCAGCACGGCCCAAACGCCGTCGCCGGAGGGAAGGCATTCTACCGCGGGATGGTCGACTTTGCGGCAGACGGCAGCGACCAATTCGGCGGCCTTGGGTAGGTTCTTTGGGCCGAGGGCAAAGGCGATCTCGCCCAAGCGGTCGATGGCGACGAACAATGCCGAGAGCGGTTCGCGCGATGCGCGGCACGCGGCGACTGCGGCGGCGAGACGGCCTTCGAGCGCGGGACTCGCCGCAACGTGCGTATGCTGCGAAGGGCCGAGGGTCGGACGGACATTGCTGCGGGCGGCGTGGGCGCGGCGCGGTTGGACGGCATTGGACGGCGACGACGGTTTTGCGCCGCCGCCTTCGGAGAGAAATGCTTGCATCGCGTCCGTGAGCGAGAGCGTTTGCTCGTACAGTTCGTCGAAGCCGTCGCTGGCATACCGCGAGGCGCCTTCGCGAGCGCGGTCGGCGCGGACGACATCGGGCACGACGGAGGCGGCCGTGCTCGCGAGTTGGCACTGCGCTTGCGAAAGGACTTCGATATACGATGCGCCGCCGGGTAGCGACAGCGAGAGGACGTCGGCAAGCTGCGAAACCTTCGCTTCGAGTTCGCTGACAAGACCGGTGACCTGGCCGGCGGACCAGCCGTGCTGGCGGCGAACGTAATCCATCAACTCGTCGAGGGCGGTAGCGCGGCGGTCGACGAGCACGCTGGTGAGCAAATCGGCGAGCCGCACGACGGCGGCCAAACGCTGCTCGCGCTCGGCAAGCGCGGCGATGGCGTCGGGGTTCTCGCTTGCGCCGATCGCGCCGACGATGGTTTCCGGCAGGTTCCAACCGCGGAGCAGGCCGGCGGAAAGCTGCACGTGGGTGAAGCCGAGCGAGCCGCGTTCGAGCTCGGCGAGCGAGCGGCGTTCGGCATAGACGCGATCGAGAAAGCGAACATAGGGTTCGCCCAAATCCCGCACGAGCACGAGGACGCCGACGTCGAGAAGCAGGCCGGCGATGAAGGCTTCGTCGCCGTCGCGTCGCCAGAGGACGTCAGACAGCTCGCGAGCCGCCACGGCGCGGGTGAGGGCGCGTCGCCAGTAGCGGCCGAGGACGGCGGCTTCGACGCCGGAGAGCATATTCCCCGGAAGACTGAAACCGAGCACGAGCAGCTTGAGCGGCTTGATGCCCAAGAGGGCGAGGGCCTGATTCAAGTCGCAGATTTCGCGCGGCAGGCCGAAGAGCGAGCTGTTGACCACGCGGAGGATTCGCGAGGTAAGCGCCGGGTCGTTTTCAATGCACTCTTTGAGAGCGCGGACGTCGACTTTCGGGCTGCCGGTCAGTTCCAACACTTTCATTGCCACGGCGGGTAGCGAATAAAGATCGCCCGCGCGGACGACGAATTGCTTGAGCGCGGGCGGGGCTTCGGACGGTGTCGGGGCGGCGTCGCTCATTGCGGAAAAACCGTGCGTTGGCAAGCGGCGTCGGAGGAGGCCCATTAGATCGGACCGAACGCGCGGACGTTCGGACAGCGTAAGTCTAGCTCGCGAAACGACTTCGGGCCGCATTGCAGGCAGGCGGGACGAGACGCGTTTTTTTCAAAGGGCGTGTGGAACACGAAGACGGAAGTTATTTCAAGGTAGCAACTTACGGCGAGCGGCGCGGCGCGCATGGACGCCACTGTAGCGAAGGGGTTCGCCCGCAGAAATCTCGGCCGGCCGTAGTGCGGAATGGTTTGCGGCGTTTGGCGAGTATCAGCGTGGTGGATGATGCGCACTGAAATGCTGATAGTTCGCCATTGACAAGCGGGGGCGCGAAGGGCTAAAACAACCGCACAAGCAGGCCGTCGCATCGGCATTCATTTCTTTTGTGACGACCCACTTGCAGGCAATACCGCGGCAACGGCTGGACGAAACGCCTTGGCTCCGTGGAAGACCGTTCGCGTCGCGCGGCCGGTCGCCGATTTTCACCATTGATTTGCACGCCACGGGACGTTCTTGGCGATTCGTTGCGACCGACGCACCGTCGGTGTTGGCGACGGCGTGGGCGGCAGTTTCGCAGGCTTTTTGCGAGCCGGTAACGCGGGCTGAACGCAGCGCGGTTAGCATTGGGATTAGGGATTTCCCAATCGCAGCGGGAACAAGGATGTTCTTCCCTGGCGAGCTAGCAGGGCCGGTTGCTCAAATACCGGTCCGTACAGCACAAGGAGGAACACGATGTCTGAATTGCATTTGTTGACGCCGCTTTCGGAGGCGGCAACGGCCACGGCGGAGCTTCCCGCGGAGTTGACTGGTTCGGGGCCGGGTTCGACTTCAGTCTGCGAGCCGCGGGTCAATCCGGGCGCGGTCACGCAAGCCGTCGAACGGGCGATTCGCCGCGAAACGCGCGGCGGTGTGCAGGACCTGAAGGTTATCGTTCGCGCCGACGGGGTGCATCTGGCCGGCTGCTGCCCGACGTACTATTGCAAGCAGCTTGCACAGCACGCGGCATCGACCGTCGTCAATGGAACGCGGTTGCACAACGAGATCGAAGTTTGGTAGAAGTCGTCCGTACGCGCGACGGCTATCCACGAGCGTGCAGGTTTGCGCTGTGTAGGCGGGCGATTTACTCGCACCGCGCCGTCGCCGCATGTTCTTGATTTGCGCGGGACAAGGATGTCCAAGTTCATTCTGGTCGATCACTCGCTCAAGGGCGTCGGCGGGCATCACTACGAGTATGCCGCGCACGTGCTATCGGCCGCAGAACGGGCGGGATACGCACCGGTGCTCGCGACGCATCGTCGATTCCGGCCGGGTCGCGACTATTCGCGGTATTGGCCGACCTGGCCGATCTTTCGATACACGACGTACTCGAAATTCACCGTGTATCGGAGCCAGCCGCATCGCGACGCTAGCGGCGCGGGGCGAATCGCCGGGCGGTGGAATCTTAGTGGCGTCGGCGAGCGCGTGAAGGACTTTCTGTATCGCCGCGGACGCGAGAAGCGCGTGGCGGCAATGGCCGCGGGACTTGCGCGGCTCTTTGCCAGGGAGTCAGTCGCGGCGGGCGATCAGGTATTCGTGCCGACGCTGTCGGAGCTCGATCTCGAAGGCGTGGTGCGGTTTCTAGAAGCGACGCCGAGCACGCAAGTCGCCGACTGGCACTTGCAGTTTCACTACAACATTTTCGACGGCCGCGAACCGGAGTTCGCCGCGCAGGCGGGCAAGCTCGACGTAATGCGCGAGGCGTTTGCGGCGGCGCTGGCGCGGACACCCAATCATCGGCTGCACTTCTACAACACGACCGAACAGCTTGCGGCGCAGTACGAGCGGATGGGATTGGCGGCGTTTCATGCGCTGCCGTATCCGGTCAACGAGGCGCTCGCGCGGCGCGACGAGGACGGGGCGGCGGATGCATCCGGCGAGATTGTGGCGACGCCGCGGCCGCTGCGGATCGCGTGCTTGGGCGCGATTCGGCCGGAGAAGGGCGCGGCGGAGTTGGCTGGCGTGGTCGAGGCCTTGTGGGACAGCCACTTCCTGCCGGGGCGATGCCAACTCGTCGTGCAGTCGAACAAGCGGCGGTTTCGGCTACCGCTGCCGGTGGACGACGCAGACGAACTGCCCGAGGGCGTCGAGCCGGTGGTTTATGCACCGCATCCGTTGCCGATGGAGACGTATGTCGAATTGATCCGCGCCGCGGACATCGGCCTGTTGCTTTACGACAGTCGGCGGTATTACGCGCGGTGCAGCGGCGTGTTGGTGGAGCTGTTGAGCGTGGGGACGCCCGTGATTGCCACGGCTGGTTGTTGGATGGCCGAGCAACTTGCCGAGGCGAACTTCGCGCATCTCGACGGCGCTCTGCGCGAGTTGAAGCGGGTGCGGTGCATCGATATGGGCGGCGTGCAAGTTCCCGGAGGATCGCGGGACGTGGTGACCGATGTCGAAGTCCCGCGGACGGCGACGCACGCGATGTGTTCGTTCCGGTGGCGGTTTCCGAGCGAGGCGGGAACGTATGTGCGGGTGTCGCTCGAATCTCCGTGCGACGAGGAGCAGGAATCGACCGGGCCGTCGTTCATCCTCGGGAGACGAGCGGGAGACGGTCTCGTGCGCGCGATGTTTCCCGTCGATCCGAGCGCGAATCGGGTGCGCTTGCGGTGGGAGAACGCTTACGACAGTGGGCCGATTGCGCTCGCCGACGTGCAAATTGATCTATTATCGGCCCAACATCTGCCGGGAGCGACGTATCCATTCGGCGCGGTGGGGCTCGTCGCGGCGGACGATTCGCAAGTCGCCCCGCTCGTCGACGACATGGTCGCGCATTGGCTGCACTACCGGCGGACCGCGCTCGAGTTCGCGCAAGGCTGGTCGGCATTTCACAACGCGGATCGGATTGTGGCGGAGTTGGCACAACGCACGCGTACGTCCACGTCGCATGGCCTGAGCGCGGCGTAAGCGCGATCGCTACGTCGCACCTGTACCGACCCCAACGTCGACCGTTTCGCGGCGTGGGCGACCGACGATGAGGTCGGTTTCGCGCGACACGGTCCAGCCGGTTTTCAGGCCGACGACGAACCAGCCGAGGCCGACGATTCCCAGCGCAAAGATCGTGTCGCCGACGACGCGCAGCCAGCGGAGCACGTGCATCGTGTCGGTTTGGAGGAAGTCGGCGGAGCGGGCGTACCACAGGCCGTGCTCGACGCTTGCCCAGGTCTGCATGAGGCCGACGGGGAGCAGCGAAAGGAGAACCATCAGGGCCAGGCCGACGTTGATGGACCAGAAGCTGGCCGAGAGAACGCCGGTTTTCCATTTGTTGTGGGCCGCCAATCCCTTGAGGCAGAACAGCGTGAGTCCGATGCCGAGCATGCCGTAGACGCCGAACAGGGCGGTATGGCCGTGGACGGGCGTCGTGTTGAGGCCCTGCATGTAGTAGAGGGCAATCGGCGGGTTGATGAGGAAGCCGAACAAGCCGGCGCCGACGAGGTTCCAGAACGCGACCGCGACGAAGAAGTAGATCGGCCAGCGATAGGCGGCGACCCATTCGCGGGCCCGCGCCAGCGTAAGGTTCTCGTAGGCCTCGAAGCCGATGAGCACGAGCGGCACGACTTCGAGCGCGCTGAAGGTCGCGCCGAGGGCGAGCACGGGCGTGGGCGTGCCCGTGAAGTAAAGGTGATGAAACGTGCCGATGATGCCGCCGAATAGGAAAATCGTGCAGGAGAAGAGCACGGCGGACGTGGCGGTGGCGGTGCGGAGGAGGCCCATCCGCGTGAACAGGAAGGCGATGACGACGGTGGCGAAGACTTCGAAAAAGCCCTCGACCCACAGGTGGACGACCCACCACCGCCAGTATTCGGCGATGGCGAGGTTGGTCTGGCGTTGCCACATGATGCCGGCGGCGTAGAAGACGGCGATGGCGGCGGAAGCGATGACGAAGAGAGCGAGGAGGTGTTTGTGCTCGCCGGGCTGCCGGAAGGCGGGCCACAGCGCCCGACACATCAAGCCGAGCCACAGGAAGAGGCCAACGAGCAGAAAGAGTTGCCAAAATCGGCCGAGATCGACGTATTCGTAGCCCTGGTGTCCGAACCAGAAGTTGGCTTCCAGGCCCATTGTTTGGCGGGTGGCGTACCAGGTTCCGAAGAGCGACCCGACGACGATGACGAGCAGACACACGAAGAGGAAGTTGACGCCGGCGCTCTGCCAGCGCGGTTCGTAGCCGGAGACGGCGGGCGCGATGAATAGACCGGTGGCGAGCCAGGCGGTGGCAATCCAAAAGATCGCCAACTGCGTATGCCAGGTGCGGGTGACCGAATAGGGAAGCCACTCGGCGAGCGGGATGCCGTAGAATCCTCCGCCTTCGACGCCGTAATGTGCGGTCACGGCGCCGAGTCCGACTTGGGCGACGATTAGCGCGACGACGACCCAGAAATATTTGAGCGTGGCCTTCATCGAGGGCGTGGGCGCCAAAGCCAAGAGCGGGTCGCGTTCCGGAAGGTCGGGTTGCTCTTCGTCCTTGTGCTTGAGCACGGCATAGTACCAGGCCAATGCGCCGATGCCGGCGAGCAGCAAGACGAAGCTCACGACGGACCAGACGACGATCGACCCGCTCGGTTCGTTGCCGATGAGCCGTTCGGCGGGCCAGTTGTTCGTGTAGGTTACCGCGGCGGTTTGCGGCGGTTCGCGGCCTCCGGCGGCGGTTTGCTCGGACATCGCGGCGAAGTCTTGGGGGCGTTCGGTTGCGCAGGCCCAAGAGGCCCAGAAGAAGAATGCGTTGAGCCGGCGTTGGCGTTCGGGGTCGCGGATCGTGTTGGCCGGAATTGCATAGGCGGCTCTCAATTCGGCGGGCGACATTCCGCCGTCGGCAACGTGGCGGAGGTCATCGGGGAACTGTTCGGCGCTTCCAAAGATGGCCGCGTAGTACCTGGCGATGGCTTCGATCGCGCGGGCGCGGTCGGGCGAAACGGTAATGACGTTTCGCTTTGCGTCGAAGGTGTTGGTGCGCATCTCGGTTTTGAGCCGGGTCGTGAGCGTCGCCTGGTCGACTTCGCGGAGGGCATTGAAGGGCTTTCCGTGCGATTGTTTCGACCAGAAGTCCAGCAGCCAGACGCACTCGCGGTGGAGCCAGTCGGCGGACCAGTCGGGGGCGACGTACGCGCCGTGGCCCCAGATGCTGCCGAGTTGCTGTCCGCCCATGGACTGCCAGACGTTTTGGCCGTCCTTGATTTCCTGGCCGGTAAACAAGGTCCTGGCGTCCGAGGTGACGACCTGGTCGGGTACCGGGGGGGCCTGGCGGTATATTTCGGTGCCGTAATAGCCGAGCACCGCGAAAGAAGCGGCGGTAACAACGGCAAAACCGAGCCAAAGCTTGCGGTACTGCATGACGGTCCTCCAAAGCGAGCGAAAGGGGGAAATCTACATCTAAATATGCACGATTTTGCCTTCTTGCAATGTGCATGTCAAGGTGTAGAATTTGATCGGAGGATTTTTTGTGCTGCCCAAGACTGCCGAATACGCCCTGCGAGCGACCGTATGGCTAGGGCGAACCTCAGACCGGCCGCAATCGGCGGACCAGCTTGCCAAGGCGATCCGAGTTCCGCGGCGCTATCTGCACAAGGTGTTGCAGGACTTGGCGAAGGCGGGGCTCGTTCGGTCGCAATCCGGACCGGGCGGCGGTTATTCGTTGGACCGTTCGGCTGGGGACATTACGATCCTCGACGTGGTCAACGCGGTCGGACCGATCGAGCGGATCGAGGCGTGCCCGTTGGGCCTCAAATCGCACACGAGCCTTTGCCCCCTGCATCGAGAACTCGACCGGGCATACGCGTCGGTGCAACAGGCGTTCTCGCGGATTACGGTGGCCGACATCTTGAACGCGCCGGGCGACATCCCGGCGCTGGTTGACATCGCGGCGAAGCCGTGACGTGCGCCGATGCGGCTCGATGCGGCCGCTGGGCGATCACTCGGGCGCCACCGTTACCAGTTCTGCCGAGACGGCCTCTACCTGGCTGGCTGTGATCGACGGTTGCTCTTCGGCATAGGCGATGAGCAGGGCGAGGTCGCAGAGGCGGTTAATCTCGCGGGGGACGCCGTGGGTGAGGTGGAACACCGTCTCCATTGCGGCGGAGTCGAAGATCTGGCGTTTCGCTTCCGCGGCAGTGAGGCGGTGGCTGATATAGCTGATCGTTTCTTCGAGGTTGAACGGACGCAGGAGGCACTTCACGCCGAGGCGCTGTTCGAGGCCGGGCATGCGGTCAAGGGTGGGAAGGATGCCCGTTTGACCGGCGATGAGGAGCGTGAGGCCGGGTTGGCCTTCCGTTTCGAAGTTGAGCAGCAGGCGGAGCGTTTCGAAGCCATCGCGGCCCGAGAGAAGGTGCGATTCGTCGACGACGACGACGGCATGGTGACCGGCGCGGGTGTTGTCGGCGAGGATTTGCTTGATCGTACGAACGCTTTGTTGAAGCGAGTCGGTCGCGGCGGTCGTGCCGGCGGCTGCCGCGAGTTCGCCAGCGATGTAGGCGAGCAATTGATCGGCCGGCATCTGCGGAAACACCAGATGCACGAAGGGTGCGATCGCGTCCGGGGCCTGGCGACGGAGCGATTCGACGAGCAGCGTTTTGCCCAGGCCGGCCGCGCCGCTTAAGAGCACGGCGCCGCGGCGGTTCTCAATGCCGTAGCGAAGTTTGAGCAGCGCGCCCTGATGCACCTCGCTCGGATAGTACGAGCGGGCGTCGAAGGCGTTCTCGAACGGCTTGCGGGTTAGTTGCCAGTAGGATTCGTACATGGGGCGAATGTGTTTCGTGGGCGGTGGTGCGGCGGTGTCGTGGGCAGCGGGCAGTGAGGCGGTCAGGTCGGCGCGAATTGGCGTTGTTCGCGATGTTGCGTCGTTTGCCGCTTGGCCTGACCTACGGTTTTGCTGGTTTGGTTTGCGATTCGGCGACGAAGTTTTCGACGATGCCGATGGCGGGTAGCGTGGCAGCGGTTCGCACGTGCGGGCGATTTGCAGGCCGAGCCGCGTCGATCCGCGCGTCGCGCACGACGATGCCGCAGTCGACCGCGTCTTCCGGCGCGTGGGCGAGCCACGGTTCGGCGACTTCGGCGAGCGGGCCACCGTCGACGATCACGAGCGCGAAGTGTTGGCGGAGGATTGCTAGATCGGCCGCGATCCGCGCGGCTCGCGGCGTGCTGATGCCGAACGCCGCATGACGCAGCGGCAGCAGCGCTACGCCATCGGCGAGTGAACTAATCATCGCCGCGTTCGGTTCGGTTTGCGCTTCGAGCGTGTCGTCCCAGCCATATTCGACGGCGACGCCCAGCGACCTGGCGAGCGCCGGCTTGGCAAAGTCGGCGTCGACGAGCGCGACGGACAGGCCGAGTTGGGCCAGACGACGCGCGGCATAGGCGGCCAGCGTGGTCGTTCCCGCGCCGCGGCGTTCGCCGGCAAACATCACGACGCCGCGTCCGATGCTGCTCGAATCGACGAGTTCGTCGATCAGCGTCGTCAGGGCGGTGGTTGCACGCGCGCCGAGACCGCCGACGACTTCGGGCCAGCGGAAGGCGTCGACTTCATAACCGGTGCGGAGCGGCGGCGATGCAGGAGCGGACATGCGGCGATAGGCGACGCCGTCGATCCGCGGGGCGGAAGCGGTGTTCGGTCCGGCAAAACTCTGCGTCGGCGCGCTGGGCGTTGTGGCCGGCGCGAACGACGCGAGAGCCGGTTCGCTTGGGACTTCAAATTCGGCGAGGTCGTCGGCGTGGTCCTCGCTCGCCTCGATCAACGCGTCGGCCACGGTCGAGAATTGGACGGTACACGCGCGATGGCACAGGTCGCCGGCGGTCAACCGCGGCGGTTGCCTACGGGTTTCGACCGGCTTGGCGGGTGCAGTCGGCTTGCTGATCGGCGGTTTCATTTCGGCGGACGCGGTGTCGACGGAAAAGGAATCGGCCTGAAACGCGGGAAGCGGCGTTATGGCCGGTTGATTCGAGCCGGCGGCGGTCGCGGCGCGTTTTACCGGCGCTCGGCGCGGTTTTCGCGGCGCGGCCGCTTCCGTCGGCGAGGATGCGTCGATATGCGGTCGCGGCGCGGCCGACGTGTTTGCAGCCGGCGCGGTCTCGGCGCGGTGCTTCGGGGCGTTATGCATACTCGGCGCGGTGCACGTGTCGAACGCAAACGAACCGGCGTCGACCACGATGGGCGCGGCGGAAATCAACGGCAATCCGCTCGCCGCGGCCGGTTCTGGACTCGCGGGCGCGGCGTTCGGCGCGGCGCTGGGGCGAATGCCGACGTGGCCGTAAGCTTTGATGAACGATTGATCGAGTTTGGCCATGAGTAGCTCTCGCGATGCTATCGGCGGTAGGATTCGGGAAGGGGTTGCCGCTCGGCTTGTGCTCGGTCGCGGCTGAATTCGTAGGCCCGGCGGCGATTGTTCTCGTAAGCGCGGCGTTCGGCTTCGAGTTGCTCGCTCGTCGGTTGCGGCGCGATGCGGCCGTCGGCGATGCGCGGATCGGCGGAGCGGCCGTCGCTATAAGCGCGGTCGTCGATCGGGCGATTATCGGCCGTGCGCGTCGGCGTTGGGGCGACGAGGGTGTCGGCGTAGTGCGGGTTGGTCTGGACCGGTGGATAGGCGGCCGACTCGGTCGGTTGCGGGCGCTCGGCCCAGCGACGGGGCATGTCGGACGGAGGTTGCGGGGCTCCGTCGCTCGGCGAGGCATCAATCGGCATGGAGTCGAATGCCGGGTCGCGCGGTTGGCGGCCGTCGGCGTAGTTCCCGCGTTGCGAATTGTCGTAGGGCGGCGCGGCGTCGTAGGGTTCCTTGTGGGGCGCGATCGGGCGAACCGTGGCGCTCGCGACCGTGCCGTCGCGTTGGGCTACGCGCGGCCAACCGTCGTCGAAGCTCGAACGCGCGCTCTGGCCGCGGGCGGCGTCTTGGATCTCGCGAATCGTGGGGCTATCGCCGCGGGCCGCGTCGCGAGCGAGGCGTACCGCTTCGTCGGCGGTTGCGTCGACGCTGTTCGGCTCAGTACGCCACGTTGGTTCTGAGTTTGCTGGTTTCTTTGTTTCGGCGGCAGGGTCTGCGGCCGCTTGCAAGCGGGGCGATGCGTCTTCTTGATGCCAGGCGGAATTCGGCGCCGGCTCGACGTCCTTATCGTTGCTGCCCGTGCCGAACATCCAGATCGACATGACAATCGAGGCCACGATCGTGCCGAGCTTGACGATCGGCGGGAGCGTGACGATCCAGGTCCAACACGTGGCGAAGTCGAGACCAGCGAGCGTCGCGGCAATTTTTAGATAGGCCACGCGGAACTTCGGCCGCGGCAGCGTCCAGGCCGGTTTCCACGAAGCCTTGGGCGTGGGACTCGGAGCTTCCGCCAATGCGGCTTCCGGTCGCAGGTCGGGCACTTTCGCCACGATCAACAGCGGCTCGCGGTGAGCGGGAGGCAATGTGGCATCAGGCGGCGCGTCTGGATTGACCACTGCCCGCGGCGTAACCAGGGCCAAGGCCGACGACATGCGTGTTCCACGGTTCATGGTCGTATCCCCAAAAGTCGGTCGGATGGCCCAAAGCGGCCTGGGGCCGCAATTACAGTTCGGGTTTAGTGGGCAGTGGCGGCGCGGCAATTCTCCGGCGTCTTTATCGGTAGCGGTCGTGACGATCTTGAGGCGCAAATGGATTCCGCGGACGAGGGAAACGGCGCAAGCCGATGCGCGGCACGGCACCGTGCCGCGAACCTTGGCGCGTAAGCCTTTGTCATCAAACGAGATACGTCCCGAACGGGACGACGTTCGCCCTTGCTCCGTCGCGCTCGGCGTGCGATACTCCCAACATGGCTACAGCAGAAACCATCGCGATTTCGCCCCAAAACGCCACGTCCATCGCCGAGTTGCTCGAACAGCGGATTCTGCTGCTCGACGGGGCGATGGGGACGATGATTCAGCCCCTGCGGTTCACCGAGGAGCAATATCGCGGTAAGGAGTTCGCCAACCACCGGCACGATCTCAAGGGGTGTAACGACCTGCTCGTCATTACGCAGCCCGACGCGATCATCAACATCCATCGCGAGTATCTGGAAGCGGGCGCGGACATCGTCGAGACGAACACGTTCAACGCCCAGGCGATCTCGATGGCCGACTATGGCCTGGAAGGACACATCCGCGCGATCAACCTGGCGGCGGTCGAGTGTGCGAAGAAGGCGATTGCCGCGGTCGCGCCGCAGACTCCGGACCGGCCGCGGTTCATTGCCGGTTCGATCGGTCCTGCGAACCGGACGGCGTCGATCTCGCCGGACGTGAACGATCCGGCGTTTCGCAACGTGACGTTCGACGAACTCGTCGCGGCGTATTACGAGCAGGTCGACGCCTTGATCGAGGGCGGCGTCGATTTGCTTCTTGCCGAGACTTCGTTCGACACGCTGAATCTCAAGGCGTGCTTGTTTGCGATCGAAAAGTGCTTCGAGGATCGCGGTACGAGGCTGCCCGTGATGGCGTCCGTGACGATTACCGATCGCAGCGGGCGGACGCTCTCGGGGCAGACGCTGGAAGCGTTTTGGGTTTCGATTTCGCACGCCGATCTGTTGTCCGTCGGGATCAACTGCGCGTTTGGACCGGACTTGATGCGGCCGTATGTCGAGGAACTGTCGGGCATCGCGCCGGTGTTCATTTCGTGCCATCCGAACGCGGGCTTGCCGAACGAATTTGGCGGATACGACCTGTCGCCGGCGGAAATGGCCGCGATTCTGGCCGAGTTTGCGGACAACGGTTGGCTGAACATCGTCGGCGGGTGTTGCGGCACGACGCCGGCGCATATCCGGGCGATCGGCGCGGCGATTCGCGACAAGCCGCCGCGGATTCGACCGACGCCGCCCAAATACACGCGGCTTTCCGGATTGGAGCCACTCGCGTTGCGGCCGGATAGCAACTTTCTGATGATCGGCGAGCGGACGAACGTCACCGGGTCGAAGGCGTTCGCCCGAATGATTCGCGAAGAGCGGTACGACGACGCGCTGGCGGTCGCGCGAGGCCAGGTGGAGGCGGGGGCCAACGTCATCGACATCAACATGGACGAGGGCCTCTTGGACAGCGAGGCCGCGATGACGCGGTTCCTGAACCTGATCGCGTCGGAGCCGGACATCTGCCGCGTGCCGGTGATGATCGACAGCTCGAAGTGGTCGGTGATCGAGCCGGGGCTGAAATGCGTCCAGGGCAAGTCGATTGTCAACTCGATCAGCCTCAAGGAAGGCGAAGCAGCGTTCTTGCGGCAGGCGCGGCTCGCCCGCCGCTACGGCGCCGCGGTCGTCGTGATGGCTTTCGACGAAGAGGGGCAGGCCGTCACCGTCGAAGACAAAGTGCGGATTTGCAAGCGGGCGTATGACCTCCTGACCAACGTCGTTGCCATGCCGCCGGAAGACATCATCTTCGACCCGAACATCCTCACGGTGGCGACCGGCATCGAAGAGCACAACGACTACGCGGTGAATTTCATCGAGGCGACGCGGCAGATCAAAGACGTTTGCCCCGGCGCGAAGGTTTCCGGCGGCGTGAGCAACATTTCGTTCTCGTTCCGCGGCAACGAGGTCGTTCGCCGGGCGATGCACGCGGCGTTCTTGTACCATGCAATTCGCGCCGGGCTCGACATGGGGATCGTCAACGCGGGGCAGCTCGACGTTTACGAGGAGATTCCAAAGGAGACGCTGCAACTGGTCGAAGACGTGCTGCTCAACCGCCGGCCGGACGCGACGGAGCGGCTCGTGGCGTTCGCCGAAACGGTGAAGGCCAAGGGCGGCGCGGAGGCGAAGGAGGATCTGGCGTGGCGGCAATTGCCGCTGGCCCAGCGGCTTTCGCACGCGCTGGTCAAAGGCATCGTCGAATTCGTCGAGGCCGACGCGGAAGAAGCCCGGCAGACGTATCCTTCGTGCCTGGCGATCATCGAAGGGCCGCTGATGGACGGCATGTCGGTGGTCGGCGACCTGTTCGGCGAAGGGAAGATGTTTCTGCCGCAGGTGGTCAAGAGCGCTCGCGTGATGAAAAAGGCGGTGGCGTACTTATTGCCGTTCATGGAAGCGGAGAAGGCGGCGGCCGGCACGACGGGCAGGGCGCGCGGCAAGGTGCTGCTGGCGACGGTTAAGGGCGACGTGCACGACATCGGCAAAAACATCGTCGGCGTGGTGCTCGGCTGCAATAGTTACGAGATCATCGACTTGGGCGTGATGGCGCCGTGCGAGCGGATTCTCGACACGGCCGTCACCGAGGGCGTCGACATGGTCGGGCTTTCGGGCCTCATCACGCCGAGCCTGGACGAGATGGTGCACGTGGCGAAGGAGATGAATCGCCGCGGGTTCACGATTCCGCTCTTGATCGGCGGGGCGACGACGAGCGCGAAGCATACGGCGGTGAAGATCGCGCCGGCTTATAAGCACACGACGGTTCACGTCGTGGATGCGTCGCGGAGCGTCGGCGTGGTCGATCGGTTGTCGAGCAAGGATTTGCGCGAACCGTTCGAAGAGGAGAACCGTGCGCTGCAAGCCAAGCTCGTCGAGTCGTACAAGATTCGGCAGAACGCGACGCTGATTCCGCTCGCCGACGCGCGGGCGAAGCGGTTTACGTGCGATTGGAGCACGGTGCGGATCGACACGCCGTCGTTCTTGGGGCGGCGGGTGCTCGACGATTTCCCGCTGGCGGACTTGCTGTCCTATGTCGACTGGTCGCCGTTTTTCATGGCGTGGGAACTCAAGGGGAAGTATCCGGCGATCCTTGATGATGCTCGCGTGGGCGAGGCGGCGCGGAAGCTGTTCGACGATGCGCAGACGGTGCTCGATCGGATCGTCCGCGAAGGGCGGATCAAGGCGCGGGGCGTGTATGGGTTCTGGCCGGCGGCGTCGGACGGCGACGATATTGTCGTGTACGCGGACGAGTCGCGCTCCGCGGAGGTTGCTCGGTTCCATACGCTGCGGCAGCAATGGCAGCGCAAGGGCCAGGACGTGCATTATGCGCTCGCCGACTTCATCGCGCCGGTCGCGAGCGGACGGAACGACTACCTCGGCGCGTTTGCCGTGACGGCGGGCATCGGCGTGGATGAGTTGGTGCGCGAGTTCGAGGCGGATCACGACGATTATCATGCAATTCTGGCGAAGGCACTCGCGGATCGGCTCGCGGAGGCGTTCGCCGAGTTGCTGCACAAGCGGGCCCGCGACGAATGGGGCTATGGCCGCGAGGAGCAGTTGTCGAACGAGGATCTGATCGCCGAGAAGTATCGCGGCATACGTCCCGCGCCGGGTTATCCGGCCCAACCCGACCACACGGAGAAGCGGATTCTGTTCGACTTACTCGCGGCCGAAGAGAACACGGGCATTACGCTGACCGAGCACTTTGCGATGTACCCGGCGGCGTCGGTGAGCGGATTGTACTTTGCTCATCCCGAGGCGCGGTACTTTGCGGTGGATCGGTTGCTGCGCGATCAGGTCGAGGACTATGCGCGGCGAAAGGGGATGAAGGTTGCGGAAGCGGAGCGGTGGTTGGGGCCGAATCTGGGGTACGATCCGTGACCGCACATTCGCGGTGCGACTCGCGGGGTTGACCTTCCGCGCAGGGCAGCGGATAAATGAAGTTTCCCGCCGGTGGCGGCTTGCCGGCGGTTCTTTGTAGCGCCGGCCCCTCGTCGGATTGCCGTCGAATCCCGTTGGTAAGGAACGCGCATGAAAGCGGTCGCCGTAACGCCTCGCAAGCCGGATTCCGTGCATCTGGCCGAGTTGCCGCCGCCGTCGCTGGACGACGTGGTGCGGCTGCGCGGCGGGCGCGAGGGGCACGGCGTTTTGATGAAGGTGCTCAAGGTCGGCGTCGATGCGACGGACCGCGAGATCAACGAAGGGCTGTACGGCAACGCGCCGCCGGGATTCGACTTTCTCGTCCTCGGGCACGAGTTTTTCGGCCGCGTCGAAGCGGTCGGGCCGAAGGTGACGCACGTCGTGCCGGGCGACTTCGTCACGTGCACCGTGCGGCGGCCGGGCGAGTCGATCTACGATCAGATCGGCACGAACGACATGACGAGCGAGGAGGTCTACTACGAGCGGGGCATCAACCTGCTGCACGGCTATCTCACCGAGCGGGTCGTCGACGACGCCGAGTTCGTCGTGAAGATGCCGAAGTCGCTGCGGCATCTGCACGTGCTGGCCGAACCGATGAGCTGCGCGGCGAAGGCTGTGCAGCAAGCGTTCGAGGCGCAGCGGCGGCTGAAGGTGTGGCATCCGCAACGGGCGTTCGTGCAAGGGGCGGGGCAAATCGGGCTCTTGACCACCTTGATTCTGCGGCTCCGAGGCATCGAGGTGTATACGCTGGCGTGGAGCAAAGTCCGCAATCCGCCGTCGCTCAAGCAGCAGATCGTCGAAGGGTTCGGTGCCCACTACGTCAGCTTGCAGGAGACGAAGATCGACGAGTTCGCCCAGAAAGTCGGCAAGCCGGACTTGATCGTCGATGCGACGGGGAACAGCGAAGCGGCGTTTCGGGCGATGCGGGCGCTCGCGCACAACGGCGTGCTGGTGTGGACGAGCATCACGGGCGGCAACGAGGAGACGACGATCCCGTCGGACAAGATCAACATCGAATGGGTGTTGGGCAACAAGCTGCTCGTCGGCTCGGTGAACGGGAACCGGCACCACTTCGCGGCGGGGATTGCCGATTTGACGCTCGG
Source organism: Planctomycetota bacterium (assembly GCA_003576845.1). GTDB lineage: Bacteria > Planctomycetota > Planctomycetia > Pirellulales > PLA5 > PLA5. Next base: position 28,206 of record QEVJ01000036.1, read on the forward strand.
CGAGGAGATGTACCCGGGCGTGATAAAGCGGATTCTCACGCATCCGGTCGACGGCTTGGACAATTACCGCGAGATGATGCGATTGCTGGTCGAGGACAAGACGGCGCTGAAGGTGTTCGTGAACGTGGCGGAGGAGTGAGCGGGGCACGCCATTTTTTCCGCGTGTGGGCTATGTCAGGCCGGCGCGGGTTGGGGGTTGTGAGAATGATTGGGTCCGACGCCGCTTGGCCTGACCCACTTCGGTGCCGTGGATCATCCCAATGTTCGACTGGCTCTTTCGACCTTCGTGCCCGTGCGACAAAGCGGCCAAGGCGTGGGTCGAGGACCGGCTGGAGTGGCTGGCCGAGGAGTTTACGGAGAGTGCGTTTTCCGGGCGGCCCGTCGTGCTGCCGACGCCGGAGTTCTTTCCCGACGCTTACGACGGGTCGAAGAAGGCGGTGCGGCGGCTGCTGGACCGCGTATGCGCGTACATGGACGTCGTACCGGACTTGGTGAGCCTGCGATTCGTGGCCGACGCGGGAAAGTTGTGGCTGGTCAACGACGCGGGGCAGTATTTGCCGCACGCGGCGGGGACGTATGAAGAGGGCGAAGACAAATTCATCGTGCGAATCGACAAATCGGGATTGCACGAACCGATGAGCCTCGTTGGTACGATTGCACACGAGTTGGCTCACGTGCGGCTATTGGGCGAGAGCCGGATCGGGCACGACGCCTTCGACAACGAATTGCTGACCGATTTGACGGTGGTGCATTTCGGCTTGGGCATTTTTCTGGCCAACACGCCACGGAACTGGGATAGCCAGTATACGAAGTGGCCAGAGAGCAACCTCGTTAAGCCCGAGTATATGACGCCGCCGATGTTCGGCTGGGCGCTCGCACATTTGGCGATATTCTGCGGCGAAGACCGGCCCGCATGGGCGCGGTATCTGAACTCCGGGGCGCGGGCGAATCTCAAGCAGGGTATTCGCTACCTGCGGGCGTCGGGCGATACGTGGTACAAGCCGCGATCGTGATGCTTGGGCGCGGGCTCTCCGGCGGCTCACGTCAGCCACTTGGGCCAGATGAAGAGGAAGCCGTGGGGCGACGTTTGCCAGGAGCGTGTGACGGCGGAATAGCCCCAGCCCATGTCGTAGCCGTTGGGATGGCCTTGGTTGCCGCCGAGCATCTCGACGGAGATGTTGTAGTAGGCGCGGATGTATTGGTTGGAGTATTGGTCGAACTCGGTGACTTCCTCGATGGCGTCGCCGCCGGACCAATCGAGGCAGAAGCCGACGTGCTTCCAGTCGCACCAGGAATCGGACCAGCCGGCCTTGACGCAGATCGCGCCGCGGCGGGGAGCGATTTGCTTGCCGCCGCTCCAGGCGGCCCAACTGCCGGCAAGGGCATGGCGCGTGCCGCCGACGAAACCTTTGCCCGAGGGTTTGGCGAGCGAATGCTGGAGGACCCAGTTGACGAAACAGGAGCACCATTCGTCGACGGAGCTGAGGCCGCCGGCGGCGCCGTATTGGAGAATCTTCTGCCGCATCCAGGCGTTTCGGGCGGCAACGTTGTGTTCCCTGAGCCAGGGTTGCCAGCGGAGATATTCGCCAAAGGCGAGCGTGAGCCAGGGCGGAGTGGTGGCGGTCTTGGTTTTCTTGATCGCGGCTTTTTTGGCCGCGGCATGTTTGGCAGCGTCGTGTTTGGCGACGGCGTGCTTTTGGGCGGCGTTGGGATGGGCGATGGAATGCGCTGCGGCGGCGCTTCCGGATCCGCTACCGGTTTGACCGGCGGCGATACCAGGGGCTTGTGGTCCCACGAAGGGAGCCGGTTTTCCCGCGCCCGATCCGTGTCCACTGCCGAATTGGCCGGGCGCGATGCCGGCGAGCGCCGAAGCGGGTTTATGGATGTGGGTCTTTGCCGCGTCACCAGCGGGAGAGTGCCCCGTGCCGGAGCCGTGCCCGCTGGCGAGACTGCTTTGGGCGGCGGCCGCGGTCGTCTTTTGGGGGCCGTTGTGCTTGGCGGCCAAGGCGCTGGCAACGCCGGCCTTGAGCTGGTGGAGCGGTTCCAGCAGCTTGGCGAGGTCGGCGGCCGTGGGCCCGCGATTGGGGACGACGACGGGGTCGCCGGGATGTATCAGGTCGGGGTTCTTGATTTGCGGATTGGCGGCGAGCAGTTCTTTGAGCGTGAGGTGATGGTCGTTGGCAATTTCCCAGAGGCTGTCGCCGGGCTGAACGATGTAGGTCGCCATAGGTGCTCTTTCGATGGTGCCCCTTCAGAATTACCTCATTATGCTTGGAGCGATTCGTTTGTTACGCAAGTGGGGTGAGAATCTCGAAAAAAAACGCGGCCGGAACGGGCGGCACAATCGTTTCGGCCGGCGCCGGGCGCGAGACCCGACGGGGAAGTTCACGACATCGCGCTCGGGCCGTTTGTGGGCGAGTGTGCGTCAGAGCGCGATCCGCACCTGGATTTCGTCGCCGACGACGCGGACCTCGTGGCTGGCCACGCCGAGTTTGGGATTGGGGTTATCGCACCACGCGCCGTCGCAGACTCGGAATCGCCAGGCGTGCCAGGGGCAGTAGACGACGCCGTTGTCGACGTAGCCCGCGCCGAGCGATGCGCCCATGTGGGGGCAGATGTCGTCGATGGCGTGGTAGACGCCGTCGACCAGAAAGACGGCGACGAGCCGGTCGCCGACGGTGAAGGTTCCGCCTTGATTGGGTGGAATCGAGCCGACTTTGGCGACGGTGACGAAGTCGGACATGGCGGGAAGCAGGCCAGAGGCTGTAGCCCGGGGACCGGAGGGCGGGGACGGATGCGGGGCCGCCGATTATCGAATCGTAGCAATTGGCTGGGGCTTGGACCAGTCGCACGCATTGGCGGCCGGGTGGTGCGTGACTGGGTTCGCGCTGCAGACTATGCTGGCGGCGTGTGGTATCGAGCGCGGATCGCACGCGTGCCGCGGCGCGACGTGCGACAAACAAAGGAAGGGAGTTTTCCATGGGCAAGCCAGCTAGTACGGAGGCCAAACCCTTTCCATATGCACAACGCAGGACGCGGCGCGAGTTTCTGCGGACTTCGGCGGTGGCGGCCGCGGCGACGCTGGCCGCTCCGGCGGTGCTGCGGGGACGGGGAGCGGAGTCGAAGAAGCTGCGCGTGGCGGTGATCGGTTGCGGCGGGCGCGGCGGAGCGAATTTGCAAGGCGTCGAGTCCGAAGAGGTCGTCGCGCTGTGCGACGTGAACGCGGCGGCTTTGCGGGCGGCGGGGCAACGGCATCCCAACGCCCGGCAGTTCCGCGACTTTCGCAAACTGTTCGAGCGGCCGGAGGACTTCGACGCGGTGGTGGTCAGCACGTGCGAGCATACGCATGCCTTCGCGACGCTGCCCGCGCTGCAATTGGGCAAACACGTCTATTGCGAAAAGCCGCTGACGTACAACATTCACGAAGCCCGCGTCATCCGCGAAGCGGCGACGAACGCGAAGGTCGCAACGCAGATGGGGACGCAGGTTCACGCGGAGGAGAACTATCGCCGAGTCGTGGAGTTGATTCGGGCCGGGGCGATCGGCACGGTGCGCGAAGTTCACTTGTGGGTTTCGCGGGCGTGGGGCTGGCATGGCAGCGAAGAGTTGGCCCGGAAGAACGGCGACATCGTATTCGAGCAGCGTCGGCCCAAAGGCGTCGATCCCGTGCCGCCGGATTTGGATTGGGACTTGTGGCTGGGTCCTGCGCCGGAGCGGCCGTTCAACAACGTCTACGTGCCGGGGCCGAAGTGGTACCGGTGGTGGGACTTTGCCAACGGCACGATGTCGGACTTGGGAAGCCATCGCGTCGATTTGCCGTTCTGGGCGCTGGACTTGAAGTGTCCGAAGACCATCGAGGCGCATGGTCCGCCGCCTCACGCGGAACTAGCGCCGGCGTCGATGCGCGTCGATTACGAGTTTGCCGCCGAGGGCCGGCAGAAAGCGGTGAAGCTGTCGTGGTATCAAGGCGTTGAGAAGCCGGCGCTGTTCGTCGACAAGAAAATTCCGCAGTGGGAACACGGTATTCTGTTCGTCGGAGACGACGGGATGTTGCTGGCGGAGTATTTCAAGCACGTGCTGCTGCCGGAGGAGAAGTTCGCGAAGTTCACGCGGCCGCCGGCTTCGATTCCGAAGTCGCGCGGGCATCACGCCGAATGGCTGCACGCGGCGAAGACGGGCGAGCCGACGACGTGCAATTTCGAGTATGCCGGGTGGCTGACCGAGGCGGTGCATCTGGGGAACGTGGCGTTTCGCACCGGTAAGAAGCTGGAATGGGATCCGCAGGCGATGACAGCGACGAACGCGCCCGAGGCGGAGAGATTCGTTCGGCGGTCGTATCGGGATGGGTGGAAGCTGGGGTAATGCGGACATTGTGCGTAGGTCGAGAGGCTGGCCACAACCTGCGTTGAGGAGCATCCTTGTGTCGACACGAATCGGGTGGCTTGCATTGACGTGTCTTGCGGCGGTCGCGCTGGGTGAGGCGGCGGGTGTTGCGGCGGATCGCGCTGCCGGTGACGCGAAACCGAACATCGTGCTGATCCTGGCGGACGATCTGGGCGTCTACGATTTGGGTTGTTACGGCCGGAAGGATCATCGGACGCCGCATCTCGATCGGCTGGCGACGCAGGGGATGCGGTTCACGTGCGCCTACTCGGCGCAATCGATTTGCTCGCCGTCGCGGGCGGCGCTGATGACGGGCAAATGTCCGGCGCGGCTCAATTTGACGAACTTCTTGCCGGGTCGGGCCGATGCGCCTTCGCAGCGCTTGCTGCAGCCGCGGATCGAAGGGCAGTTGCCGCTGGAAGAGACGACGATTGCCGAGCTGCTCAAAAACGCGGGCTATGCGACGGGGTTGTTCGGAAAGTGGCATCTGGGCGGCGAAGGGTTTTCGCCGCGGGAGCAGGGATTCGACACCGTCGCAATGCCGCCGGCGAACACAAAGCCGTCGAGCACGGAAGGGGGCAAGGGCGAAATGGCGATCGCCGCGGCGGCGGAGAAGTTCATGGAGGAAAACCGCGATCGGCCGTTCTTTTGTTACGTGCCGCACAACAATCCGCACATTCCGCTGGGGGCGTCGGAGGAGTTGATTGCGAGAAATAGCGAGGCGTTTCATCCGATGTACGCCGCGATGATCGAGACGCTGGACGCTTCCGTCGGACGGTTGATGGCGAAGGTCGATGCGCTGGGACTTGGCGAGAAGACCATTTTCATCTTCACGAGCGACAATGGCGGGCTGCACGTGCTCGAATCGCCGGGAACTCCGGCGACGCACAACGGGCCGTTTCGGGCGGGCAAGGGCTATCTGTACGAAGGCGGATTGCGCGAACCGCTCATCGTTCGCTGGCCGGGCGTGGTCGCGAAGGGAAGCACGTGCGACGCGCCGATGGTGCTGACCGATCTCGTGCCGACGCTGCTCAAGGCCGCTGGAGTCGATCCGGAAAAGGCGGTTGGCCCGCTCGATGGCGTCGATATCACGCCGCTGTTTCGCGGCGAAGTGCTGGATGAGCGGACGTTCTATTGGCACTTTCCGAATTACACGAACCAGGGCGGTCGGCCGGCGGGCGCGATTCGGCAGGGGAAATGGAAGGTCGTCGAGCAATTCGAGGACGAGAGCGCCGAGTTGTTCGATTTGGCCGAGGACGTTGGGGAAACGAAGAATCTCGCAAAGGAAGAGCCGGAGCGAGCGGAGAGATTGCGCGGGGAGTTACGGGCATGGCGGAAGCGCGTCGGGGCGCGGATGCCGACGCGGAATCCGGATTTCGACGAAGCCATGCACCGGCGTTTGTATATCGATCAAGATTCGTCGCGGCTCGTGCCGGGGGCCACGGCGGCGGAGACGGCGCCAGCGTGGCGGGAATGGCGGAATGCGATGAACGCGGCCGTCAAAGGCCAGTCGCCGCGCGTGACGCCCGCCAAGGGAGACATTCACTTGCACGCCAAGGACGCGAAGGTACACGGCAAGCGGCTGCGCTACGAGCCGGAGCCGCACAAGAACGTGCTGGGCTATTGGACGGAAGTCGGCGATTGGGCCGAGTGGGAGTTCGACGTGCCGGCGCCGGGCAATTATGAAATCGAGATTCAGCAGGGCTGCGGGAGCGGCAGCGGCGGCGCGGAGGTTGCCGTGGAAGTTGGCGGAAGGTCGCTCACGTTCCGCGTCGAAGAGACGGGGCATTTCCAGCAGATGATTCTCCGCGTCGCGGGGGAAGTCGAGCTCGCTGCGGGAAAGCAAACGCTCGCCGTTCGCCCGAAATCGAAGCCGGGTCCCGCGGTAATGGATTTGCGGCGTATCGTCTTGCGCCCAGCGGGGTGAGCGGCCGATTTTTGCGGTAAATATCATGTCCGAGCCGTCGCTCAATCCCCATCAACAGTTGGGATAGGGAGAGGTGTGCGAGCCTTGCAGCGGGCAAGGTTCGGCGGCCGATCGACGATGCACAACCGAAACAGTCGTCCGGCATCCCTCTCGGACGCCGGTCCGTTCTCGGTGACGGTCTCCCGGTTCATCTGCGTTCTCGACTGGACGTCCATATTGCGCTTTCCCGGTAAGGAGCGAAGCGATGGGAGCGATTTGGGACGGTGGGTATCAGGTGGAGTTGGAGCGTAAAGACATTCACAAGTCGTGCAAATGGGGGCACGGCGATCATAGCGCCAATAAGATCGCCGTCGTCAACATGGCGTTCCGGCTGTTCTATCAGGGCCGCCGAGTGATCTTGAAAACGAAGAGCAAAAAAATCAAGAAGCGGTTGGCCGAGATGCTCGAAGACGCGGCGACGTCGGGCTACAACGATATGCAGGACGCCTGCGACCATCTCGACGAGCGCATGAACGACGATCCGTGGTGGACGGACACGGCGACGAAATACGCGTCGATTCCGGGCTGGGTGACGCACGACGGGCGGTTCCAAGTTCCGGGCGTGCACGCATCGCTTCCGGACGGCCCTGTGAACTTTCTCAAGGCGGTCGAAGAGCAAGTCGCCGACCTCAAGAAATCGTCCGTCGAGAAGTATTTGCCGCCGGTCGACGAGCTGATCAAAGCCTGGGAGAAAGGGGCCTACGAGGGAGCCGTGGAATCGATCAAGAAGGTCAAATCGGTCGCGGACACGATCGAACCGTGGATGTGGATCGCGCCCGACAAGGTAAACGCCGCCTTGGAGGAAGGCAAGAAATGGCTTTCGTATGCGTCGCTCGTCACGGATTTCGTCGACTGCATCGACGAAGTCGACAAGTACCGCAGCGCGGGCTTCAACGATAAGACGTCCGTGGCGTTCGTGGCGTTGAAAAAAGCCGTGGGATTCGTGCCGGTCTTCGGTCAGTTCTACGAGGAGGCCCTGGAGAGTTGTCCGAGCTTTCTGGGCGACTTCAAAGAAGCCGTCGAAACCCGGCAGGAGCGGATATTGAACATCTCGCGAAGCAATTAGCGGCCGAGCGGGCCGGCACGCGCCGGTGCGATCGTTGATCGCGCGAATGGGCCTCGGCAAGCAAGTCATCCTGCGGTACAACCAGCGGGCTGTGCTGCGGCTGTTTGGCCTGCTGCGGCAAGCATCTTGCACGCGACGGCCCGAATGAACGCGAGCGAAAAAGGCGTAATCCAGGATTGCCCTCGGGCGATTACCCTGCGCGAAGCATTCCCCATTTGGTGTCGCGTCGCTGCGCTGAGTTTCGGGGGACCGGCGGGGCAAATCGCCGTCATGCACCGGATTCTCGTCGACGAGAAGCGGTGGATTTCCGAGGAGCGGTTTCTGCACGCCCTCAACTATTGCATGTTGCTGCCCGGGCCGGAGGCGCAGCAGTTGGCAACGTATATCGGCTGGCTGATGTACCGCGCCGTAGGCGGACTGATGGCGGGTGTGTTATTCGTGTTGCCGGGATGTTTGGCAATACTGGGATTGAGCATTCTGTATGCGCAGTACCGCGACGTGGCGATCGTGGCGGCGGTGTTTTTCGGGCTCAAGCCGGCCGTGATGGCGATCGTGTTCGAGGCGGTGCAGCGGATCGGCAAACGGGTGCTCAAGAACGGGGCGACGCTGACGATCGCGGCGGCGGCGTTCGTAGCGATTTTCTTCTTCGACGTTCCTTTTCCCGCGGTGATTGCGACGGCGGCGGCAATCGGGTTCGTCGGCGGCCGCGCGGCGCCGCAATACTTCGCGGTTGGTCAGGGACACGGCAAGGCGGGCGGCGATTCGCCGAGCACCAGGCCGACTGTCGCGATTCTTCACGACGACGTGCAGCCATCGCTGTACCGGGCGGTGGTGGTGAGCGCCATCTGTCTGATATTGTGGTTTGGCCCGCTCGTGGCGATTGCGGTCCTTTTCGGCCGCGAGTCGACATATTGGCACGAGGGCATATTTTTCAGCAAGGCGGCGGTCGTGACCTTTGGCGGCGCGTACTCGGTGCTGGCCTACGTCGCGCAGCAGGCGGTCGAGCGGTACGGCTGGCTAATGCCCGGCGAGATGCTCGACGGACTGGGAATGGCGGAAACGACGCCGGGGCCGCTGATTATGGTCGTGCAGTTCGTCGGTTTTTTGGGCGCGTACCGGAATCCAGGGCCGCTCGATCCGCTGGCGGCCGGCGTGCTCGGGTCGCTCGTGACGACGTGGGTGACGTTCGTGCCATGCTTCTATTGGATCTTTCTCGGCGCGCCGTATATCGAACGGCTGCGGGGAAACCGGCTGCTCGGCTCGGCGCTGTCGGCGATCACCGCGGCGGTCGTGGGCGTAATCTTGAACCTTGCGGTCTGGTTCGCGTTGCACGTGCTGTTCGCAAGCGTTGTCGAGCGGCGATTCGCCGGCGTGCGGGTGCTCGTTCCCGAATGGACGACGCTCAACATCGCCGCGGCGGCGATCGCGATTCTGGCTTGCGGATTGACGTTCTGCTGGAAGCGCGGGATGGCCGTTACGCTGGCGACCTGTGCGGCGGTCGGCGCAATGATTTACCTGGCGTGGCCGGGCGCACGCTGACCCGTTGCGGATGCCGGCCTATCAGTGGCTGCGAAACTGCGGCTCGACAACGCGGTCCCGCGCGCGGCGCGGGAATCCACCCGTGCCGTCGCGCGAGCACCGCGATTCGATCCGATACGACAGCCGGTCGTTACCGCGAACAAAGCTTGCGGCGCAAAACCGGCAACAGCGCGAGGCCGCCGAAGGCGACGAGGGCGATCGACGAAGGTTCGGGGACGGCCGTGTGGATGCTGAAGTCGTCGAAGTAGTTCTTGCCGCCGGTGCCGCTGGCGACGCCGTCTTCGAGTTGCCAGCGGAGGGTGGTGATGTTCTGCAGCGGCAAGCCGAGCGGCGTGCCGGCCGGGACCATCGTCGACCAGGTGTTCGTGCCGACGTCGTAATAGTCGAGTCCGAACGTGTCGGCGGTCAGGTCGACCTTGATGTCGATGCCGTCCCAATTCGTGGCGTCGGCATATACGCCGGTGAAGTTCCAGGGGCTCGACGGCGAATCGCGCCAGGTGACTTCGTTATCGCGGGCGTATCCCCACTGCATGCCGATATTTCCCAGGCTGTCTTTGAGGCTGAGCGTGAACTTGTGGCTGGCCTGGCCGGAGGGATCGGGAACGTCGACGGGGTTCGGGCAGAAGTAGAAACCGATCGACGACACGCCGCTCGTGACGCTCGCCGGCACGGGGCCGCCCGTGTCGAACGTGTCGATCGTGTATTCGTAGATCGCGGGGCCGGTACCGAAGGGCGTGTCGTTGCGGAAGGCGAGGTTCGCGCCATCGCCGCCGCGGCCGGGGAAGTGACCGCCGAGCAGGTAGGCCGGCTCGTTGTTCGGATCGGTGGGCGGATAGGGCAACCCGGGAGCGAGGTACGCGTTGCGATCGGCGGTGTTGTCGAACACGCCGCCGACGGGGCTCTTGAGCTTCCACAAGCCGGAATCGGCGATGATTTGCATCGTCGGTCCGCCGCCGGCGTTGACGCCGGATTGGCCGGCGTTGTAGTAGGTGACGTCGCCGAGCATCGTGCCGTACTGCGGATAGTATCCGTCGTTGGCGTGAAAACTTCCCAAGTAAGCCAGGGCTTGCGCCGGCAGCGAGAGCGCCGCGGCGAGCGCGGCCAGGAGGACGAAATGCGCTTTCATGAGACCACTCCACAGAAAAGAAACACGGGGCAGAAAAAGCGCCCGCGCCCGAACGAGCGCGGCGCATGGAACGCGAACTAACGGGTTAACGGAACGGCAAGACGGCCGACGGAACGCGCACGTTCGGCGCGGGCGGAGGGGAGCAATGCGCGCAGCATGGCGCAGCCGCAGACGGGAACCGAATTCGGCCCATAGGAGAACGCCGACCGCTCGAATTGCCTGCTTCCGGACTCGGGGGAAGCATCCGCCCGGCGGCCGATGCCCGAAGCGTGCCACGAGCCGCACGACAGAACCTGGCGGCGCGGGGACGTATGCGAGGACTTGCGGGAAACTGGGCCGACGCTGCCGGTTTGCGGCGTGGGGCGCGCAGTTCCGGCAGAGCATCCAGCATGGTTACACGCCTGAACAGTGTCAAGAAAACATTGTGGGTTTAAGACCTTGGCATTGGAGGGGATAACCGCAGCGAACTCGGCAAACGGGGCTAAGGTGGACACGCGGACCGCGGTGAACGACACTGCAAACTCGGATTCGCGACTTGGCGCCGCCCAATCCGGGCATCGAAAACGTTCGACCGATCGAGGAGAGAAAGCGATGTTGGACCGCCGCACGTTTCTTGGCCGGTCGGCCCTGGCGATGGGGTCGAGCGTTGCCTTCGCGGGCCTGGGTCGCTTCGCGTGGGCGGACGATCTGCCGAACGATGTGAAAATCACCCGCGTCGTCGCGTTCGACCTGCCGCTCAAACGGGCGAAAATTGCCGGCAAGAATTCGCGGCTCGACGTGCACGGCGACACGTCGAGCGACGCAATGGTCCGGCTGTTCACGAACGCCGGCGTCGAGGGACTCGGTGCGTGTCGCATCGACGAAAAGACGGCTCGCGGATTGCCCGGCAAAAGCCCGCTCGATTTCTTCCGGCGCGAGGCACGGCGGATGGGCGGGCCGCTCGGCAACGGAACGATGCCGCTGTGGGACCTGGCCGGGAAGTTGCTCAAGACACCGGCATACAAGCTGCTCGGCGGCGCGGGGGCCGAGCGTGTGCCGGTATACGATGGTTCGATCTACTTTGCCGACTTGCTGCCGCAGTACGCCGATCGGTGGCAGGATCGGTTTCGCGAGGAGATCGACCAAGGCCGCGAGCGCGGGCATGTCGCGTTCAAGATCAAGATCGGCCGCGGGGCGAAGTGGATGCCGCGCAGCGACGGCGACGCGCGCGACGTGGCGGTCGTCGAGACAATTCGCAAGCATGCCGGCCGCGAGGCGATTCTCGGCGTGGATGCGAACAACGGCTACGACCTGGCCGGCGCGAAACGGTTCGTCGACAAGACGGCTGACGCGAACCTCGCGTTTGCGGAAGAGATGTTCGAAGAGCGCGTCGAGCCGTGCTTGGAGTTCAAGCGGCACATTTCCGAGAAGAAACTCAAGACGCTGCTGGCCGACGGCGAGACGCAGAGCAAGCTCGACCCGTTCAAGCCGCTCGTCGAAGCCAAAGCGGTCGACGTGCTGCAAGGAGACATGAAGCACTTCGGCTTTGAGGGGATTTTGGACGAAGCCGACATGGCCGCGCCGCAGGGCATCCTCGTCGCACCGCACAACTGGGGTTCGCTCGTCGGGTACTACATGCAGCTTCACGTGGGCCGGGCGATCGAGAATTTCTATCGCGCGGAGCACGATCCGCTGTCGACCGACGTGCTGGTTGCCGAGGGTTATGCGATCAAGAATGGAGAGGCGACCGTGCCCGACGCGGCGGGGTTTGGGCTGGCGATCGATGAGAAGAAGTTCGCGGGGCTCAAGGTGAAGGTCGATGTAAAGGCGTAAATGCCATGCGCCTCTTGACATCGCCAGCCCAATATAGAAGCCAAGTCAGGTCGGTCGGTTTGAGTATTAAAGAATTTGCGACGAACGCAGGCGGATGGCGATGGGTAAGCGTCGCAAACGGAAGGCCTCGCTCGTCGGTCAGAGGCTCGAGGACTCGACCGCGGCGAACGGTCTGACCGCGGTCTCGTGGTTTCGCAAGAACACCGGGGCGTTGGGCGGATTGCTCGTGGTCGGTATCATGGCGGGCATGGCCTGCGTGCGGATCGCGTCCGACGTATGCATCCGCTACACCCCGTTGACCCGCGGAAGCAAGGAGTGGGCTACCGGCGTGCTGCAAACGTACCCGGTCGGCGCGGTCACTCGCGTGTACTACGATCCTGGGAATCCCGGCGAAAGCGTGCTCAATCGTAGTTACACGGCGAAAGATTGGTTGCTGCTCGCCTTCTTGATGCCTTTTGTTGCCGTAGGCGCTGCCTTGATCGTCCTGACCGTGCGAGCCGCAAGAGATTGCCGCATGGGTTCGACGAACGTTTCTCCGCGCATTGCCGACTAATGTGTGGCTAGTTGTTCATCGCGATGACAATCATCCCGATCACGCCGAGGACGACGATCACGCCCAGGGCGATCGCCCAATTCATCCAGTTTTTGGCCTGCTTGTGGTGCATCCGTTCGATTTCTGCCTGGCGTTTGCGGCGGAATTCGATGCTGTCCTTTTCGCGGAGCTTGAACTGGGCGTTGCAGTGCGGGCAGAGGACTTCCTGGCCAAGCATGTCCTCGGGCGTTTCTAGTTCGTGGCCATTGGGGCAGGGAATGTGCAAGAGCCGGGGTTCGGCCGGTTCGTCCGCCGCGCCGCCGAAGCCGGGAAAGGCGGCTTCGGACTCCTCGGGCACGACGGCTTCGTAAACGGCGGCGGGGGCCGGCATGGGAATGATGAACACCATGCCGCACTGCGGACAGCGGCATTGCTGTCCGCCCTGCGACTCGTCGCCTTCGAGCAGATGCCCGCGGGGGCACATGAATTGAAACGCCATTGCGAATTTCCCTCTCGTTCCGGTGCGTTCGGCGAACGTTCGCCGCCGCCCCGGTGTCCTTGCGGGGCGACCATTCTGTTGTGTTCTATTGTGTACCGCGGGGCCGAAATCGTCCAACGGGCATATTCCGCAGGGTGGTTGCTCCTTGGAGGAATCGGGTGCGGGTTCTACGATATGGCGGCATCGGCGTCGGGCGCTGCGTGAGGTGCGGCCGTGATTCGCGATGTCGCGCCGATTGCCCCCGGTGTTTTCACCGGGGGCTAAATGACTCCCGAACCCTGGCCAGCGACCCCTGAACCCTGACCCCCGCTCCTGCCGTGTTCGAATCCATCCCGCTTCCCCAATCCCGAGAAGATCAACCTCGGCGTGGGCGTGTTTCAGGACGCGAGCGGCAAGACGCCGATTCTCGCCAGCGTCAAAGAAGCCGAGCGGCGGTTGTTGGAAGGCGAATCGTCGAAGGGGTATCTGGCGATCACCGGCTCGCCGCAGTACGCCGCGGCCGTTGGCAAGCTCGTGTTTGGCGCCGAGCATCCGGCTTCGAAAGAGGGCCGCGTTGCGACGGCACAAACTCCCGGGGGAACCGGCGGGCTGCGCGTCGCCGCCGACTTCATCAAGCAATGTTTTCCTGCGGCCAACGTGTGGATGAGCGAGCCGACCTGGCCCAACCATCCCAGCGTGTATCGCGCGGCGGGGTTGGAGGTCGCGACGTATCCGTACTTCGACGCGACGACGAACGGCCTGGCGTTCGACAAGCTGCTCGCGGCGCTCCGCGGAATCCCCAAGGGCGACGTCGTGCTGTTGCACGGCTGTTGCCACAACCCGACGGGCGTCGATCCCACCGTCGAGCAATGGGCGGCGATTGCCGATGTGATCGAAGAGCGTGGGCTGTTGCCGCTGGTCGACTTCGCATATCAAGGTTTCGGCACAGGCCTCGCCGAGGACGCGGCCGGACTGCGGACGTTGTTGCGGCCGGGCATCGAGATGCTCGTCGTCAGCTCGTTTTCCAAGAATTTCGGTCTGTACAACGAGCGCGTCGGGGCCATGTCGCTCGTCGCGCGCACGCCGGAAGCGGCGCAGGCGGCGTTTAGCCAGGTGAAGGTCTGCATCCGCGCGAATTACTCGAATCCGCCGTGCCACGGGGCGGCGATCGTGAGCACGATTCTGTCCGATCCAGCGCTGGCCGCGCAGTGGGAGGGTGAACTGGCCGCGATGCGCGATCGGATCAACGCGATGCGCAAGCTGTTTGTGAAGACGCTCGCCGCGAAGGGGATCGACCGCGATTTTTCGTTCATCGAGCGGCAACGGGGGATGTTTTCGTTCTCGGGCCTGACGCGGGAGCAAGTCGAACGGCTCAAGACCGAGTTTTCGATCTACGCCGTCGGCTCGGGGCGGATCAACGTCGCGGGGATGACCCAAGCGAACATGGACCGGCTGTGTACGGCGATTGCGGCGGTGTTGCGGTAGAGCGCGGTGGGGTGGGACGAACGAAGTGAAGCCCACTAGAAACGCACGATATCAAACGCTTGTCCGGTGGGCCTCGCTTCGCTCGACCCACGCTACGTTTTGCTACGATTTGCGTTACGCGCTCGCGACGTGTTCTTCGGCGGGATCCGCGGCCGCATGTGCTTCGAGGTTGTTGTTCTGCGTTGACTTTCGGGATGGGCCGGTTCGCTGTAGGATCGCGAGCACCGACGTTCCGAACGGAATGCGGAGCGGGCCGAATAGGCGGTTCTCGGCGCGACAGAGCGTATGCAGGGCCCAGTTAACGGGTCGCGGCGGAATCGCGTGTTGTCGCAATCGCCCGCCGCTGGCGCCGTTGATGAGCCGGAACGCTGCCTTCGCGAAGAACAGGCCGTGGAACAAGTAGCGGAGCTCGCGGAGCTTGCCGTGCGGGGCCAGGAGCTTGCCGAGCGGCTTGCGGCGGTAGCGGCGATAGTGGCAGTTGCGTTCGTCGTGCGCGTCCCAGAGGAGCATGAAGGCCGGCACGGTAAGGACGAGGTATCCGCCGGGCCGCAGCATGGCGACGAGGTTTTCGATCGCTGCGGCGTCGTTTTCGATGTGCTCGATCACGTCGAGGGCCGTGATCAGGTCGAATTGCCAGCCGGCATACTCCGCGTCGCCGAGCGGAGCGTGGTGGATCGCGTCACGATAGGGGTTATCGGGCCGGATGAGCGACCTGTCGATCTCGACGCCGCGGACGGCGCCGAATTGCGACAAGGCGGGAAAGAACACCGCGTCGCCGCAGCCGACGTCGAGGATGTCGGCCCCGCGCGGCAAGTCGATGCGGCGGATGCGATCGAGCAAGATCGCCTCGCGGGCCCGCCACCACCAGTGCCGGGCGTAGAGTTCGGCGTATTCGCTGCCGTAGTCTTGGTTCATTGCGGGTTCGTCGGTTAGGTAGTGGAGGGTGGGCAGGGAACAGTGGGCAGGGCGTGTGTTCGCGCTTGGACGTTGGGTTTGCAAATCTACGCCATCTGCCTGGACGGCGAGTTATAGTGGAAGGTGTCGTGCCGGTTCTGCCGATTGTGCGTGTCGTGTGTGGTTGCTAATGGGGCGAAGTTTGTTGCGATTGTCGTTTGCGGTTGCGCTGGCGGTCGTTGCCGCGCGGTGCGAGGCGGGGTTCACTTACCTCGGCAGTCCGCCGACGAAGTGGGACCTCGGGCCGAACGCGGCGAGCGAACATGGGTTTACCGCGCCGGACGGCCCGCGATCGCCGGGGAGCGCGACGTTTAGCATCGTGCCGGCGGGACGCACGTTCGATCACGATGCCGACGCGGCGCACGGTATCCACACGACCGCCGCGATCACGGCGCTCGGCGTGCCGGGATTCGAAACGGAAGAGGATTACGGGGCGTTGTTCGGCTGGGCGCTCGATAGGTGGGCGAGCGAGTCGGGCTTTCGCAATCTGGGGCAGGTGCCCGATCATGGCGCGAACGTCGGGGCGAGCGAGGCGGACGGCGGGCACGTGGGCGATATTCGGATTGCGGCGTGGGAACTGAGTTCGTCGTCGCTCGTGGCCCATGCGTTTCAGCCCGGGACGGAGACGGTCTATGGACTCGGCGGAACGCTGGCGGGCGACTTTCACCTCGACGTCAATCGCAATTGGGTCGACGATCCGCTCGCCGGGCCTTCGAGCACCCGGTTCGACATCTACACGATCGTGCTCCACGAGATGGGGCACGCGTTGGGGCTGGGGCATTCGACGGTCCGCGGGTCGGTGATGGAGAACGCCTATCGCGGAGCGAAGCGCGAGTTGACGCCGGACGACGTGGCGGCGATTCAGGCGCTGTATGGCGTGCCTGAGCCGGGGGCGGCGGTGTCGCTTGTGCTCGCGATCGCGCTTCTTGCCCTTCACGGAAGTTGCGCTTGTCGGCGGAGAGAGCGAGAACGACAATCGTGACGCACGGGTTGGGACGTCCATTGCCCCCGGTGTATTCACCGGGGGCTAAATGTTGGGAATGACCAATTCCCGAGCCGCAATTCGCAAACTCCGGCGATCGCTCGATGGCCAGTTATCTTGAAGAGTTGACGATTCGCTTGGCCGTTGGCGTATCGCGGTTGCCGGAGGAGGTTCGGGCGCGGCATGCGCGTTTTTTCTTGGCGGGGCAGCGCGAGGACGGCGGATTTGCCGGGCGCGAGGGCGGGAGCGATTTGTATTACACGAATTTCGCGCTGCGGTCCCTGGCGCTCTTGGGCGAATTGCACGGCGACGTGGCCGAGCGGGCGAGGCGGTTTCTGGCCGCGCGACTCGCGGGGCAGGCGACGATCGTCGATTTTCTGTCGCTCGTCTATAGCGCGTCGCTCTTAACCTTGTCGGCGGGACTGGACGTGTTTGCAGACGCCGCGCCGGATTGGCGCGAGGCAGTGGCGGCGGCGCTCGAAAAGTTGCGACGCGACGACGGCGGATATGCCAAAGGGCCGGAGGGAACGGCGAGCAGCACGTATCACACGTTTCTGGTCGCGTTGTGCCGGCAGTTGATCGACGCGCCGCTCGTCGAGCCGGAGCGGATGGTCGCGTTCGTGCTTTCGCAGCGGCGGGAAGACGGCGGGTTCGTCGAGATCAAGCCGATGAAGCGGAGCGGCACGAATCCGACGGCGGCCGCGGTGGGGTTATTGAAGATCGTGGGCCGGCTGGATGATGAAGTGCGCGAGGGCGTGGTCGATTTTCTGGCGGAGATGCAAACGGACGAGGGGGGCATAAGGGCGAATACGCGGATTCCGATCGCGGATCTCTTGAGCACGTTTACGGGGCTGTTGACGCTCGTGGACTTGGGGGCGGCGGATTGCGTCGACGCGCGGGCGGCGGCGCGGTATGCGGAGTCGCTCGAACAGGAGAGCGGCGGTTTTTTGGGGGCGGTTTGGGACCAGGGCGTGGATGTCGAGTATTCGTTTTATGGGTTGGCAACGCTGGGGTTGTTGGCGGCGGAATCGTAGGTTCGATGACTGCAATGAAGAATGAGCGGGTTCGTGTTTTTTAACGCAGAGGCGCGGAGGTATCGCCGAGGTCGCAGAGAATTCATTCACGTTGGCCTTTGATCCGCAGAATTCGCCGAGTGCCGCCGATGGAATCATCGTCGGCATTTTTCGGCGGATTTTTTGGCTGGCGAGTGTGCCACTTGTCTGGTATGAGTGTGGGGGCGGGGTTGATTTTTGGGCGATGAAGGCGTCCGACGGAATTCATCGACCGGCGGAACGCGCGCGGAGGCACCGCGAACCGCGTCGCCGAATTGGGCCGCCATGCGAGGGAGTTTTTAAACGTTAACCCTGGGGCCCCCCAGGATTTTGTTCAATAACCTCGGTAGCTTGCGAGGCCGGCTGGGCGGCTGGGGATCGCGGTTTGCGCCGGTTGTGTGTTGTCGTTTCGGCGATTCTTGGCTCGGCCAAATCTGCTCTGGTCCGAGACGGAGAGGCTTTCAATGTATCGCTTTGCTGTTTGGACGGCGGCTGGAATGGGAATCGGGTTTGGGGTCGGTTTATTCATTTCCGATCCGGGATATAAAGACACTGTCGCGACAACAATTTCAATGGCGATCGCGTATGCTGCGAGTACGCTGGCAGGAGCGACTGGCGGCGCGACGCATGTGATCATAGCGTTCCTGCGAGACCGCGATGCCGACCGCGTCATGCTCAAGCACGCGCAACGCCGCGGCGAATCGTGAAATCCGCGGTGGGTTTCACTGTCGTTCGACCGACCCTACAAGTTTGGTTGGATGCCGGTTGGCGACCATGAGTACGTTACACTTGATCGGCCGGTTCATTGCGTGGACGTTTGCGTGGGCGGGCGTCGGGGCGATCGCGGCGGTCGTGATGCGAAACCTCATCGGCGGCGGCGACACGACGTTCATAATGACGAACATGGTTGCGGCCGGTTCGATCGTCGGGGCGATCGGCGGGGCAATGCACGCGGCGCTGGCCGCGGCTTGCGAGCGAGAAGCGGACACGTCGCGGCTCGCGAATCGTGAGGCCAGAAGCGGCGAGAAAGAGACGTAACGGATCAAACGGAGTGAAGTCCGGGGCGAAGTTGCGTCGAGCGGCGGCCGGTAGTGGGCCTCACTATCGTTCGACCCACCCTACGAGAATCTGCGACACGATGTCTGAGCTTGCGGTTACGAACGTCACGAAGGAATACCCGACGCGGGCAGAGCCGCTGGTGGTGTTGCGCGGCGTTTCGCTGGCGGTGGCGGCGGGCGAGAACGTGGCGATTTTGGGGCCGAGCGGGTCGGGGAAGAGCACGCTCTTGTACATCTTGGGGACGCTGGAACGGCCGACCAGCGGAACCGTGACGATCGACGGGAGCGATCCGTTTGCGCTCGACGAGCCGGCGCTGGCGAAGTTTCGCAACACGGCGATCGGGTTCGTGTTTCAGGATCATCATCTGCTGCCGCAGTGCTCGGTGCTGGAGAATGTGCTCGTGCCGACGATTGCGATTGGCGCGGCGGGGAAGGATGCGGTCGCGCGGGCGCGGGCGCTCTTGGACCGCGTGGGACTTGCGCATCGGCTGGAGTATCGGCCCGCGGAGTTGTCCGGCGGCGAGCGGCAGCGGGTGGCGATTGCGCGGGCGATGATCAACCGGCCGCGATTGCTCTTGGCCGACGAGCCGACGGGAAATCTCGACCGGACGACGGCGGCGGCGGTGGCGCGGTTGCTGCTAGAGCTTCCGCGCGAGGAGCAGACGATGCTCGTCGTGGTGACGCATAGCTTGGAGTTGGCGGGGATGATGGGGCGGAGGTATGAGTTGGACGATGGGCGATTGGGGGCTGGGGGCTAGGGACTGGGGACTGGGGAGGATTCGGGATTCGGGGGCAATGCGCGTTTCCCGCGCCCCTCGCCCCGCGCCCCTCTTGAATTTGCCATGACGTTCGCACAGCTCATACTTGCCGGGCTTTGGCAGCATCGACGGTTGAATGTCGCGGTTGCGCTGGGCGTGGCGGCGGCTGCGGCGGTGCTCTGTGGGGCGCTGGTCGTCGGCGATTCGATGCGCGGGAGCTTGCGCGACATCGTGCTCGAACGCTTGGGGCGGATCGACCGCGTACTGGTCGTCGATCGGTTCTTTCGCGCGGAACTGGCCGACGATTTGGCGCGCGAGGCGATGCTGGCGGAGCAAGAGGCTTCGGCGCTGGCGGTGCTGCTGCTCTCGGGGAGCGTCGAACATGCCGAAACGCATCGTCGGGCGAGCGGCGTGAACGTGCTCGGGTGCGACGAGCGGTTCTGGCAGTTGGGCGATCGCGCTGGCGAGACGAGGCTGCGGCCAACACGGATGCCGGGCGACGGCGAAGTCGTGATCAATGCGACGCTGGCCGCCGAGTTGGGAATTGGCGAGGAGCTGGACGGCGGGGCGAGCGCGATCGCGCCGCCGCGGCCGGAGGTGTTGCTCAGGTTGCCGCGGCAGCAGAACGTGCCGGCGGATAGTCCCTTGGGGCGGAAGACGGAAACGGTCGACACCGTGCGGCTCAAAGTGATCGAGGTTATCCCGACGGAGGGCTTGGGGCGGTTCTCGTTGCAGGCGAGTCAGCAAGACCCGCGGACGGCGTTCGTTTCGCCGGGGACGTTGCAGGCGGCGCTCGGCAAGCCGGGGATGGCGAACGCGATTCTGGTGGCGGCGAAGAATGAGACGGCGCACGTGGATGTGGCGGACGAGGCCCTCAAGCGGTCGCTCAAGCTGGATGCCGACTTGGGGCTGACGCTCAAGCGCGTCGAGCACCAGTACGATGGCGAAACGGTTCACGAGTATTTCGATTTGACGAGCGACCGGATGATGTTGCCGCCGGAGGTGGAGCAAGCGGCGATGGCGGCGTGGAGAGAGTACAAGCCGCAGCCGGCGCTGGCGTATCTGGCGAATTGGATTTCGGCGGACGGGGCGCGGGGTGCGGGGCGCGGGGCGCGGGAGACAGCGAGGATTCCTTATTCGGTGGTTGCGGCGGTGGATTCGGCGGCGGCGATTGGGCCGCTGGACGGGGATGTCGATGGGAAGGTGCTTGAGCCACTCGCGCACGATGAGATTGTGCTCAATAGCTGGGCGTTCGAGGATTTCAAGAAGCAGGGAGTCGACGTCCGGCCGGGCGATACGATTACGCTCGAATACTTCGAGCCGGAGAGCACGCATGGCGAGGTGCGCGAACGAGACGTAAAGTTCAAACTCCGAGCAATCGCGCCGCTGGCGAAACGCGGCGAGCGGCCGCTGCGGACGAACGATCCCGACTTGACGCCGGAAGTGCCGGGCGTGACGGACAAGGAGTCGATCCGGAATTGGGACGCGCCGTTTCCTTACGACAGCGATCGCGTGCGGTCGCAGGACGATCGCTACTGGCGGGATTTTCGGACAACGCCCAAGGCGTTCGTGTCGCTCGCGGCGGGGCGCAAGCTTTGGTCGAGCCGGTTCGGCAACGCCACGTCGATTCGCGTGGCGACGCGCGACGCGGGCGGCAAGGAGATCGCGCTCGAAGCGCTGCGCGACGGCTTGCTTCGCGAACTCGATCCGGCGGCGCTCGGGTTCGCGTTTCGCCCGGTGAAGGAGCAGGGGCTCGCCGCGGCGCAGGGTACGACTTCGTTCGCGGGCTTGTTCCTCGGTTTCAGCATGTTTCTGATCGCGGCGGCGATGATGCTCGTCGTGATTCTGTTTCGGCTGGGCGTCGAGCAGCGGGCGAGCGAAGTGGGCGTGCTCTTGGCGGTCGGTTGGTCGGCGGGGCGCGTGCGGCGATTGTTGCTGGCGGAAGGTTTGGTTGTGGCGGCGGTGGGCGCGGTGTTGGGAACGGCATTGGGCGTGGGCTTTGCCGCGCTGATGCTGTGGGCACTAACGACCGTGTGGGTCGAGGCGATCGCCGCGCCGTTCTTGAAGCTGCATTACACGCCGACGAGCCTCATCGTTGGCTACGCGAGCGGCGTGGTGCTCGCGGCGCTGGGGATTGCGCTGTCGCTGCGAACGCTCGGCAAGCTGCCGGTGCGCGGGTTGCTGGCGGGGCGGGTGGCGCTCGAGCGGCCGCGCGCCCGGCGAAGACGGTGGGCGCAAATCGCTGCGGCGGGAATGATCGTCGCGGCGGCGGCATTGGGCGCGGCCGCGATCGGGCTATCGGGCGAGGCGCAGGCCGGGGCGTTTTTCGGCTCCGGGGCGCTGGTGCTCGCGGCCGGGCTGGTGTTCGTGTGGCAGCGGCTCAACGCGGACGCAGGCGGGTCGCTCATTGCGGCGGGCGCGGCGGCCGTGCCCAAGTTGGCGGTGCGGAACACCGCGCGGTCGCCCGGCCGGAGCACGCTGACGATCGGCCTCGTCGCGGCGGCGAGTTTTTTGATCGTGGCGATCAGCGCATTTCGGCTCGATCCGTCGCTCGACGGCGCGGGCGGGTTTCGACTGTATGCCGAAAGCGATCAGCCGCTTTACTACACGCCGGCGACGCCCCAGGGACGCGACGAACTTGCGTTCTCGCCGGAGCAAAGCGACTTGCTGGCGAAGACGACGGGGATTGCGCTCCGCGTGCAGCGAGGCGACGACGCGAGCTGCTTGAACTTGTATCAGGCGGAGCGGCCGCGGGTCGTGGGCGTTCCGCCGGCGCTCGTCCGTCGCGGCGGTTTCCTGTGGGGCGGCTCTCTGGCGACAACGGACGCACACCTTGAGAACCCTTGGTTGCTGCTCGATGAGGCGTCGGCGGGAGAGTCGGATGCCGTGCCTGTGGTGCTCGACGCGAACACGGCGACGTATAGTCTCAAGATCGGTTTGGGCGATACGCTCGCGCTCGACGACGGCCGCGGCGGCACGATCGACTGCCGCGTCGTGGCGCTCTTGAAGAACAGCATTTTTCAGGGGGACGTGCTGATGGCCGAGCGGCGGTTCTTGGAAAGCTTTCCCGAGACGAGCGGATATCGGCTGTTGCTCGTGGATGCGCCGGCGGAGATTGCCGACGACGTGAGCACGGCGCTGGAAAGCGTGCTGGGCGATTATGGAGTCGACGTCGAGCCGTGCGAGGAACGGCTGCGCGGGTTCATGGCCGTGCAGAACACGTATCTGTCGACGTTTCAGAGCTTGGGCGGGCTGGGGCTGCTGCTCGGGACGTTCGGGCTGGCGGCCGTGCAGATGCGGAACGTGTTGGAGCGGCGCTCGGAGCTCGCGCTGCTGCAGGCGGTCGGATTTCGGCGGCGGACGCTGGCACAGATGGTGCTCGTCGAAAACGCCGCGCTGCTCGTGGCCGGTTTGGGAACGGGCGTCGTCGCGGCGGTTGTGGCCGTGTTGCCGCATTTCTTTGCGGGCGGGGCGGGCGTGCCGTGGGGAACGCTCTCGGCGATGCTGGGGGCGATTTTCGTCGTCGGATTGCTCGCGGGGATGTCGGCGGTGCGGGCAACGCTGCGGACGCCGGTTTTGGCGGCGCTGCGGGGAGAGTGAGGGGCGCGGGGCGCGGGGAAGAGTCAATGGCGAATCGTCGGCAGCATTAGGATTACCGCGATTCCTACGGCGGCGCAGAGGGCGATGAGTGTGGCGGCGAGCGGGGAGAGGCCGCCGAAGTAGATCGACGCGGCGACGAGGGCGGCGACGAGGACGATCGCCCGGACTTTGATGTGCGGGCGGACGCCGCGGTGTTCTTTCCAATCGGCGAGCAGGCCGCCGACGAACCGCGAGCGCAACATGCGTTCGTGCATGGCGGGCCAGGATCGCAGCAGCAGGGCGCTCGTGACGAGGAGGAACGGCGTGGTCGGCAAGCCGGGCAGCACCACGCCGAGCATACCCAAAGCAAAACACACCGCGGCGAGAAACAGGTAGATCGCGCGGCGGAGCGGCGAAATCGGCGCGAGACGAAACTCGTCCACCGGGTCGAGCGGCGGACGGGTGCTGCGGCGTTGTCGTTCGACCGTTCTCATCATTTAGCCCCCGGTAAATACACCGGGGGCAATCCGCTCGATATTGAACAGAGGCCCAAGTCCATCGAGAAATCATAGCGAACGCGGCAAGCCCCGCCGCGAGAAACGATGGTTGGCCCGCCGCTATTTCGCATACAACCGCTACGACAGCAGCCCCTTGAAGTCGTCGAACTCGCGGCGGAGCGTGCGGGTTTCGTCGCGGAGCTCTTCGAGTTCGCGGCGGAGGGCTTTGATCTCTTCGCGAAGGGCGGCGGTTTCGGCGGCGGGAGGCGACGCAGAGAAAGGGGCGTGGGGCGCGGGACGCGGGGCGCTCGGCGCGGCCGCAGATTCGTCCGCGATACTCGCCCCGGCGTCGAAATTGCGAAACTCGGACTTGAGCCTCTCCATTTCGCTGTGCGTGTAGAGCGCGTGGGTCACGACTTGCCCGCGGCCTTCGGACGTGAGCGAAACGACGAGGCCCTTGGACGCGAGCGTCGCGAGGATCGGCTTGAGGGCGGCGACGTCGGCGATCGGCTCCATGCGGGCGGCGCGGCCGCGGAGCTCGCCGATCGTCTGCGCGCCGCGGAGGAGTAGCTCGGCCATCACGGCGAGTTCCGTTTTGTCGACGCCCATCCACTTGTACAAGTAGTGGCGATACTTGGCGACGCGGCCGTCGCCTTGCACTTCGCCGACCGCGCCCAGCTCGCGGAGCCGATCGAGCGAGTCCTGAACCTGCTCCGGCGAGAGGCTCATCTCGGGATCGCGGTTGTTCTTCTGGTTCGAGCCGGTGCAGACGGCGTTGACCGTCATCGGGTAGGCGGTCGGAACCGTCTTGGCTTTTTCGACCAGCACCCCGACGACGCGGCGGTCGATGGCCGAGAGCGGACGCCAGGCGGGAGTTTCGGTGGAGGCGGGCGCGGGATGGGTGGAGGTGCTGTCCATGCGGGATTGAGGATCGAGGATCGAGGGTTGAGGATTGAGGGGAGGATGCTGGCTCGCGCACGTGGTAACGGCCTGGTGCGGGGGAAACCTGCGGTCGGGCGGATGGCACGGTCGGGAGATCGTGCCATAACAGCGCGGAGTTGCCGACGAGACCCGATTATCGCCGAATTGCGGGGCGGGCCAAGCCTGGAGTTCGGTACCGGCCGAGAAGGGTGATTGCCAGCGCCGCCGTGAAGAGTGTGGCGAGGGATGCCGGTTCGGGGACGGGTGCGGCGGTGGTTGGCGAGGCGGTGGAGAGTTCGCGCCGGAGCGTCATCAGGTCGAGGAGTCCGATTTGGCCGTCGCCGTCGAGGTCGCCTTGGGCGAAGCCGCCGGTCGCGTGCCAGTTGGCGACGAGCGTGGCGAGATCGGCGCGGGTGACCGTGCCGTCGAAGTTGACGTCGCCTTGGCGAAGCACGGTGAGCGTGACGTCGTTGGCCACGGCGCCGGCATCGAGATTCGCCTGGTAGTCGATCCGGACCGGCAGGTGCGCGGCGCCCCAATCGGCGATAAAGACGGTTCCTTGCGGCTTGCCGACGAACGTCGAGGCGTGCGGCGCGTTGCCGCTGACTTCGAGCAGCGCGACCGACTGGCCGATCGTCGGGACGAAGTCGCCGGCAAAGCCCACGGACAGTTCGCCGGCGAGATTGGCCGATACCGCTTGAATTGCCGGGAGAGGATTTGCGGCGAACTGGCGGTGGAGGCTGCCGCTGGCGGTGACGCTGAACGTGCCTTCGACGTCGGCGATGGAGTTGCGTGGACCGAACGTCATCGTTCCTTCGCCCGCGACGCCGCCGACGGTCAGATTGCCCGCGACGAACAGCCGTCCGCCGTCGACGGTGAGCGTGCCTGTGCCGAACGGTCCGCCGACGGTGAGGTTGCGGCCGACGTGGGTTTCGCCGCCGGTCAGCGACGCGATGCCTTGGCCGCCGTCGCCGACGATCAAGTCGCGGCCGATGTTGAGCGTGCTGCGGCTGCGGAGTTCGCCGATGCCGCTGACGGCGAGACTCAGATCGCTGACCGGCGAGAGGATTTGGAGGCTCCCGCCGAGGATGTCGCCGGCCGATGGAGACGAGTCCGCCGTCGACGCGGAGCGTGCCCTGGCCGTTGAGTCCGATGGCGTCGGAGCTAAGCGTGGTCGTGGTGACGAGCGAGCCGAACGTGCGGACTTCGAGCGTGCCGACGCCGCCTTCGCCGAGATTGAACGTCGAGATGGGCGGGACGAAGGAGTCGATGATGACCGTGCCGCCGCTATGGGCGGCGGTGCCGATTTGAACGCGGTCGCCGGGATCGTTGACGCCGGGGACGCCGTTGGGGGTCCACTTCGAAGCGTCGGTCCAGTTGCCGGTGGCCGACGAGTTCCATTCGAACTGGAGCGGCTCAGCGCGAGCCCAAGGCGCGGGCGCGAGACATCCCGCGGCGAGCAAAAAAGCGCGAGACCAAACGGACAAGCGGCGCAATGCCCCCATTGCGGTGCTCCCTTGCGTCGGTGCGAAACGGTGCTGCGAAACTCAAAGACGACAGGCCAGTTCGCAGCATAGTCCCGCGGCAAGCGGATCGCAAGGAAATCTTCGGAATTCGCAGACGGACGGTTCCCCGCCGGTCACTTTGGCGATGAATCGCGATTTCCTTCGAGAAGCCGCTCGCTGACGATCCAGTCGTGCGGCTTGGCGGCGGAACGTTCGACCAATACGCGCACGACGGCGCGCGCGGATTCGCGCGTATCGCCGCCGACGTAGACGTGAACGGCGAAGCCGTCGAGATCGCGCAGCGCTTCGTGCCACGCGACGTGGACGCGGGCGACCTCGGTTCCGTGCAACGCTCGCAGGCGTTCGACGACAGGATCGCGCGCGAACTCGGCGAGGCGGTCGCGGGCTGTGGCGTCGTCGCGATAGCCGTCGGCTAGCGGGCGATCGGGCGCGAACCGCTGGTTTGGCGGGAGCGTCATTTGATGGGCGGCGCGGATGTCTCCCGAGAGCAGGCGTTCGACGAACGACGCGGCGAAGCGTTCGGCGGTGCGGCGCAATTGCCAGTACCGCGCGAGCGCGTAGGACGGCCCGGCCGCGAGCGAAAACAGCGCGAAGAGCAATCCGGCGCGAGCGAGGGCGAATCCCGCGAGCGACGGATCGCGGCGGATGCGGAGCATCGCGGCGGCGCAGACCGCGACGGCGACCGCCGGGATCGCGACGGCAACCGGTGGAGCGACGAACACGATGAGCGACGCCACACCGAGGGCCAGGCCCGTCACGGCGAGGCGGCTGACCGGGCGGTATTCGGGCGTGGAATCGGTGTCGTTCAATGCCGCCGTCGCGCTTTGCGAATCGCCTCGACAGGAAAACCGAGCGCCGCGCCGTTACGAAACACCGCGGGAGGCGATCGCTTGCCGCGTTTGCCCCGCGATGGACAAGCGCGGGCCGAGAGATTCGCCACCGGCGATTTTATGCGAGCAGAGTCGACAACGCGAACGGCGATACCGTTTGCTATGTCACAGAAGCGTTTAGTATTGCACCGAGGTCCAGCCGGGATGGAAGACGACGGCGGGGCCGCCGACGCCCGACCATTCGTAGGGATACGACGAATTGCCGGTCCACATCGGCGAGTAGGTGTCGTACCACGGGTTCGGCGAGGCGATGGGCCGCGAGTTCGAGTAGCCGAACCAGTTGCGCGATTCGATGCGCCGCTGGCGCTGGATGGCGCGGTATTCGGCGTTGCGGCGGACCGCTTCCTTCGGGTCGAGATAGCGCTTGCGTTCTTGCTCGTAGAGCCACGTCTGGACCGACGGGGCAGGCGTGCCGAGCGACGGCTCGATATCGCGGCGGAGTGTGTTGCGGACCGGCGGAGTCGGTTCCGGTGGGGTCGTGCCCTCGTCTTGAGCGTGGGCAACCGCGGCGGTCGCCAGCAAGGAAGCGAACGTGAACAGCAGCGTGTAGCGGGTCATGGACTCGGCTCCCTGGCGGGCGTGGAGGTGATGGAACGGAGTGCTCGGTGTCGCGACGCGGCGTGCGATCGGATCAAACTCGCGGATGTCAGGCCGGCGCGGAATCACTTTATTGTCGTGGTGCGTCCTGCGCCGCTTGGCCTGACCTACTCGGATTCGATTCGGGGCAATGCCAGCACTGCCGGCGGCGCGGCGACGGGCGCGCATCCGCTAACATCGGAATCGGTTGTCAAAGCGGTCGGAGTTTAACGGCAGTGGACGCCGGCATCGCGACGTTCCGTCCACCGCAAAGCCGCGAAGAAGCAAACGGGGAAGCGAGAGAAGGTGGGAAAGGCGACGTCGACGGTTTTCGGCCGAACGCTGCGTTGGCGGCGGCTGCGCTATTCCACGCGTCGGCGGCCGTGCGCGGCGTTGCATCCACGCGCGTGATTCGCGCTACTTTGCCTGGAGCGTGACGTTGTCGATGCCGACGGTTTCGCGGGCGCTGGCGAACGCTTCGACGGTTAGGACGATGCTCGTGACGTTCGAGAGAACGGCTTGGAACGTAGCGGGGTCGGTTTCGAACGCTTCGTGCGTGAGGCGGCCGGAGAAGCGGAGCCAGTCTTGGGTTGGGACTTTTTCCGTGGGATGGAAGAGGTCTTGCTTGAGCGTCGTCTTGCCGTCGCTGATGCTGAGCGTGCCGAAGACGGGATGAGGCTGGCCGCCGGATTTGTCGCTGGGATTCACGTCGATGGTTTTGGCGTCGAACCAGGCCATACCTTGGTCGAAGTGAGACAGGTCGCCGTGGAAGTTGAGCGGGGCGACGAGCTGCATGTCGCTGCCGGCGGCGTCGCGGAGAACGAGACAGCCGCCGCCGTTTCCGCCTGTTGGTTGATGCTCGGGGCGCGTGTTCGTGCCGTTGCCGGCGACGGTCCATTCTTCGACTCCCGCGTCGAACGTGCTCGCGAGCGTGCGGCGATTGTCCGAGCGCGGGACGCCGGCTTCGAGATACGCGAACAGGTCGCGGATTTCGGCTTCGCTGAGCGGGTCGAGGACTTTTTCGGGCATGAGCGACTGGTCGGCGGCCTTGAGTTCGTCGATTTCGTCGGCGGCGATGCGGTGCTGAACATTCTTAGCGTCGACGAGCGTGAGGCCGGCGTCGGTGCGTTCGATGACGACGCCGGTGAGCAACTGCCCGTCGACGGTACGGATGGTACTGGCGGCATATTCCTGGCGGAGGCCGAGATTCGGGTCGACGACGTTGGCGAGCATGAACGCGCGGTTGCCGCGATCGGCGGTGGTGAGGTCGGGACCGATCTTGTTGCCTTCGCCGTGGAGCGTGTGACAGATGCCGCAGTGCTTGGTATAGACCGCTTTGCCGTGAGTCGCGTCGCCTGTTTTGCCCGCAAGAAGTCTAGCGACGCGGTTGATTTGCTCCCGCTTTTCCGCGGAAGTTTGGGCGGAGAACCTGCCGACGTGCTTTTCGAGCGCGGCGGCGAGGGCCGGGTCGTTGTGCTGCTGGATGGCGTGGGCGAGATCGGTGGTGATTTCGGCGGCAGCGATCTTTTTGGCGGCGACGGCGTCGAGCAACATGGCGGCGGACGATTTGCGCGCGACGAGCATGGAGAGGACGCGGGACTTAAGGGCGGGCTTCAACGAGCCGGCCCCGGCTAGCAGTCGTGAAGCGATGTCGTCGTCAGCAATCCGCGACAGCGCGCCGAGCGCGGCCAATTGCACGGCGTCGGCGTTGCTATTGGCGACGATTCTTCGTAGTGCGTCGGCATCGTTCTTTTGCAGGATCGAGGCGACCGCATCGAGCATTGCGACTCGCTCGCTCGCCGGACGTTGGTCGTCGGCAGCGATGCGGAGCGCTTCGGCTGCGGCGCGCGTGTTACCGAGCTTCAAGGAGACGCGCACCAGCAAGGGACTCGGCGGGCCGGCGTCCCAAAGCGCTTCGAGCTGATCCTTGAACTCGTTTGGGACTTTCTTGTTACTGACGATGCCTTGTTCGAAGCCGCGGAGCACCAATTCGCGGTCTTCTTGCGTGGGCGCGAAGGCGAGCAATCCGCCCGCGAGATTGAAGTCGTCCTCCATCGTCGCAAAACGGCGGGCGACGCGCTCTGTCAAATGCTTGCGGACCAAGGGATGCGCCCAGAAGTCAGCGTCGGCTGGAATCCACAAGGGACACGAGCACTTGAGATTCCCGATGCCGAATGTGGCGAGTTCCCGTGATTCGACAGCCCACCAGAGCAACATCGGAATGTGCGGGTCGTCAGCGTCTTCGACTCGTTCCGCCAGATTCATCAATAGGACGAGCGACGCCGTCGCGCTGGGCAACCGGCGAAGCGTCGAGGCCAATTGGCTGCGAACTCGCGGACTCATTTCTCCCTTTGCAAGGTCGCTTAACGCGGAACGAACGCCCGACAATGGTTCCGACCACTCGTCGCAATCGTCGCCGATCCGCCGCACCGTCCACGCGCGTACTTCGGGATTCTCGTGTTTGAGCAGGCGTAAGACGTCTTCATTCTTCGTGCGTTCGATGCGGTTTCGCGCCCACAGCGCTTCGAGAGCGCGAGGATGTTCGGGCCTTCGTGCAAGCTTCTCGTCGAGAACGGGCAAGGCGTCCTTGTCCGCACGTTCGCCCAACAGTCGCACGGCTTCGCGGCGGTACCAGGCGTTGGGATGTTCGAGCAGCTTGACCAGTTCGGCCGACGATTTCTTGGCGAGGTCGAACCTTTCCGCCCGCGGTGTGCCTTTTTTGGCGAGGCGATAGATGCGGCCGTTTGTTTTGTTCCAGGTGTCTTCCGGGATGACGTGGTTCGCTCGCACGTCGGTCCAGTCGGCGATGTAGACGCTGCCATCGGGGGCGAGGGCCAGATCGACCGGGCGGAATTCCGGATCGTCCGTGGTGACGAGCGCGCCGCCGAAGTCGCTCTTGTACGTGCTGCGATCCGGGATCAGCTTGTGCCAGTAAATCGCGCGGTGCAGCAGGGCACACGTGATGTACTGGTTCTCGATCTCCGGGCCGAACGCGCCGCCTTGATAGACGATGCCGCCGCACATGACGTGCTCGCCTTGGCTGATCTTCGCGGGGCTGGCATACGGCATGTGCTCGAAGTAACCGTAGGCGTGCGGGTTCGAGAGCGGGCCGTGTTTGGCGAAGCCTTTGACGTAGTACCCGCCTTGGACCATGTGTAGCCCGCAGGCGCCGCCGAAATTGGTACCGGCGATGATCTCGCCGTGGCGGTCGAAGTCGACGCCCCAGGTGTTGCCGCCGCCCTCGGCAAAAACTTCGAAGCGCCCGGTGGGCGGATGATAGCGCCAGATGCATTGGTTGAATTCGAGGAAACGGGGCGCGGGGCGCGGGGTGCGGGGCGCGGGAGAATTCGGGATTCGGGATTCGGGATTCGGGGCAGACTTGCTGTCGCGGTCGGGTTGCAATGCGGCGCTTGGTTTGGTTCCCTTCGTGCTGTCCCCCTCCCCGAATCCCGAATCCTGAATCCCGAATCCTGAGTATGTCTGGCCATGCTCATCGACACGCACTTCCACTTTCGCCCAGACGTTGCTCCCCTGCGCTCCGTAGAGCCAACCGTCGGGGCCGATTTGAAGCGAGTTGGGATAGGCGTGCGAATCTTCCATCCCGAAGCCGGCCACGAGAACTTGCGGGTCGCCGTCGGGCACGTCATCGCGATTGCGGTCGGGATAGAAGAGGAGATACGGCGACTGGGCGACGAACACGCCACCGTAGCCGATCGCCACGCCGGTTGCCATGTTCAGCCCGGCGACGAAATCCTTGAACTTGTCCGCGCGGCCGTCGCCGTCGGTGTCTTCGCAGATCGTAATCCGGTCCGCGCCCTTCGGCCCGCGCGGCGGCGGCTCCGGCACGCGGTCGAAGCGCGTCCGCATGTACTGATCGACCTTGACCTTCTTGAGCCCGGCCGGGTCGGGATATTGCAGATACTGAACGACCCACAGCCGACCGCGCTCGTCAAAGTTCATCGCGACGGGCTGCCGAATGTCAGGCTCGCTGGCGACGAGGGAGATTTCGAAGCCCTCGGCGACCTTAAACGTTTTGAGCGCTTCGTTCGGCGGGGCGGCGTACAATGACGCCGGCAGGGCGAATGCAGCGATGCACAACGGAAGAAACGCAGCCAGCATAAGCGAATCGAGTCGCTTCACGAGAGACCTCCGACGGCAAGTGTTCGCCGCGCGTCGCGCGGCCAGAGTCAGGCCACATTTTAGTCCAAGGCCGGGGGGCGATGTACTATGGCCTGACGCGTGGGCGATGCGTGGTCGATCTCTCATCCGCTCGCATATTCCCGCTCGACCTTGGCGACGCGGAGGTTGAAGCGCTGGTACCAGACTTCGCGGCCGAGTTTCTGGGCCGCGAGATGCTCGGCATCGGCTTTCCAACGGGCGATCGATTCTTCGTCCCGCCAATAAGAAACGGTGATCCCAAAGCCGTCCACCCCGCGCGCCGACTCGACGCCGAGAAACCCGTCCTGCTCTGCGGCCAGTTCCAACATTCGCGCGGCCATCGCGGCGTAACCATCGTCGCGATCGCCCGGCGCTGCGCGCTGCGAGGAGAAGATGACGGCGTAATAAGATTTTGCGCGTTCGGCCGCCATCTTTCTCACTCAACGGCGCGAAACGAATCCCGCGCCAATGACCGGCGTTACTTGCCTCGAATTACTTCTTCCGCAGATTACAGAAACATAGATTGTCCTGCAAGCGAATACAGAGCTTGCCACAGGGCACAACGTTGTGCGAGCAAATGGCGCGGTCCTTCCGTTCGGAAGTCGTGAGGCTTGCTGGTTTCCTTGTATTCGTCCCACTCTTTCGCCTGAATGCACATCCTGGCGGCCCTGTTATGCTTGCTACCTTTGTCCTAATTGCGGCGTACTTGGCGCGATTGTCGCGCGCTATGCCGCATCGAATCCGACAAGACTTC
Organism: Planctomycetota bacterium; assembly: GCA_003576845.1. Classification (GTDB taxonomy): domain Bacteria; phylum Planctomycetota; class Planctomycetia; order Pirellulales; family PLA5; genus PLA5. The sequence continues at coordinate 60,298 of QEVJ01000036.1, forward strand.
GAGCACTTCGGCATTCGGGCGGTTGACTTTGGTCTCCGCCTCGAAGTGTTTACGGCGCGACGTTGCAGTCAACGTCAGGCTTTCTCGCCGTTGATCGACGACAGTATCAACCGCCGCCGCAATTTGCGCGCTCGCGACATGCGGCGCGACGCGTGGACGCTGCACCGCAGTACCTGCCATGTCGCCGGTCAGTCCGTCGGTGGTCAAGTCGAACGAATCTCGGACGAAAAGAATGTCGCGGATTGTCACTTCACCATCGCGGTCCGCGTCCCTGCGGTCTGGCGCTCCTTGAAGAAAACGCGGAGCCCGAATCATCGCCGCGACGTCGCCTAAGTCAACCGATCCGTCCTCATTTACGTCGGCGTCGGCGAACTGAGTCTCGGGTTCGATCTTCCACAACTCTCGTGGGCCGTATCCGTAGGGATCGCCGGCGAAAAAGTAGAGTCGGTTGCCCGCCGGAATCAATTCGAATTGAGCCGTAAAGTAATCCAAATCATCGGGGAAGAAGTCGAGAACCTTCTGAGTTCCATCCGTCGTCCCGTCGCTCGTCCACAACACCCAGCCTTCGATGCCGTGATGCGCGGTGAAGAACAGTCGGTCCCCGACTGTTACGAATTGCGGGTCGCCGACATAGTCGCCATCGCTTATGGTTGTCACGCGCTTGACGAGTCGCGTACCCTTTTGCGTGCCGTCCGTGACCCAAAGCTCTTCGCCGAAGTCCCGGAAATAAATCTCATCGCGAATCTTCGCGAGCATTGCCGCTTGGACTTTGTTCTGGCTTTCTTGGCCGTACGCATCGGCAATGATCTCAAGCTCTTGGCCGTCGTAGCGATACAGATAGGGGTCGAGAACGAAAAGCACTGAGTCGCCGAGGCCGGTGAAGAATGGATCGCTCTCTTGCGCTGGATATGTATCGGGAATGACTACCGTTCCCTCCGCCGTTCCATCGCTCGTCCAATAGCTGCCGCGACGTCCGTAGATCGGGTCGTGAACGACATATTGAAAGTAGAGCGTGCCCGATACGCTCACCAGGCGCTCTGGTCGCTCGGAACCGGCAGAAGGACCTGTAGCATTCCCGATGGCACGAACCAATCGAGACCCGGCCGCCGTTCCATCAGTCACCCACAACTCGCTTCCATCTGCAACCGTCCTATCGACGTAGAACAGCTTGTCGCCCGCAGCCGTTAGTTGACTGGGTTCCAGCCCCGGCCAATCGGTGTCGGAGACGATCGGCGAAGTTCCCGCTTCCGTGCCGTCGCTTTGAAAGATGCGCGGACCGAGTGTCGGGTGCGTGGCGACAAAATGGAGAGCACCATTAAACATCTCGAACGAACGCGGAGACGACGCATCCGGACCGGGAGAGATATCGGCGACGAGATATGTGCCCTGCGGCGTGCCGTCGGAGCGCCAAAGCTCCGTGCCCGAGTCACCGTCGTACGCACTAAAGTATAAAATGTCGCTTGGGCGATAAGCCGGTGTGGGCGGATATTGGTTCGTCAAAGATTGAAAGCCGGACCGCAATAATTGCGTGCCGCCGGGGCTCCCATCGGTCGACCACAATTCAACTTCTGGTGCGGCGCCGATCCTAAAAAGCAACTTGTCGCCGGCCGTGCCGATCACGGAACAACAGCTTCCCGACTCAACGGGAAAAACCCCGACCAAAGTCGCCGTAAGCGAAAGCAGCGAACGATCTTCCAGGGTCTCGACGGCAAGGCGGCGTTTATGGCGACTCGTGCGACTCAAGGCGAAGCTCCTGTGATCTGAATTCCCCTATTGTAACCTCGGTGCGCCGAGGTCGAAGGCGTCGGCGTCACGTCCTGGCTCCGCGCCTAAGAGCACAGTTACCGTCGGGCCTGGGTGGACTTCGGGTCACCTCTACTCACATTTCAAAAAATCTTCCCCGCTCCCCAAGATTCTCCCAAGCCCGGCGAATGGCCTATTGTCGGCGCGTCTGTTCGGGCGTGGCCGCGGCTTTCGTTTGGGTTCGTTTGGTTGGGTGTCGCTTCTTTGGCCGTCGACGGCCGCACGTCGGGCATTCGCACGCCTGCCGGCTTGAGGGTTCGCCGACCTCGTTCGCTCTTTGTGGGGAGAATTCGTCATGTTGTGCAAGAAATTCATCGTGACCGCCGCAGGGCTGCTGCTGGTCGGGGGAATCGTGATGGGCACGGAGGCTTACAGCTATCTGACGACCGGGTGGAATCGGGCGTCGAGGGCCGTCAAGGACCAGGTGCCCGTCTCGTTCGAGCTGGATCGCGCCCGCAACATGCTGCCGGGCTTGGACCGCGAGATCGAACGCTGCATGCACACGGTCGCCAAGGAAGAGGCGGCCATCGAGCAACTCGAACGGGACGTCGACAAGCGGCAGGCCGCTCTCTCGAAGGCCGAGCAGTCGATGCTCAAGCTCCGCGGCGATCTGGCCAGCGGCAAGAACGAGTTCGAATACGGCGGGCGGAAGTTTTCGGTCGTTCAAGTGAAGACCGATCTCGCCTCGCGGCTGTCGGCGTGCAAAACGCGCAAGGGCACGATCGACAACATGCAGCAGATTCTGAACGCCCGCCGCAGCGGCCTCGACGCGGCCCGGCAGAAGCTCGCCGAGATGCAATCGGCCCGTACGCAATTGGTCGTTGACATCGAGAATCTCGAAGCGCGGCTGAAGATGGTGGAAGTGGCCCAAACGGCGGCGGGCTTCAAGTTCGACGACAGCAATCTTTCGCGGACTCGCGAGTTGGTCGCCGACGTGAGCGCCCGGCTCGATGTGATGTCGAAGCTGTCGCAGCTCGAAACGACGGGCGGCGAAATTCCGGTCGATGCCCCGACGGCGGTCGACGTGACCGACCAGGTGGCCGAGTATTTCGGCGAAACGACCGGCGATGCGGCCAAGGTTGCGAACGTCGCGACGAGCGAGGCGAAGTAACGGCACGAGGGTCGCGGGGTTCGGGGCGCGGGGCTCGGGAAATGCAGCACGTGGACTTGCCTTCCCCGAATCCCGACCCCCGAAACCCGAATCCTCGCCCTCAACCGCAGCCCCCAATCCCCAGCCCCCAATCCCCAGCCCCGCGCCCCGAGCCCCGCGCCCCTCTCCGATGTTCCAGCCTTGGCGAATGCAACTGCGGCAGGCGGAAGCTGCCTGGAAGGCCGGGCAGTTGGACGAGGCGACTCGCCTGCTCGCCAAGGACGAGTTGAGTTCGTACCTACCGGCCAAAGACGTGACGCTCGCGGTTGCGTCGGCTCTCGTCGAGCGCGGCCAGAAGCACGCCCAACTCGGCGACACGCTCGCCGGGTGGCGCGACCTGGAAACGGCCCTGACGCTCTCGGGCGAAACTGCCGCACTTACCGAGTTGCGCCGACAACTCATCGAACAGGCCCATGCGGAGGCGGAGCGTTATCTCGTGGCGGAAGACGCGACGGCCGCGCTGGCGTGTCTCGAACGGTTGCGGCGGCGCGATTGCGACACCCCCGCCACGCGGCTCTTGGAACAAGTCGCCAAGCGAATGCTCGCCGCGGGGCGGCTGATGCGGCTGGGTGATTTTGCGGCTGCCGAAGCGGAGCTGGCCGCCGCGTGCAAGCTGCGGCCGGACCTCCGGTCGTTGGAAAACCGCCTGAATCAGTGTAGGGTACAGTTAGGCGAGAGTCGGGCGTTGTGGACCCGGCTCAACCAGGCTGTTGCCGGCGGCGATTGGTCGGCAGCGAACTTGGCGTGCGAACGTCTGCTGACCATCGCCCCGGAAAACCGCGCCGCTCGGCAAACGCACGAACGGCTTGCCGGGGTAGCCGCTCCCGTGTCCTCCCAAGCTCCGCGCCCCGCGTCCCGCGCCCCGTCTTCCCAGCCCCCGCTCGCCATGTCCGAACCCGGCGCGAACCGCCGCCTGATCGCCTGGGTCGATGCGGTGGGCGGATATTTGATTTGTCTGGGTGAGCAGGTGATTCTCGGGCAGCCCGCCGCGGGTGGAGGGGCGGACGTGCCGATCCTGGCCGATCTTTCCCGCCGCCACGCCGCGATTCGCCGCGACGGCGAGGCGTACACGCTTGTCCCGCTGCAATCGACAAAGCTCGACGGACGGGTCCTGGAAAAACCCGCGCCGCTGGTCGACGGGAATGAAATCGAACTCGGCGACGGGGTGCGGCTGCGATTCCGCCGGCCGCACCCGCTGTCGGCGACCGCGGTGCTCGATTTCGTCAGCCAGCACCGCACGAAGCCGAAGGTCGACGCCGTGGTGCTGATGGCCCAAACGTGCGTGTTTTCGCCGCGGCAGGCGTGTCACGTCCGCTGCCGCAACTGGACGGACGACTTGATTTTGTACCGCGAAGGCAAGAATTTGGGTTGCCGGACGAACAGCACTGTAATCATTGACGACCAACGGTACGAACACCGCGGCCCGCTAGGACCTGGTTCGCGGATCCAAGGGGCGGAGTTTGCGATTACGCTGGAAGAGTTGGCTCCGAACTGAACCGCCGAGGCGCAGAGACGCTTAGAGCTAGCCACCCTGCCGAATTCATTGATTTCTCCTCTGCGTCTCTGCGCCTCGGCGGTTCAGTTCCACGGAATTGCCTTTACTGGACAGATGGACCAATCGGCAGCTACGCTAGAACGAGGGGACGTGCGACCGATGAACCCTTCTGTAACCGAACCCGGCGTGCTCTCTCCGGCCTCCAAGCCGGTCTCGCCGAAATTCACCCACCCGAGCGGCTCGAAACCGCTTCCGGGCTACACGATCAAGCGCGGCATCGGCTGGGGCGGCTTCGGCGAGGTCTACTACGCGACGACCGACGCCGGCAAGGAATGCGCCCTCAAGCTCATTCGCCGCAACCTCGACATCGAGCTTCGCGGCGTCACGCAGTGCTTGAATCTCAAGCACCCCAACCTGCTTGCCCTGTTCGACATCCGCCGCGACGACCACGAGGACACGTGGGTCATCATGGAGTTCGTCTCGGGCGAGTCGCTCGAAGACGCCATTGCGCGGCATCCGAACGGAATGCCGCTGGCCGAGGTGATGCGGTGGTTCGACGGGTTGACGGCGGGTGTGGCGTATTTGCACGACCACGGCATCGTCCATCGCGACCTTAAGCCGGGCAACATCTTTTCGGACGAAGGCATCGTCAAGGTCGGCGACTACGGCCTGTCGAAGTTCATTTCGTGCAGCCGCCGCAGCGGCCAGACGGAGAGTGTCGGCACCGTTCACTACATGGCGCCGGAAATTGCCAACGGCCGCTACGGCAAAGAGATCGACATCTACGCCCTCGGCGTGATGCTCTATGAAATGCTCACCGGCCACGTGCCGTTCGACGGCGAGAGCGTCGGCGAAGTGCTGATGAAGCATCTGACCGCCGAGCCGAAGCTCGACAAGCTGGCCGAGCCATTTCGGACGATCGTCGCCCGGGCGCTGGCGAAGAATCCCGAACAGCGGTTGCGGTCGGTGGCCGAAATGCGCGAATTGCTCTCGGGAGTAATGCCGGTCGATCGCTACGCACCGACGATGGTCGGCAGCTTGCCGCCGTCGGAGCGGCCGTCGCTCGCTGGGCATGCACCTCCCCAGGCCGCCGCGGAGCAGCCGATTTTGGCCGAAGCCGCGAACCCGTCGCGACCGCTCCCGCACGCCGCGCGCGCAAGCGGCTATGCCCCCGACAACCCGTTTCGCGAGCCGCTCGCCCGGGCCGTGTTCGAGGGCTACCGCCGGCTCAAGTTCAATTGGGAGCAGGTTCAGTTGCCGCCGCCGGTCAAGGTGATCTTCGCGATCGTTGCGGTGATCGTCGGCATCGTCGTCGCGCCTTATGTCTTCATCGCGCTGTTCTTCCTGCTGCCGGTCTACGGCGTGTACTGGGTCGTGCGGGCGATGATCGTCGGCCCGGAGCCGATGCCGGACATGCCGCCGGCGCGCCCCGCCCACCAGTACGCCACGCCGGCAACGCCGCATGCCCGACCCGTCGCGGCCGCTCCCGTCGCGGCTCCGGTTTCGCCGCCTTCGCCGGCCGAGCCGCTCACCCGTCGCGAACGGTTGCATCGCCGCTTGCGCCGTCAGGACGCGCTTGCCGCGCTCAAGTCGCCGCGCGAGAAGCTCACGGAAGCGACCGGCGCGATGCTGCTCGCCGCGCTGCTGTCGTTGGCGTATGCGATCGTCGCCAACCTGCTGCTCGGCTGGCACAATCCGGAACCGCGGCAGTACATTTGGTTCGTCGCCGTGACGACGCTCGGCGCCTGGGCGGTGATTGTGCCGGCGAAGATTTGGGAAGGCCGCCGCGGCGAGACCGTCGCCCGCCGCAGCACGATGCTCGTGCTCGGGATGTTTCTCGGCATGGTGGCCAGTGCGTTGGAAACCGGTTTTTCGCTGTCGATGCCGTTCGACAACACGATCCTGCCTTCGCCGTCGAAGATTGGTCCGCCGGCGTTCAACCATCGGATGTTCGACGCGACCGGCGGTCCGCTCGTCTGGACCCACGCGGCCTATTTTGCGTTCCTGTTTCTCGTGCCGGCGTGGTGGCGACAGGCCGACGCCCGCCGCAAGCATCGGTTCAACGTCGGCATCGCCGCGATGATGGGCGTCTGGGCCTACGGGCTGAGCATTTTCTGGCAATACCCGCAGCCCTGGGGCGTCCTCGCGGCGATCGGCATCTCGATCCTCGCGCAAATCGCGTCGCCGATGGACGATCCCTACGAGAAGCCGGCCACGCCCGTGGAGAAGGCCGCATGAAAGACGACGACTTCATCGGCGCGATGACGTTCGGCATCATCCTCACGCTTTGGCTTATCGGCGGGCTGGTGTGCATTGGACGACAGCGCACGTATCGCCTTGGACTTTGGGTGCTCGGGAGCGGCGCGCTCGTGGGCGCGTTTGCCGGAGTGTTCCTGGGGGCGCGGTTTTAAGCGGTACGGAGCACTGGGGTAAGGCACGATCATGTTCTCCTACGAACCAGCGGCGGAAACTCCCATGTTCGCGATCGGCGGAATATTACTTATCGGTTTGCTGTTCGTCGGGTTCCTGATCGTCGGCGCGATCCTTGCCGCCAAGACGGAAACGCGGACCGCGGGCCTGTGGATCATGGGCATGACATTCGCGGTGGCGGTCGCGCTGCCGCTGGCGTGGCTGTTCGTCGGGTATGCGGGTGATGCGCCGGCGACGACCTACGTCCGCGGCGGCGACGGTCGGATCATTGCCACCTCGGGGCACGTCAACGACGCCGCGCCGAAGTTCGCGTTGCTGTTGATCGGCCTGATGCTCGTCGCGGGCGAAATCATTCTTCTCGTCAACGAAAAGACGCGCAAGGCCGGCCTCATCGTGCTGGGGTTGCTCGTCGTCTGTCTATTGGGCTATCTCGTGATTGGCACGGCGTCGCTGGACGTCCAACGCGGCTCGCCGATGCCGGTATCGCAGGGGCCGCCGGAAGCGATGCGCGCAAATGCGACGACGATCGATGAGCATTTTCAGATTCCGCTCGACGAAGCCCTGGCAACGACGCCGCCGGCCACGAAGGCGCCGGAGGGCGAGTCCAACCCGACGCCGCCGGCCGTCGAATCCGCGGCGCAACCCGTCGCCGCACCGCCGCCCGTTGAACCGCGGGCGACCGACGCGCCGATACCGACGCCACCGGCCACCGCTCCAGCGGCTCCCGCCGCCGCAAAGACTGAAGCTATTCCGACGCAGCCGGCCGCGGCCGGCGCCACGTCCGTTAGCTCCGTCGCTCCGCCGGGCGCGATCGGGAACGTGCAGGTCGTTTCCGGCGACCGCAGCGCGCTGCCCGAGTGGGCCAAGCAAGGCGGCGGCATCGGCGCCGACGGCGCGTACTTCACGGTCGTCAAGTGCGGCCCGCACTTGAACTTCGACGCCTGCTGGAACGATGCGCTCAACCGCGTCGATCAGGCGGTCCGCGATCATCGCGTCCGCCACGCGCTAGGCGATGGCTACCGTCCGCCCAGTCGTCCCTTGCCCAAAGTGCTTCGAGAACAGCTCATGGCCGAGCATTTCCTCGAACGGGGCGATTCGTCGGTCGGCGAAACGATGACGCTGTACACCCGCGTCGCGTTTACGCGGGAAGCCACTGCGTCCCTCCGCGCCTGGCAGGCCGACATGCTAGCCAACAACCGGACGATCTTCGCCACCGTTCTGGGCGCGCTCGTCGTGGGCCTCGTGGCGATCGCGTATGGTTATTTCCGCATCGACACGGCCACGCTCGGCTATTACACGTGGCGGTTGCGGTTCGTCGCCCTGTTCCTGTTGATCGGCATTACCATTTCGGGAATCGCGGCCGGCGCCATGTTCTTCGACGAAGAATGGCGGCTCGGCGGAATCAATTTTTGAAAACGGTAGGTGGGTCGAGCAATCGTAGGGTGGGTCGAGCGCTAGCGAGGCCCACCACAAAATCGGGGCGCTGCCGCGGTGGGCATCGCTAGCGCTCGACTCACCCTACGAAAGCATTACGACGACGGTGGCGTCCGATGATGCCCGCTTGGATAACGCTGCTATTGCTGCTCGGCTTTCTATTGACGATTGCCTTGCTCATCAAATGGGCCGGCAACCGCGCGGTTGGCTCGTTGTTCATCGTCGCGGCAGTCGTCTTCGCGTGCCTCGTCTTCTACCTCCGCTATGAAACGGCCCAACAGGCCCAACAAGCGCGAGACGTGGCCATCATCGATGCACGTTCCAAGCAGATAGAGGAAGAGTTGCAGCGCCGATTGACCGTCCGCGAAACCTCAACCGAGCCTGGCCCTGCTGGTTTCATTTCCGACGACGTATTGACGGCGTTGCCGCCGCGAGCGCCTGAGCCGGACGACGACGCGATCGCACGCAGCGCACCACCCGCCGTTCGCGACGCTCCTGCACCCACACCGGAATCCGCCCGACCACCTGAGCTCACTGCCGCGCCCGCGTGGATTACGCAAGGCGTCGGGCGTCAAGCGGACGGCGAATACTACAAGGTCGTCAGCGCGACGGGAACCTCCGCGGACGAATGTTGGAATCGGCTGTACGTCGCCGAATTGCCGATGGCGGTGCACGAGTACGCCATCCGCGAGATCGGCGGCACGTGGCCCTATCCGCTCGTCGACGGCGAGCTCGTCGATCTGCTCGTCGCCGACCAGTACCTCACGCCGTGGCGCGAAGGGGGCGTGAAGTTCGATGGTACCTGGAACATGCAAAAGCTCTATCTGAGGCTCCATTTCCAACCGGCGGTGCGCGAGCGGCTTGTCGCCCAACGGACCGAAGTCCTGCGCTCGTCGCGCGTGACGTACACGGCGTGGCTGGGCGTGCTCGCTTGCGGCGCGCTGGGCATCGTGTTCGGCTACCTCAAGCTCGACGACCAAACGGCCGGCGTGCATACCCGGCGACTGCGGATCGGGGCCGGCGTCCTGTTCGTCGGCATCGCGTTCTGCGGTTGCTTGCTGCTCGCGTATTTTGTGCAAGTCGAGTCGTATGGCGGTATTCTTGCCATGATTTGACGGCGGAGTCGCGTCGTCGGACTTCGCACGGACCGTTTTGCGGAGTACCTTAGTGGCGTTGTGGCGGGAAACGCATGAACGGCGTTCTTCGTTACGCTCGCCGCATTGCCCCCGGTGTGTTCACCGGGGGCTAAATGGCTTGGAATTCCCCAGCCCCTGATCCCCAGCCCCCAGCCCGCTGTGAGTTCCGACGGCGATTTACTTCTGGTCGAACGCATTCGCGCCGGCGACGAGGCGGCGTGGAACGAACTCATTGCGCGGTACGAAGGGCGGCTGCTCGCGTACGTCGAAAGCCGCTTGCGCCGCCGGGCGGAAAGCGAAGACGTCGTTCAGGAGACTTTCGTCGGGTTCTTGAGCAGCGTGGTCAACTACGACGACTCGCGGCCGCTGGAGACCTATCTGTTCAGCATTGCGGCCCATAAGCTGACCGACTTCCTCCGCCGCGAAGGCCGCCGCCCCACGTTGCCGCTTTCCGCCGGGGGCGATAGCGAAAGCCAATGGGACCCGCCCGACCGCCATCGCCGGGCGAGCGCCTTGGTCCAAAGCGGCGAGCGCCGCCGCATCGAGTCGGACGTGATCGGCCGCCTCCTCGCCGAGGAAGTCGCGCGCTGGCGCGAGCGGGGCGATTGGATGAAGCTCAAGTGCCTGGAGCTAATCGTCGTCCGCGGCGCCGCCAACAAAGACGCCGCCGCGACGCTCGGCATCAGCGAGCAGCAGGTGGCGAACTTCAAGTTCGACTTTCTCGCCCGGCTCAGAGCGCTCGTGCGGCGCCAAGGTTTGAGCGAGGACTTGTTTCCGGAATTGCGCGACGAGACGTAGCTTCGCGCCAACGCGGAATCTCTCGAGTCCGCAGGCTGGGACTCCGGCATATCGTTTGCTGGCTAGGCGAACGGATAACGGAGTTCACCGCTATGCGAATTGCCCAAGTTGCGCCTCTTTTCGAGAGTGTTCCCCCGCAAGCTTATGGAGGAACGGAACGCATCGTGCATTACCTGACGGAGGCACTCGTCGACGTCGGCGAGGAGGTGACGTTGTTTGCCTCCGGCGATTCACGGACCAGCGCGCGGCTCGTTCCGAACTGTCCGCACGCGCTTCGCCTCGACGCGTCCTGCCGGGACCATTTCGCTCCGCACGTCGTGATGCTCGAGGAAGTCGCCCGCCGAGCCGACGAGTTCGATGTGATCCACTTTCATTGCGATTATTTGCACTATCCGCTATCGCGGCGGAGCGGCTATCGGCACGTGACGACGCTTCACGGCCGGCTGGATATGCCGGAGCTTCAGCCGCTCTATCGCGAGTTCGCGGACGTGCCGCTCGTGTCGATTTCTAACGCCCAGCGCAAGCCATTGCCTCTGGCACATTGGGTCGCGACGGTGCCACATGGGCTTCCGGCCGACCTGTACGCAGGCAACGAACGGCCGGGCGACTACCTGGCGTTCTTGGGGCGCATCTCGCCGGAGAAAGGCCTCGACCGGGCGATCGAGATCGCCCTGCGGGTCGGCATTCCCTTACGCGTGGCGGCCAAAGTCGACCGCGCGGATCGGGAATACTTTCGCGTGCGAATCGAACCGTTATTCGAGCGCGCCGGCAAGCTCGTCGAGTTCATCGGCGAAATCGGCGAAGCGCAAAAGCAAGATTTTTTGGGCCAGGCCCGGGCGCTGCTGTTTCCGATCGACTGGCCGGAGCCTTTCGGGCTGGTGATGATCGAAGCGATGGCTTGCGGAACGCCGGTCATTGCGTTCGATTGCGGGTCGGTGCCGGAAGTGATCGACGACGGCGTCACCGGGTTTATCGTGTCGAGCGTGGACGAGGCAGTGGAGGCGGTCGGACGGTCAGGCGAGATCGACCGCGGCGCGTGCCGGCGTGTTTTCGAGCGGCAGTTTACGGCGCCGCGGATGGCAAACGACTATTTACAGGTGTACCGGACTGTGATGGAACGGCGTTCGTCCGACGCCCGCCGCGGCGCGTCACGGATTCCAGCGGCCACGCCGGCCGCCGCGGCGCTGCCGCTCGACACGGTGGCCATGCGTTCGGCGGCGGAAAAGTAATTGCCGCATGATGGGCGGCGGCGAAAGGGTCGGTCGCCCCACCCTGCACTTCTGCTTTGCACCTCCAAATGGCTCCCAACACGAGCAAAAACGCTGCGGCGGGCAACGTCGCGACGGCGGTGACGGAAGAGAACGCACCCTTCTACATCGTCGCGCCGAAGGCGAAGTGCGATCACACGCGCGTGCTCATGCGGGGCGATACGTTTGCCGTGTTCGATCAGTACGGCGAACTGCCCGGCGACGATGAGAGCGATTTGGGGATATTTCACGAAGGAACACGGCATTTGTCGCGGTTTGCGTTGCAGTGCTGGGGCGGCCGGCTACTTCTGCTGAGTTCGCGAATGCGCGACGACAACGACGTGCTGCTCGTCGATTGCGCCAATCCGGACGTCTGCCGCGAGGATCGCGTTACCGTGGAGCGGGGCACCGTTCACGTGCGGCGGAGCGTGCTGCTGTGGGACGGAGCGTGCCGCGTCCAATTGAAGATTCATAACTACGGCGCGGCGCCGGTTGACGTTCCCTTGACGTGGCGATTCGCGGCCGACTTTGCCGACGTGTTCGAGGTCCGCGGGATGCACCGCGCGCGAAAAGGAAAGCGATTGCCCGCCCAGATTGCCGGCCGCAGCGTCTGCCTGCGCTACGAAGGTTTGGATGGGGTCGAGCGGCAAACGCACATTTCGTTTACGCGAAGTCCCAGCGAGCTGGACGAGCGGCAGGCGCGGTTCGTCGTTTCCGTTTCGCCGAGCGGCAACGAGACTCTCGAAATCGCCGTCGACTGCAAGGGAACGAACGGCGCGGGGCCGTTCGCCGATGCGTTCGCCGCGGCGGGCCAGCGCGCCTCGCAACACCGCGGCCAGGCGTGCAGCTTGTTCGGCTCGCACGAGCACTTCAACGCCTGGGTCGATCGCGCGGCCGCCGATCTTCAGATGATGACCGTCGAGACGGCATTCGGTCCGTATCCCTACGCGGGCGTGCCGTGGTTCAGCACGCCCTTTGGTCGCGACGGAATCATTACGGCCCTCGAACGGTTGTGGCTCGATCCCGATTGCGCGCGCGGGGTGCTGGCGTTCTTGGCCGCCACCCAGGCGACCGAGGTCAATCCCGACCAGGACGCCGAGCCGGGCAAGATTCTCCACGAATGCCGCCAGGGAGAAATGGCGGCCCTCGGCGAAATCCCGTTTGCCCGCTATTACGGGAGCGTCGATGCGATGCCGCTGTTCGTGTGGCTGGCGGGCGAATACTGGGAGCGGACCGGGGACCGGCCGTTTATCGAGTCGATTTGGCCGCACGTGTGCGCGGCACTCGACTGGATGACGGAATTCGGCGACGCGGACGGCGACGGGTTCATCGAATACAGCCGCCGCTCCGAAACGGGTCTCGTCCAGCAAGGTTGGAAAGACTCGCACGACTCGATTTTCCACGCAGACGGTTCGCTGGCCGGGCCGCCGATCGCGCTGTGCGAGGTGCAAGGCTATGCCTATGCCGCCTGGCAGGCCGCCGCGACCTTGGCCTGCGCGATGGACGAAGGCGAGCGCGCCGATCATTTTTTGCGCCGCGCCGCCGGGCTCAAAGAGCGGTTCGACGAAGCATTCTGGTGCGACGACCTCGGCACCTACGCGATCGCCCTGGACGGCGAGAAGCGTCCCTGCCGCGTGCGGTCGTCGAACGCGGGGCATTGCCTCTTCGCCGGCATCGTACCCGAAGAGAGAGCCTCCCGGGTCGTGGCCGCGCTGTTCGATCCCGCGGCGTTTTCGGGCTGGGGCGTGCGAACGCTCAGTGCCAATCAAGCCCGCTACAACCCCATGTCCTATCACAACGGATCGGTATGGCCGCACGACAATGCGCTCATCGCGGCGGGCCTGGCGCGATACGGTTTCAAGCACCAGACGCTGCAACTGGTGCGCGGGCAATTCGAAGCCTGTCGCCACCTGGAGCTGCACCGGCTTCCGGAGCTGTTCTGCGGATTCCCGCGGCATCCCGGCGAACCTCCGACGCTGTACCCCGTGGCCTGTTCTCCACAGGCCTGGGCGGCGGCGGCGGCGTTTTTGCTGGTTCAAGCCTGTCTCGGAGCGTGCGTCTCTGAGATCGAACGCCGCGTGACGTTCACGCATCCGGTCTTGCCGGAGTTTCTCGATCGGCTGCACATTCGCAACTTGAATGTCGGCGACGCGGTGCTCGATCTGCTGCTGTTGCGGCACGACAGCGACGTCGGCGTGAATATTCTGCGGCGGGCGGGGACGGTGGAATTGGCCCTCATCAAGTAGGGACCCGCCGCCGTGCTACCGCGGTCGTTTCGCCCGCGCCGCCGCTCGATGCGTTCGCGGCAGCCGGATCGACTGCCGCAGGTCGGACAGCCCGCGCCACGGGTCGCCGGAGAGCCGCGCGAGCCGTTCGGGAACGGTCCGCACGTTGAAATCCAAGGGGTCGAGACGCTCGTTCAACTCGTCCCACGCGAGCGGCGTCGCAACGGGAGCGCCGGGCCGCGCGCGGGTCGAGAAACTCGCCACGGCCGTCGAACCGAGATCGTTGCGCAGATAGTCGATGTAGATTCGCCCTTGCCGTCTGGCCTTTGACGCGGTGGCGATGTAGCGGTCGGGCGCGTCGAGCGTCATGGCTTCCGCGGTGGATCGGGCGAACGCCTTGACGTCTTCCCAGCGGTAACGGCGGACGACCGGCGCGACGAGATGTACGCCCTTACCGCCCGTCGTGCGGGCGAAGGATTGCAGTCCCGCGTCTTCGAGCCGGGCCTTGAGTTCGCGCGCCGCGCGGACCACTTCTTTCCAGGCCACGTCTACGCCCGGATCGAGATCGAAGATCAGCCGGTCGGGACGGTCGATGCGGTCGTCGCGACTTCCCCAGACGTGAACTTCCAGCGCCCCGAATTGCACCAAAGTGACCAAACCGGCGCGGTCGCCCACCGAAGCGTATTCCGCATTTTCGTCCTTTTCGCGGACCATCACGGCTTTGATCGCCTTGGGCATTCCCGGGCGGACATGTTTCTGGTGAAAGCACGCGCCGCTTTGACCTTCCGGGCAGCGGACGACCATCAGCGGCCGATGCTCAACGTGCGGCAACATCGCTTCGGCGACCGAGTCGTAGTATCGGGCCACGTCCAGCTTTGTGACTGCGAGGTCGGGATAAACGACGCGTTCGCCGTGAGTAATCCGCACTCCGGCCACCGCCGGCGAGCCAGCGGCGCGCGGCGATCGAGCGGCGTGCGCTCGCGTTGTCTGTCGCGAGGCGTTCGCCTTCGGGCCGCGTTGTCGTGGCTTGGCAAGCATCGCCAGCGCCTCTTCGGATGCGGCTCGGGCTTCCTCGCGGCCCACCTGCCGCGGCGGCTTGTCTTCCCGGATGCCCTTGAACGCGGCGTGGCGCAAAATGCCGGCCTCGGTCCATTCGCCGAATTGCACTTCCACGACGATCTCCGGCCGGATGTAGTGCGTCCCCGGTTCGTGATAGCCGGGCGACTGCGAGGCAAACGGCGGGCCTTCGGCCGCGAGAGGTTTCAACCGTTCGAGCAGTTCGTCCTGCGTCTGGGCCGTGAAGCCCGTCCCGACTCGCCCGCAATACACGAGGTCGGCCCCTCGGTAGAAGCCGAGCAAGAGCGACCCGATGCCCGCAGGACCGCTGCGGCGGTCGGTCCAGCCGCCGACCACGAACTCCTGACGGCGCAGGCACTTCACTTTCAACCAGTCGGCCGAGCGTTTTTGGACATAGGGGCTGTCGGCGCGTTTGGAAACGATGCCCTCGAGCCCGTAGCGGCAAGCGTGCTCTGCCACCTCTTCGCCAGAGCCGACGATGTGATCGCTCAGCCGCACGCATGCGGGCAATTTCGGCCTGGCGCTCGCCAAGACCGCCGCCAGTAACCGTTTGCGGTCCACGAGCGGCCAGTCCGTCACGTCGTGCCCCCGGTAGAACGGTAAATCGAAGAGGTAATACACGACGTCAGCGTCGTTTCCTCGCCGCATCAAGTTTTGTAGCGTCTGAAAATCGGTGCGGCCGTCCGGTCCGAGAACGACGACCTCGCCGTCAAATAGGGCGCCGGAGAACTGCGATCGCGACAGCGCCGCGGCGATCGTTTCGAACCGCTGCGACCAATCGTTCCCCCGCCGCGACCGCAGGCGGACTTGCCCGTTATCGCAGAACGCAAGAATCCGATAGCCGTCGAATTTGATTTCGTGCAGCCACCCGCCGCCGGACGGCACATCGGTCGCCAACGTCGCTAACTGGGGCGCAAACGACCGGGGTAACGACCGTCGCGGCGAAGCTTCCAGGCGCTCATGCAATTCTCTCGGAATGGCGTTCGCGCGCGGACCGCGGGTCTTTCGACCGCTGGGGCGCTCTTCGGCGACTTCCTCGAGCGTTCGGCCGCTCGCGACGCTGCGGTCGGATAGCTTCGCGGTCGCCGCGGGGCCCTTGCGCGCCCAGGCGTCGTCGACCTTCTTGAGGAACCAGTTGTCGGCCTTCTGGTTGCCGCCTTTGTTCCGGCCGCGCATGCGGACCAGCTTCCAGGCGCCGCGGAGTTTTTCGCCTACGAGGAGGCACGTCATATTGCCCGCTCGATACTGCCTGATGGCGTCGCCCTCGCAACGCCACGTGCCTCGGTCCCAAACGATGACCGTTCCGGCGCCGTATTCCGGCTTGGGAATGGTTCCTTCGAACTGGGCGTACTCGAGCGGATGGTCTTCGACGTGGACGGCGAGGGCACGAACCGATGGATCGAGGCTTGGGCCTTTGGGCACGGCCCAGCTTTTCAGCACGCCCCCGATCTCCAGGCGAAAATCGTAGTGAAGCCGGCGCGCGGCGTGCTTTTGGACCACAAAGAGGCCAACCTGGTCGCGGCATTTCCGCGCCGGCTGCTTGCCGCGCGGTTCGCTCGTCGCGCGAAAGTTTCTGCGGCGGTGGTAGGTGGCCAGCGACATTAGTTCTGCAAGGATCGAAACCCTGCAAGCAACGCTAGCAGTCGGCGTGCCGAACGCGAGTTTGATCCCGTGTCGCGGCACGGTCGTTGCATGTTAACGAGGTTGCGCATTGAGGATTTGGGGCGTACGAACAATCGGGTGTCACTGCTGGCTTGTCCAGCAGTGCGATTCGCGAGGGAGCGTCGTTCGTCAACTCGCACTGCTGGACAAGCCAGCAGTGGCACCCCATTTCGATATCGAGAGCTGAGTCGGCACTTGCGAAAGGGCAACGATGCCTGCGCGGTCGATGTGGAACGGCGAACTTGCGATCGGCGCTCACCGCGTCGCGGTGAAGCTGTACGCGGCCGTCGAAGATCGCGGGATTCGTTTTCACCTGCTCCACGATCACGACCACGTCCGGTTGCAACAGCGGATGGTCAATCCGACCACAAACGAGACGGTGGCGCTAGCGAACGCCCGCAAAGGATTCGAAGTCGAGCGCGGGGTGTTCGTGCTGCTGGAAGAAAACCTGGAAGCCTTGGAACCGAAGCCGTCGCGAGAAATCGCCGTCAGCCGGTTCGTGGCGTCTTCGCGCATCGCCCCGCAGCGCTACCTGCGGCCGTACTTTCTCGGCCCGCACGGCAGCGACGACGACTATTTCGCGCTCGCTGCGGCGCTCGACGGTGCAGCCGCAGCGGGTATCGCCCATTGGGTCATGCGCAAGAAGGAGTATACCGGCGCATTGCGGGCCGAGGGCGGCTACTTGATGCTCCACACGCTGCGCGAGCCGGACGAAGTCATTGCGCCGGATCAGCTCGATCCGCCCGAAGGCCGCGAGCTGGAAACCAAAGAATTGCGGCTCGCCGAGCAGTTGATCGGAGCGCTCGAAAGCGATCTCGACCCGAGGCGCTACCGCGACGAGTACAGCGAGCGCGTGCGGCAACTCATCCGCGCCAAGCGGCGCGGCGAGTCGATCGAGGTACGGGAATACGAACGTCGCCCGGAAACCGGCAGCCTGGCCGAGATGCTGCGGGAGAGCGTGAAGCGGACCCAGGCCAAGCCCAAGCGTTAGCGAGGTAACGTTCCATGGCCAAGCACGCGAAACATCGCCATCGCGCTCATCCTCATCCGCCGCCGAGCGGCGCGCGGTCGTTCTGGTCCGGGACAATCACGTTTGGTCTGGTGAGCGTGCCCGTCGAGTTCTTTCCATCGCATCGCTCGGGGGCGTCACTCCGGTTGCTGGACCGAGACGGGACGCCACTCGCGCGGCGGTACTTTTGCCCCAAGCATCGCGCCGACGTGCATCCCGAGCACGTCGTGCGGGGTTACGAACTCGAGAATGGCGAGTACGTGCTCGTGCGCGATGAGGAACTCGAAGCGATCGAACCTAAAAAAACGCGGGAGATCGACCTGCGCCAGTTCGTGCAGTTGTCGGACATTTCGCCGGCCTACTATCGGCGCGCCTACTATCTGGCCCCCGCCGGCGACACGAACAAGGCCTATCGCCTGCTTGCCGCCGCCATGCAGCGTTCGCAGCGCGCGGGAATCGCCACGTTCGTCATGCGCGCCAAGGAGTACCTGGTCGCGATCCTTGCCGAACGGGGCATTTTGGCGGCGATTACGCTGCGTTTCCACGACGAGTTGCGGACGCCGGAGGACGTAGGCTTGCCGGAGACGTCGCGGGCCGCCGCGCGGGACACGGCGGCGTTTCGGCGGGCGATCGAGCGGATGTGGTCGGAGCGTCTGAGCGAGTCCGATTTGGAAGCCCGCACGGCGGGCGATCTGCGCGCGTTGGCGGAGAAGAAATGGCGACGGGGCGAGGACGTCGTGGAAGCGCCCGCAGCGGCTGTCGCGGAAGAGCCGGTGGAAGACGACGCCGACGACGAGGCCGCTGCGGCAGGGCCGGTCGACTTGCTCGAAGCCATCCGTCAGAGCCTCAAGGGCGGCGGCCGCGACGCAAAGGCGTCTCGCCAATCGGCCGCGCGCCGGCATCGGGAACATCCCAATGTCGGCGACGAGCGGACAGACGAGCGAACGAAGGAAGAGTTGTATCGCGAAGCACAAAGACTGGGCGTCAGCGGACGCAGCGAGATGTCGAAAGGCCAGCTCGTGCGGGCGATCGAGAAGCGGACGCGGCGCAAGTGACGAATCGCAAGCTCGCATTCGCATTGCGGACTTAAGGCGGCCGGCGCAGCGTTTGCTGTGCACAAGCCGCCGCGGGACGATCGTTCGCCGCGACGAACATTGTGTTGTACCGATCTTCTCTATATCAGGGGAAATGCCATGAGCGAGGCCGCCTGCGCTACCGTCAAGAATCAACGGCAGGAATCCGGATCCTGCGCAAAGCAGGCGAACGTCGGCGAAGCGGAGCGCTGGCTCAGCGCGATCGCCGGGGGCACGTTGATCGCGTGCAGTGCGGGCCGAACGAACGCGCGCGGGTTGTTGGGGGTCCTGGCCGGAGTCGCGCTGGTCTATCGGGGCGCGTCGGGGCACTGTGCGGTTTACGAGGCGCTCGGCATCAGCACGGCTCGCCGACGCGGCCGGGCGACGGCCGTACCGGCTCGGCAAGGCGCGAAGATCGAGCACACGATTCGCATCGATGCTCCGGCCGAGCAACTCTATCGACACTGGCGAGTGCTCGAAAACCTGCCCGACTTCGCGCCTCACTTGGAATCGGTGCGCGAATCGGATCCGATGCGCTCGCATTGGGTCGCTTGCGCGCCGCTGGGCGGCGTCGTGGAGTGGGACGCCGAAATCATCGAAGATCGCCCCGGGGAATTGATCTCTTGGCGATCGCTTCCCGGGGCCGATCTCGACTCGGCAGGTTCGGTGCGGTTTCAGTCGCTTGCGGACGACGAAACGTTGTTGACGTTGACGCTAAAGTACAATCCGCCGGGCGGAACGCTCACCGCCCAGGCGGCCGAATTCCTCGGCATGGGCATGCAGCCGGCGGTCGAAGAGGCGCTCGAGCGCTTCAAACGCGACGTCGAGCAGAAGTATACGGAGTCGTTCGCTTCTCCCCGCCAGACGAACGCGCCGCGGTGAACGCTGCGTGGTCGTCGCGCCGCCGCACCGCTCCGCACTACCAACGTCTTGATTCTGCGCAACCTGCGAAGATTCCAACGGCCCAAACTGTCCACTGTTCACTGCCCACTCAACCGTAACTTTGGTTGCGGCCCTACGCCGCGCTGGGAAGCCAGGATTCTCTCCAGCACCTGTTCGTCGCTGAGACGCCCCGGAAACGTCGGCCTGCTGGCGGCGGCATCGTCCGCGGGGCGCCGAAAGACATCGATGACGCGTGGATGAATGTACGACTTTCGGCACACGGCGGGCGTATTGTGCAGGCGATCGGCCACGAGTCGCACGACGGCCGACACATCGCGCCGGCTCGCGCCGCCCGCTGGCGCCCGTCCGCGTAAAAAGTGGACGGCTAACAGCGTCCCCGCCCAGGTTCGCAAGTCTTTCGCCGTCAGGTCGTCCCCGGAGACCTCGCGCAGGTAAGTATTCACGTCCGCCGACGTGACGTCGTGGCTCCGGCCCGTGGAGTCGACCCACACGAATAGCTCGCCCGGCAGTCGCTGGCAGGCGCGGACCGTTCGGGCGACTCTTGGGCTCTCCACGGCAAGGTCGTGTCGCTTGCCGCTCTTGCCCGCGAACCAGAGCTGCACCTCGCTTCCCGCGACCGTTGCGTGATGGTTGCGGAGGGTCGTCAGGCCGAAGGATCCGTTGTGCCGCGCGTACTCGGAACTGCCGACGCGCGCCAGCGTCGTTTCGAGCAACCGGACGACCGCCGCCAGTACCTGTCGCTTGTCGCCCACGCGGCGCGCCAGATCGCGGCGGACGGCTCGCCGCACTTTTTCGAGGATGCGCGGAAACCGCGAGAGTCGGCCGAATTTCGCGTGTTCGCGCACGCGGCGCCAGTCCGGATGGTAAAGGTACTGCTTGCGCCCGCGCGCGTCGCGGCCGGTGGCCTGCAGCGGGGCCTTGGGGTCGGCGGAAATCCACACGTCGCGCCACGCAGGCGGAATGGCCAGCGCGCGAATGCGCTTCAATGCGCCGGCTTGCTTGAGCGGTCGCCCATCGTGGCGCACGTACCGAAAGCCGCGGCCCGATCGTACTCGAGCAATGCCCCGCGCTTGCGTAATCGTCCGGCGGACCGGTGTATCGTGCGCGGTTGCACGCAAACGATGCTCGCGACGCGCCATGTTCGAACCCACAAGCAATCGCTTTAGCTTCCATCCGGCGGCCCGCTTTCCCGCGCCACGAACGGCAGGATGCTGATATTCCCGCTCCGCTCGATGACCGCCAACTTGATCTGATCGAGCCGCTCGATAAGCGCCTGACAGCGTGCGGCTTCGAGAATGTCTTGCACGTCGACCCGTTCGCGGTCGGCCACCGGTTGCACGAGCTTGCCGTTCCGCACGACGATGACGGCCGTCCCATCGAGGATCGGGTCGAGCCCCGGCAAGTGGTGTTTCGCAATCGAGAGCGCGATATCCAAGCCGACCAGCGTCAGGATCAGGACGCCGGCGTTGACCAGCGAGTGGTCGTCGCCCACCATCGCGTGTTGCGTGGTTTCGCTGATGATCAGCAAGAGTACGAGGTCGAACGTCGTGGCTTCCGACAAAGTTCGCTTTCCGGCCAGGCGAAAGACGACCAGCAGGAAGGCGTAAACCACGGCCGCGCGGACGACGGATTCCACGACGCGTCTCCTCGCTATGGTAAGACGACTTGCGATAGCGTCAACGATGCGCCATTCGCAACATGGACGTCGCAGTGTTGACGGCCCCACGATCGATGCCGGTAGCGAAGGGTCAGCTCGCAATCCGTCGAGGTCGCGCGAAACTCGTAGGCGATGGCGTCGGGGGTCGCCGAAACGGCCCGCGGCGGCGGCGTCCACTCGACGTCGGCGACGTTCTGCAGAAAAGTCCGACACACCGCGAGCCTGAGCGGCTCTGCGGCGGTTGCCCGGCGAATGCCGAATCGAACTTCGTGGGGGGCGTCGCGTCGAGCAACCGCGTCGAACGCAACGCGGACGACGCCGTCTTCCGTCGCCAGCGACCGCTTGCTGACCGGTCCCTTGCCCAGCAATCCCAAGCAGGCGGCGGCGAGAATGGCGATCATCGCTAGCCAACCGATGCGCTCGCTCAACCACTCCCAGCGTCGGATCCGTTCGTTGGCAGGGCTATCGAGTGCCTGCGTTGAGCCGTCGTCGCGCGACATGCTTGGGATCCCGGTCGGATAGGAGACGCCGAGACTCGAATCGGCGCAGTCACGAGTGCAATTGCGGTGCCGGCATTTTGCTCCCCGCGACTGCGGCGCCGGGAACGTAAGTTGCAAACGTATTGTCCGGTCCTAATGGCGCGGCGATCGAAATGCAGTAAGTCAAGCCACCGTTACAGGAGTCTTAACAATGCCGATTTGCGAGCTTTGCGGCAACGATTACGACAAAGCGTTCACGGTCGTTCAAGGCGGCGAGCGGCACGTTTTCGATTCGTTCGAGTGTGCCATCAACGCGTTGGCGCCTACGTGTGCCCATTGCGGCTGCCGGATCATTGGCCACGGACTCGAAGAAGCCGGAGAAGTTTTCTGCTGTGCCCACTGCGCTCGGCACGTGGGGGCGACGCATGTGGCCGATCGTACGTAGACGTGCGCGCTGGATGCCCTTGACGAAAGCGTCGAAGAGGCGGCGAGTGTAGGAGTCGATCGCGCGCTCAAGTGCGAGTGTGTTCGTCAGGCCGGCGCGATGTGGGCTATTTCCGATTGGTGAGTCGTGCGCCGCTTGGCCTGACCTACCAGACTACGAGAGTTCGCCGGGAGAGGCAACGCCAGCGGCGTCGCTGTCGGCCGGGGTACCGGTGCGTTCGCCGGCCAGATCGCGCGGTTGTCCCGAAAGGACCGCTTCGCCGCCGTCCGGAATCTGTGGCAGGAGCATGGCCGCCGACTCGCCCGGTTTGCCGCCGATGAGTTGCGGCAGGCGTTCCTCGCGTTCGGCGCCAAAACTGGGCGTTGAGTCGGACGATGGTCGATGCGGAATCATGCCGGCGGAACGTGCAAACTCTGTACCTGGCGATCGGAACTGCCGCGCGGCATATCGGGTGCTCCGGATGCGGACCAGTGCGGCCAGAAGGCGGCGAGCGTCGGTGGGTCGGCGAGCGCCCGAGCGATGTCTCGACCCAAGCCGTCGCGCATCGCCTGCCATTTCTGTTGGCCTTCGCGGCCGCTATCCGTGCAATACGGCAACCTCTGTCGCCAGCGCAGCGAGTCGCTCAGCCGCTGGCGAACGAAGTCGAGCAAGTCAAGCGCTGTCGGCTGCTTCATCCCAACGGAAAGCGATAGCGACGTCTCGCCGGCCATCGTCCGATGCCAGTAGCCGTGCGGCACGTAGAGCACGTCACCGGGCCCGAGCAGGCAGCGCATGGCGGGCATGACCTCGCGTTCGTACTGCATGTCGTTGGGCAGGTTCTCCATGAGCGGCCACGGATTCACCGTGTTCTTACGGAGCCACCATTCCTTCGAGCCGGCGATTTGCAGCACGAACACGTCCTCGGCGTCGTAGTGCCAGCCGAATCCGGACTTCATCGGCGGCGTCCAGTGCAAATGGACGTCGACGGGGGCCTGCAGATCGCGGCGAAACTCGTCCGCCAGCGTCGCAATCGCGGGTGCGTGGCGCTCGGCATGGCGAACGCAGAGCGTGCCGCCGTGCGCTAGCACGTTCCTTGCTTCGTCGAGGTTCTTCGGCGGCACAGCATCGTGCCAAGGCTGGCCGTCGCGCCCGACGACGATGTCGAGATTATCGCCATCGAACGCGCGAATCAGTTCGTCTTGGCCGAGCGCTCGGCAATAAGCGCGGCAACCGCCCGGCCTGGCGAACGGGGCGATCAGGAAATGCGATTCGAGAAAGGACTCGCAGGTTTCGCCGAAGAGCGTTCGCAAGATCATCCGGGACCTCAGTCGGCCGAGGAACAGATCGGGCCCAATTACTCTTCTATCGAACCGCGTGAGCCGCGTCTATGCGGCGTTGGTTATTATCGCGCGCCAGAGAGCCTCGCCGATGGCGCGCGTGTTTTGTCAGGCCGGCGCGGGTTGGTGTTTGGGAGGATGGCGGAAGTCCAACGCCGCTTGGCGTGACCTACGCCATGGCTCGCCGTGCGGGCCGCTCGGCGAACCACGGTCGCATTTCGCTCAACCTGGCTACGAATCGGCCGCTGCACATTCGGCTGTCGGCGTGCGCGATCACGTGCCGCTGATGGCGGGTTCGGAAATCGCTTCCAATGTTTCGCCGGTCAGTTCCTCGGGCGCATCGATCGCGATATCGCCGAGCGCGACGATGCCCACCAGGCGCTTGTCGCGATTGAGCACGGCGATTCGCCGGATCTGGTGCTCTTTCATCAGTTGCGAGGCGGCTTCCACCGGCTGGTCATCGAAAGCATAAACGATCGTCGGGGTCATGACGTCCCGCACGGTCGTTTCGTTCGGGTCGCAACACTCGGCGGTCGCCCGGACGGTTATGTCGCGGTCAGTCACGATGCCGACGAGCCGATCGTTCTCGCAGACGGGCAACGAGCCGACATTCATGGTCCGCATCTGGCTGGCCGCCTCGGCGAGCGGTGAGTCGGGCGGAATGCAGACGACGTTCTGAGACATGATTTCGCGGATGAGCATGGCGTTTCTCCTTACCTCTAACGGTTCGGTGTACGGATTCGCCAGGACGCACGTCGGCCGGCGGTTCGATACACGGGCCTGCAATCCCGGTACCCAAGGACGAGCCGCCGCGGACGCCGGTGCGGCCGGCGCGAAAAATGCAAGCAAGCCGACGGCGGGGATTCGATCTTCTTTTGTTCAATCGAGGAAGCACGATGGCGACCGTCGACTATCCCAAGCCGCCCTTTCCGCCGCAGGACACCGGCGCTCCGCCGGGCAACGAGCATGCGATGGACCCGCGGCCGCTCTATAAAGCGCCCGAGTATCTTGCCGCGGGCAAGTTGCGCGACAGCGTGGCGTTGATCACCGGCGGCGACTCGGGAATCGGGCGAAGCGTGGCCGTGCTCTTTGCCCGCGAAGGCGCCGACGTCGCGTTCACGCATCTACCTTCGGAAGCGGCCGACGCTGGAGAGACCGTGCGGGCGATCGAGCGGCAGAACCGCCGGGCACTTGCGGTGGAGGGTGATTTAAGGGACGCGGAGTTTTGCCGCTTCGCCGTCGAGGAAACGGTGCGCCGGTTCGGCCGCCTCAATACGCTCGTCAATAACGCGGCGTTTCAGAAGCACCAGAAACGGATCGAAGACATCTCGCTCGAACAGTGGGACCACACGTTCCGAACGAACATCTACGGTTATTTTTACGTCGTGAAAGCGGCGCTCGCGCATCTCAAGCCGGGCGCGACGATTATTAACACGGGTTCGATCACGGGCCTGGAAGGCTCGTCGAATCTGATCGACTATTCGGCGACGAAGGGCGCGATCAATGCGTTTACGAAGGCGCTGGCGCAAAACCTGGTCGAGCGGGGAATTCGCGTCAATTGCGTCGCGCCCGGACCGGTCTGGACGCCGCTCAACCCTGCGGAGCGGTCGCCGGAGGAAACTGAGTCGTTCGGAGAAGACACGCCGCTGGGCAGGCCCGCTCAGCCGGAGGAGATCGCGCCGGCCTACGTTTTCTTCGCGTCGAACGCCGACTCGGGGTACATCACGGGCGAGGTGATGACGTTGCTCGGCGGCGGCACGACCGCGGCATGATCCTGGTGCGCCTTTGGCTCGCAAGACGTCAGCAACGCGCTCCGCCGCCGACTATTTGCCGGCAAGGTTCTCTCTATCGGCGCTCCGCCGCGCGGCGGTCGGTTGTCGGGGATGCGATTTGTATGTCCGGGCGACCCAAACGGTGTTCGGCGAAGGGCCGCCGGACGCCCGGATCGTGCTGGTCGGCGAGACGCCGGGCGACGAGGAGGACCGCCAGGGCAGGCCGTTCGTCGGTCGGGCCGGAAAGCTGCTCGACAGGGCGTTGAACGAGGCGAACGTCGACCGAGAAGAGGTCTATGTCACCAACGTCGTGAAGCATTTCAGCTTCGACGAGCGCGGCAAGCGGCGGCTCCACAAGAAACCCCGACAGGTCGAAATCGTCGCGTGTCGGGCATGGATCGACGCGGAACTGCTCGCTATTCGCCCGCAGTTCGTCGTGTGCCTGGGCGCCACCGCGGCGCAGACATTGCTCGGCAAGCAGTTTCGGTTAACGAGGCAGCGCGGCGAGGTCGTTGGCAACGTCGCGGCCGGCGTGGATTGGCCGGTTGCAGCGCTGGCTTCGTGGCACCCCGCGGCGATTCTGCGGGCGCCCACCTCGGCCGCGCGGGCCGAGATGCTCGACGAACTCGTGGCCGACCTGACCACGGCATCGAAAGCGGCCGGACGGCGATGACCGCATGGGGTGAAACGAGGAGCGTCTCGATGCACGCTGTTGGAACGAAGTGTGCATAGCTGGTGGAGCTACGGCTTCTCCATCCAACACCGGATCGATCGGAGGATAGACACATGATTTCCACGAACGCGGAACGCGTCGCACGGAACACGTCGGACGAAGCCAACGAGCGCATCCGGCGGCAAACCCAGGCCAACGTCGCCCGTTTCGCTACGGCTGGCGACGAGGCGATCGACCAGCGGCTCGCCGAGTTGGACCGCGAATGGGATGTCGAGCGATGGGTCGAGACGCTCGCGCCTTCGCTGACGCTGTTCGGCTTGTTCATGGGCGTGGCAAGCGGAAGGCGAGGCTGGCTCGTGCTGCCGGTGGCCGTTCAGGGCTTTTTTCTGCAACACGCGCTGCAAGGCTGGTGTCCGCCGGTTCCCGTGCTGCGGGGCCTTGGCGTGCGGACGATGAGCGAAATCAACGAAGAGCGCATGGCCCTCAAGGCGTTGCGCGGCGACTTTCGCGATTTGACGACCGCGCCGGAGGTCGAGAGCGAGCATCAGGTGAGCGCGGCGCTGGCCGCAGTTCGCCGGTAGTCGGTGCACGAGCGGAATCGCCGGGTTTGCTTCGCGGATGGCTGTTTAGGCGCGGCGAATCCAGAGTGGCGCGCATTCGGCCAGCGAGCGGAGCGGCCGTGAGTAACCACCCTTGGATGGGACTGGCGAAAAGCGCTTCGCCGGTCGGCCTCGCTCGCGCGCGGGAGGTTTCCGAAAGGTCCTCGCGGCCTCGGCGTTCGCGCGGCGCACGCTTTGCGAAAAAGGCCAGTATGACGGAGACGCCGACGCGGTCGGCTTATCGACCTGGATCCACGATGAAGGGAGCAATTGCCATGTCTATTCCGTTCGATTGGTGGGCGCGCGCCGCGACCATGGCGGTCGTAGTGTGCGGGTTGGCGAGTATGCAGACCGGCGGGGTCTTGCTCGCTCAGGAGGAAGAAGCGGAAGCGCAGCGAAACGATCGCCGCGGCGAACGAGCCGACGCCGGGCGAGCCGATGCCGAACAAACTGATGCTCAACGGCGCGATGCAGAGCGCCGCGATGCGGATGCTCGGGATCGAAGCGATCAAACGCGCGAAGGCGAAGCGCCGGAACGCCGGTTCGAGGACGAAGCACGCGGCGAAACGGCGGACGCGTATCGTCAAACCGACCGCCAAGCCGATCGCCGATTTGATCGCCAGTTCGATCGCCGGCAATCCCAGTTCGACGAACGCGACCGGGCGTCCACGTTCGACGAACGGCGGGCGAGCCGGAACCGTTCGCCGGTCGAGTTGGGCGTTTACGTGCGGGCCGTGGAGGACGGCGTGCAAGTCGTCGACGTCGATCCCAACGGGCCAGCGGCGAAAGCCGGCGTCCGGCGGGGCGATTATCTGGCGTCGGTCGACGGGCAGCGTATCGACGAGCCGCGCGAGGTTTCCCAGATCGTCTCGCAGTTGCGCCAAGGCGAACAAGTCGACCTGGTCGTGTGGCGGAACGGCGAACGCTTGCGGGCGTGGGCAACACTTGCCGCTGCTCGCGACGGCGATTTCCGTCCTAGCGGCGCCGGAGAAGTTCGCCGCGACACGGGCTGGCTGGGCGTCGCGCTCATGACCGAGCCGGCGCGCGGCGAGGACGCTTCGGACAAAGAATCGGACGAAAAGGCGGACGACGAAAAGGCAGACAGCGAAAAGAAGGACAAAGACAAGGCCGCCGAGATCATGCTCGTCTACCCGACGAGTCCGGCGGCCGTTGCCGGGTTACGGGCCGGCGACAAGATCGTGTCCGTGGACGATCGCGAATTCGCGTCGGCTCAGGAAATGACGGAGTACATCCAGAACAAGAAGCCGGGCGAGGAAGTCGCGTTGTCGGTCAAGAGCGCGGACGAGGACGAGCCCCAAGACGTGAAGGTGAAGCTCGCGTCGCGGAGCGACTATATCGTCGACGAGTATGGCCGCGCTGGGACCGACGATAACCCGTTATACTCGATTCCGGAATACATGATGCGGATGGAGCACGAGCGGCGGATGGCCGAATGCAGCAAGCGGATGGAAGAGCTGCTGCTCGAGACGCTCCGCGAAGTGCGCGAGCTGCGCAGCGAGGTGGAATCGCTGAAGAAAGAAAAGAGCGAATCGGAGTGATCCGCGCCGCGCGGTAGAGGGACGATCCATGTTTTGCTCGAAAGCGACGCGGTCGCACATTCGAATACCGAAAGGAGATACGCGATGAAACGTTTATTGACGATGGCCGTCTTGGCGATCGGTTTCGCGATCGCCGGCGGCGAGGTGGGTGGCGAGGCGCGGGCCGACCGCGATTGGGATGGGAGGCACGGTAGGTATCAGCGGCACTGGCGCGACTACGACCGCTGGTACGGCGGATACTACCGGCCTTACTACAACTACTATTACAGCCGGCCGTACCACGACGATTACTACTTCGGCCGGTACTACGGGACGCCGCGGTTCGGTTATCGCGACTACGGCGACGGCGGCACGGTGCGAGTCGGCCCGCTGAGAATCTTCTGGTAGCGGTGTCGTGGAATCTGCCGGCAGCGTCGGTCGTGCTGAGCGCGGCCGACGCTTTTTTTGCGGAGCCTCGGAGTCCCGGGGGCACGACGTTCCGCGCGCCGGCAAGGTGGGTTATTGGCCGCAAGTCAACGACCCGCGCGGCACACGCCTTGCGACGCTTGTTCTCCGCCAAAGCGTGCTCGCCCGCGCGATGGCCCCCGCACCGCAGAGCCGAGAGGCATCGGTGCGGGGTTCTTTCGTCGAAAAAAAGTCAGGACGTTCACCACGGCGCCGCATTCGGAGCGAACACGCGAATTAAGCGGCGGTGCGAGTTGTCGCAGAGAAAGGACGTTGTTGTCATGAACGCTAACCCGAGTACGGAACTCGAACGACAAAGGCACGCGGCCGCGGCGCCGGAGGCCGTGCAAAGCGAGCCCAAGCGGTTGCCGCTTGTGGTGGTCACGGGCGGGAGCGGGCTCATCGGAGCGCCCCTCGTGAGGCGGCTTGCCGAGCGCTACCGCGTCGCGGTGCTCGACGTGGCCGAGTTGCCGAAGGAGCTGTCCGCAGTTTCCCATGTCGACTGGTTGGCGTGCGATCTTACCGACGAGGGCGACGTGAGTGCCGCGTTCGACGCGATTCACACGCGGTATGGGGATCGGATCGCGGCGGTCGTCCATTTGGCGGCGCACTACGACTTTTCGGGCGAACCCAGTCCGCTTTACGACGCGCTGACGGTTCAGGGCACGCGGCGGCTGCTGCGAGCGCTGGCTGGATTCGATCGCGTCGAACGGTTCATCTTCGCGAGCAGCCTGCTCGTGATGCGGCCCGTCGAACTGGGGCAGACAATCGACGAAGCGTCGCCGACCGAGGCCGACTGGGACTACCCTAAGTCCAAACTTGCGGCCGAAGAGGCGATACGGATCGAGCGGGGAGGGCTTCCCGTCGCCATCGCCCGGCTGGCAGGCGTGTACGACGCGGACGGCCATTCGCCGCCGCTGGTGCACCAGATTGCCCGGATTTACGAACGGAGCCTCGAAAGCCATCTGTTTCCGGGCGACGTGGATCACGGACAGTCGTTCATTCACCTCCGCGACGCGGTCGATTCGCTGGAGAGGCTGGTCGAGAAGCGGCGCGAATACGGCGACTATGAAGTGTTCTTGCTCGGCGAGCGGGAGGTGCTGAGTTATGGCGAGCTCCAGAACATGATCGGCGAGATCATCTACGGCAAGGCATGGTCGACGGTGCGGATTCCCAAGTTCGTCGCCAAGGCCGGCGCTTGGGCCAAAGACAAATTGGCCAGCGAAGGCGACAGACCTTTCATCAAGCCGTGGATGATCGACATCGCCGACGCGCATTACCCCGTCGACATCAAGAAAGCCAAACACTGGCTCGGCTGGGAACCGAAACATTTGCTCCGCGAGACGCTGCCGGTCATCGTGCGATCGCTGCTCGCCGATCCGGACCGGTGGTATCGCGTGAACGGATTGCCGGTTCCGGCGGGCGTTGCGGATTGACGTTGCGGTTTACCGGCGGTGGGTAGTGGGCAGTGGGCAGTTTGGTTATTCCGCTACGAGCCAGGGTTGTGGGTCGTGCAGGATCGACCCGGGAGTTGTCAACGATGTCCGGTTCGATGCCCAAACTTCCCGTCCTCGATCTCGGCGCACCTGCGCCGCCGTGGGATTACAACCCTTCGTCGTGGCGGCAGCGCGTGCCGATATGCCTGCTCGCGACGGCCGGTTTTCTGGTTGCGTCGTACATGGGACTGTACCAGTGGCGACTGATCGACGACGTCTGGGATCCGATCTTCGGCGAGCAGTCGCGCCGCGTGCTCGACTCCGACGTTTCGCATCGCATGTACCGGTGGTTTCGGGTGCCGGACGCGATCTTCGGAGCGTTCGCCTACTTGGGCGACGCCGTATTCGGCCTGGCTGGCTCGACGCGGCGTTGGCAGACGCGACCCTGGCTCGTGATTCTATTCGGCATCGATGTGATTCCGCTCGGGATCGTGGGCGCGGTGCTCGTGGCGCTCCAGGGGCTGGTCGTCGGTTCGTGGTGCTTTCTGTGCATCGTGTCGGCGGCGATTTCGCTGGTGCTCGTGTATGCGGCCTACGACGAAGTGTGGTCGTCGCTCGTATACCTGCGGGCCGTCTGGCTCGCGAGCGGATCGCGACGGGCGGTATGGGACGCGCTCGTGGGTCGGCCGGTGTTGGTCGCGGGAAGATTGCCCTCGGCCGCGGTCCCCGGCGGCGCGCAGCACCGATGGGAGGGAGCGCATGTGGCCCCGAGTCGTTGAGTTCATGCTGGCATGCTGGCTGGCGATCAGTCCGTTCGTGTTTCGCTACTCGGCGGAGCAGACCGCGAACTGGTCGATCGACGTTGGCGCGGGAGCGGCGGTCATGGCCTTTAGCGCGGCGGCGCATCATCGTCGCCTGCGGTACGCGCATGTCGGCACGCTCGCGGTGTCCCTCGCGCTGGCTGCGTGGAGCTACGTCAGGGCGAACGCTGCTTGGCCCGTGCCGCCGGCTGAACAGAACCACCTCCTGGTCGCCCTGCTGCTTTTGATGTTCGCCGTAATTCCTACCAATTGCAACGAGCCGCCGCCGGCGTGGAGGGCGGCATTCGCGTTCGGGGAAACATCCGCAAAATGACACGGCGGTCGCAAAATCGCCCAGCGTTTCAAGTAGAAGGAGAGCTCGCCATGAGAACGATCAACGCAGAGGCGCTCAATGCGCAACTCGCCGCGAGCGAAGGCATGACGGTGGTCAACACGCTATCGGAAGACGCGTTTCGCGCGAAGCACATTCCGCATTCGCTGAGCGCGCCGCAGGACCGCCCGGACTTCGTCGAGCGGGTGGAGAAAATGACGCCCAGCAAGAGCGATCCGATCGTCGTGTATTGCGGCGGGCCGTCGTGCGACTCGTCTACCCAGGCTGCCCAGAAACTGGAAGCGGCCGGCTTTACGAACGTGTACGAGTTCGAGGGCGGAATGGAGGAGTGGGAGACGTCGCAATTCCCCGTCGAGGCGGGCACGTGATGCGATGCGGTACGCCGGTCTCTCGTACTATGTCGCGTGCGGATCTCGCGTCAAGCTGCCGAGGACGCCGCCCCAGACCAGGTGCGCGGCGATCATTAGGGCATTGCGGCGCGGGGGATGGCGCGTCGCGGGCCGAAGAATGCCCAGCGCGGGCATCAAGCCGAGATAGCTCGCCGTCCAAATGCCGAGGCCGTAGGCGGCGCCGGTCCAAGCATTTCGCGCCTGGCGGGGGACAAGCTCTTCGTAAAGCCCGCCTGCGGCGGCGCCGTACGAGAAGTGACTGAGGAGCGTGGTCGCCTCCTTCGCCGGCTCGGGAAGGTGCTGCCACACTCCGACGGCGCGGCCGACCTCGCCGGTGATCTGCCGTGGCGGAAGCGGATACTGTTCCTTGGGCGGCAACTGTTCCCAGGTCGCTTCCATCAATGCGGTCATCGGAATCGTGGCAAGTAGTCCTGCGGCCGCTCCGTTCATTGCTGCCATTTGACTGGCCTCCGCTTCGACGCATTGGGAAGTTTGGACTTCGCGTCAGGGCGATGTAACGGCGAGACGTGCGAGCAATTGACGTTCCGCGACCGCCGTTTGAGCTTCGGAATCTGCTCGCATTATGCTCCCGCTGCTGGTCAAGTCGGCAGTGGCGTCCAACCCCGAACGGCGACGCAAGGGGCGAACCGTTAATCGCGCGGCAGCCGCTGCGGTTCGTACTCCGAAACCGGTTTATTGTCTTTCCGGGAGAACGCCATGAGTTCAGCTTTGTCGCGGGCGATGCCCGTGTTGCGGGGGACGATCGTTCGCCGGATTCTGGTGAACTATCGCGTGGATGCGGACGTGGCGGCGGGGTTGTTGCCGTCACCGTTTCGGCCGCAGCTTTACGCGGGGCGGGCGATCGCAGGCGTGTGTTTGATCCGCCTGGCGCGGGTTCGGCCGACGGGGTTGCCGGGGTGGGTCAGCTTGGGTTTCGAGAATGCGGCGGTGCGGATCGCGGCGGAACGGGACACGCCCGCGGGAGTTCGCTCGGGCGTGTTCGTGCTGGGCCGGTATACGGGTTCGCGACTGGCGGCGTTTGCCGGCGGACGCCTGTTTCCCGGCGTTCATCGGCAGGCGCGGGTTGCGTCGCGGGAGGCGGCGGGCGAAGTCGCCGTTTCCGTGCGGGCCGAGGACGGGTTTGCAATTGCGGTTCGCGGGCGATGCACGGACACGTGGCCGGGCGACTCGATCTTCGCGTCGGGCGAGGTGGCATCGGCTTTCTTTGCAGCGGGGAGCGTCGGGTACTCGTGGCATCCGCAGCGGCGAGAGTTCGAGTGTTTGGAGCTGTGCGTGCCGGCTTGGAAGGCGTCGCCGTTCGCCATAGGCGAGCTTGCCGTGAGCTTCTTCGACGATCCGCTGCGTTTTCCGCGCGGCACGATCGCGTTCGATCATGCGTTGGCGATGAGGGACATCGCGCACGAATGGCGGGTGCGCGCGCCGATTGCGGCGGTTGAGGTGGGCGCGGTACGTTCGCCGCTTTGCGAACCCGCGAACACCCCAATTAAGGTCTAGCTCGATGTCCGTTCCTTCGCACGACGCGCTCATTGCCGAAGTTCTCGCCGCGAACCAGCGGTTGCTCGAAGCGATCGCCGCCGGCGATTGGAGCACGTATGCGTCGCTGTGCGAGAGCGACATCACCTGCTTCGAGCCGGAGGCGCGGGGCGAACTGGTCGCCGGGCTGGCGTTTCACAAGTTCTATTTCGACTTGGGCAAACCGGCCGCGCCGAGGCACACGACGATGTGCGCGCCGCAAGTGCATCTGGCGGGCGAGATGGCCGTGGTGTGTTACGTGCGGCTCACCCAATCGCTCGACGCGGCGGGGCATCCGCAGACGGGACGCTGCGAAGAAACCCGCGTCTGGCGGCGCACGTCCGGGCAATGGCGGCACGTGCATTTTCACCGGTCGGCGAACGGGTGATGCCGGGGAGTGAGCGGTGGACGGTGGAGGGTGGGCAGGAGGACGCAACGCCGTCGTGGCGGCTTTTTTGGGGGGGCGGGTGTAAAAATCTTTGTGGAAATTCGGACGCGGATATGGTAGGAAGGTGGGAACGGAAGCGGCGCGTTTGCATCGTCGAGTTCGGAGATATGCGGAGAGATTTGAGAATTCGAAATCTGAGATAATCTGAGATTTGAAATCTGAGATTGGCGTCGATGTGACGCGATTTCCAATCTGTTGACCCCGAATCCCGAATCCTGAATCGAATGGCACTCGGTTTAGTCGTTATGGCTTATGAGCAAACGTTTTCGGGCAATGTGGCGCGGCTCCATGAGGAGCGGGTAGGCTTTGGGGCGGCGTTTTCGGGTTCGGGGTTCGATGCGATCGGGTCGGTTGCCGACGCGGTGCGTGGCGATAGCGTCCAACAACGCGGCGTGAAGGCGATGGAAGTCATGGCGGTGACCATCGGCGAACTTGGGCTGAAACGCCAGCAGCGTTTGAATCGTTCCGTTGAAGCTGATCGTGCGCGGCGCGATATCGTGTTTCGCAGCGGCCTGGGCCATGACTGTGCGAATCAAGTTGTATGCCAGCAGGTGCGTCCAGATTTCGCGATGCACCATATCCGGCGTCTTGCAACGCAAATCGTCCAGATGCATGCTCTGCTTGAGCGACCGCAAATCGAGTTCCGCGTGCCAACGCAGCCGATACAACTCCGTCAGTTCGCCCGCGGAAAACTCCTCGTCGTCGAGCAACGTCGTGGCGACGATCACGACCTGCGTGCGAAAGCCCGGCCGCGTGCCGACGAGCCGCACTTCGCGCATCCTCAGTATGTCGGGCAGCGCAGCGTACGTGGCTTCGTCGATCCAGTCCGGCTTCCGCGGCTTGGGCCATTCGACGAGATGATCGTCGCGGCCCAACCGCCGTCCGCGGCGAAAGTCGGCGCGGCGGCCTTGATGCAAGCGGGATACGACATCGACGCCTTGTTTTTGCAGCAACGCGATCTCTAACCACGAACACAAAAAACGATCGGACAGCAGGACGTCGCCGGGCAAAAACGCCGACAACATTTGCCGCAGCAGTCCCAATTCGCTCTGCCATTTGCCGGCGTAACGGCAGAACGCCGCATCGAGCACCGCGCCGACCGCCAGACTGAACACCGCCGCGATCCGCATGATCGGAAAGCCGACGCCCGGCAGTTGTTTCGGATGTTGCGGATAGGCCTGTTGATTTTCCGGCGTGTCGGGCAGCGTCAACGTCGAACCATCGAATACCTTGACGGACCGGCCGTGCCATTGCCGCTCTGGCTTGGCTTGCTGATGCAATTCTCCGCCCGTCTGCCGCACGAGACGTTGCAAGCACGCTTCCGGCAGCCGGGCCCGCGCTTCGCAATAGCTGTTCGTTTCGGCGGAGCACGCCCGCATGCCGCGAGACAATCGCCACGCCAGCAATGCTGCCACCGCCAACCGGCACGAGCCGTCGGCCGTGAGCACTTGCGACAGGAACATCCACAACGTTACCCACGGCGAATACACCCTCTCGCGAAACGAACAACCTTCGGCCTGCCATGCATCCTGAATGCATTGCTGCGACAGCACCTCGGAAAACGGCAACCCGTCCGCCTGTGCAAACTGCCGCCGAAATTCCTCCACCTGGCGCCAAGACGACGAACCATTAAACTGTCCCATCCTTGGGCCTCCTTGCGATGTGGTGGTTGCTTCCTAACCCATCTCATGCACAAGCGAGGCCCTTTTTGTCTAGGTCAGTTCTGCGAAGAAAGTTATGACTAACCGAGTGCCATTCAATCCTGAATCCTGAATCCGGCTATTCCGGCATGCGTCCTTCCGCCAGATCGCGGTCCCACTCGTCCATGAGCGGCCAGTCGATGGCGCACGTGCCGAAGTCCGCCATGTGCAGGTAGGTTTTCATGCGGTCGACCGTCTTTTGGACCAGGGCGTTGTCCTTACGGAACGGCGGGCCGTGGCTGGGCAAGAGCCACTCGACGTCGGATGCCTTGATCCGTTCGAGCGATTTGAGGAAGTCGGCCAGGTCGCTGCCGTGGTGGGCGTCGATCGCGCCGACGCATCCGTCGCGGAACAAATTGTCGCCGCTCAAGAGCAATTTGCCCAGGCGAAAGGCCAGTTGGCTGTCGGTATGGCCGGGCGTGTGCCAGACTTCGAGGGCGAGATTGCCGACTTGAATCGTGTCGCCGTCGTTCACCTGGCGATCGACTTTGACGGGCGGCATGTCAAGACTGATATCCTGGGCGGAGATTTCGGCAAAGGTCAGGAGGCGGTCGCCCGTTTCGAGGGCCTTGACCGCTTTGGGGTGGGCGGTGACGGTGGTTCGCAGGGCTTGTTTGGCTTTCGCGAGGCCCTGAATGTGGTCGACGTCGGCGTGCGTGGCGATGATCGTCTGGCAGTTTGCCAGCGAGAAGTCCATGTCGCGAATGAGGTCGACGACCTCGTCGACGGTGTCTTCGTATCCGATGTCGACCAGCAGCCATTGCGGGCCGTCGTAGATCAGGTACACGCAGCACCCGATGCGGTGCCCCGCCTGATGGTTCAACTCGATCACGTTGGGAAAAAGCGGCCGGCGCTCGAGCATGACAAACCGATCCTGTCCGCGGCGCGACGTCCGTGGCCAAAGGGGCAAAACCGGGGCGAATGCACAGGGGAAGAACTTGGCCGGCGGTGCCGGAAGAACTGCCGTCGAACGCCGGAAGACGTGACGTTTGTATTCGGTAAGCATTGTAAGTTCGCGGTTTGATTCGAGCAACCGCTGTGGCGCGAACCGTGTAATGCGCCATTAGAAATGTCCCCATAAGCAGTAGTTTTTAGCACTTTACCCCGCCCGCGCAGTTTGTTGGCCGGTGTGGTATTTCGTCTGCGGAGGTTTTTCGAAGTCGTCCAGGTTGGACAAGAGTTGCGAGAACCTCGCGCGGTGTTTCCAGAACAGTCGGCGCAGGTCGAGGATCGACGCGTGTTTCTTGTCCAGGTTCCACGGAGGCGGCGACCACCAACGATCGCCGCAGGCCGTGTTCAGGCGGGATTGTACGAGCCGCAGCAGTGAGAGCGCCAGCATTTGGACTTGATACGTCCGCAAGATCGGTTCTTTGGTCCACGCGCGGCATTCTTCCATGCCGAGGC